>JANMZO010000017.1:0-20088 GCA_031383405.1 Acidimicrobiia bacterium | reverse complement strand
CCTGCCGGGAGTTTCGTGGCTGTGGGTGGGAGTTCCTCGGCCACCTTGTGTCCTGCGGGGACGTTCAGCGACGTGATGGGTGCTGCTGCGTGTACGTCGGCTCCTGCCGGGAGTTTCGTGGCTGTGGGTGGGAGTTCCTCAGCCACCCTGTGTTTGCCTGGGACGTTCAGTGCGGCGGTGGGTGCTGTCGCGTGTACGTCGGCTCCTGTGGGGAGTTTTGCGGCGGGGTCGGGTAACACTGCTGCGACGCTGTGTCCTGCGGGGACGTTCAGTGGGGCGGTGGGTGCTGTCGCGTGTACGTCGGCTCCTGCCGGTAGTTTTGCAGCGGGGATGGGTAACACTGCTGCGACGCTGTGTCCTGCGGGGACGTTCAGTTCGGCTGCGGGGGCGGTTGGCTGTGCGCCGGCTCCTGCCGGGAGTTTCGTGGCTGTGGGTGGGAGTTCCTCGGCCACCCTGTGTTTGCCTGGGACGTTCAGTTCGGCCGCGGGTGCGGTTGCTTGTACCCCGGCGCCGATCGGCAGCTATGCGCCGGGAACCGGCAATACAGCCGCTATTCCCTGCCCGATCGGCACCACTACCGGCGGAACGGGGAGTACCTCCTGCAACCAGGCTGCATTGACGGTGGTGTCACCATCCAGCGGTGTATATCTCGATCGGCTGCCCATCGTGGTGGCCGGGGGAAGTGGCACCGGCGCCGTCACCTTTGATGCCGGTGCATCCACCGCATGCGCCATCGGCTCCGGGCTGGACGCTGGAAAGGTCATCATCACCCACGGGACCGGTTCGTGCTCCATAACTGCCACGAAAGCGGCAGACGCGGTGTTCAGGTCGGCAACGTCGCCCTCATCGGGCGTTACCGTTGCGAAACTGGCCCAGACCATCACGTTCAGCGGAGTCCCCGCCTCGGCTCCGATGGCATCCAACTTCACGCCTGTCGCCACGGCGACTTCCGGGTTTCCCACCGTGATCACCGTGTCGGGTCCGTGCACGTTGTCTCTGGGTGTCGTGACGATCACCGGCTTCAGCGGAACGTGCGTGGTCAAGGCCACACAGGCCGGAAACGCTGACTACTTCTCCGCTTTAGCGACGGTATCGGTGCTCGCTGTGCCGAGGACTCCGGTCATCGTTGACGACTGCAAGCGTGATGGCTGGAAGCAGCTCGCTCGGGCCGATGGCCGACGATTCCGGAATCAAGGCGACTGCGTGAGCTACGTGAACCATTTGCTTGACCACGGTGACCACGACGACGACTAACCCGCCGCCTTCACCCCAGGGACCTCGGTCTGTACCCCGCACCGCCAAACGGCGTTGCGGGGACGTTGCGACTCCGGATCGACGTCACCCTCGCGACCGGTTGAGGGTCTCCGCGGAAACACCTGTGCCGACGCGTCAGAACAGACGTCAGAACAGATCGAAGTACTCGCGGTGCTCCCAGTCGGTGACGGCGGCCACGAAACGCCGCCATTCGCTCTGCTTCAGCGCGACGAGGTAGTCAACGACCTCGTCTCCCCACACGGTCCGGTACATCGCGCTGGTGGCAAAAGCATCGATGGCCTCGCCCAGGGTGCGGGGTAGAAGCTCTCCGCTGGCGGGCTCATACGGCGATTCGCTCGCGGTCGGCGGGGTGAGCGATCCGGTCACCCCGTCGAGGCCACTCAGGATCTGCGACGCCACGTACAGGTAGGGGTTCGCCGCGGGATCACCGGCCCGGTTCTCCACCCGGGTGGCCGGATCGCCGACACCTCCGACGACGCGCAGCAGCGCACCGCGGTGCTCCCGGCTCCAGGTGATGCGATCGGGGGTAACCGCCCGCGGTCGGAACCGCTTGTACCCGTTGACTGTGGGGGTGGTGAGCATGCACGAAGCCGCAGCGTGCGCAAGAAGTCCGGCCACCCACTGCTGTCCAACCGGCGACAGCAGCGAGGTGTCGTCGGTGGGCGTGAACAGGCTGGCGCCGGTCCCGCCGCCGCCCCCGGAGCCGTCGACGAGTGACTGATGGAGGTGCCATCCGCTCGGGAAACTCTCTTCGCGCAACTTGGGCCGACTCATGAACGTGGCCTGGAAACCGTTTCGGCGGGCGATGTGCCGGATGGCGGAGCGGACGAGTACAGCCTGGTCGGCGACATCGAGGCCGACGGCCGGTCCGAACGTCATCTCGATCTGGCTGGGGCCGAGTTCGGCCTCGATGGTGGCGGGTGGAAAGCCGAGTGCCCCCAGCCCCACTCGGATGGGTTCGAGGACCGGTTCGATCCGATCGAGACGGTCTTCGCCGAGAAGATCCCACCCGGGATGGATGTCCTCGAGCTCACCGTTGGATCCGACGCGGTAGAGGTGGAACTCGAGTTCGAGCCCGGCTTTGAACACGTGGCCGAGCGTTCCCAGTCTGGCGACGGCCTGCGCGCAAAGACGCCGGGTCGACAAGGAGATCGGTTCGCCCTCAAGCGTCTCCAGGTCGCTCAGCACGATTGCGGTGCCCTCAGCCCAGGGCAGTAGCCGTATCGATGACGCGTCGGGGCGCAGCACCATGTTGCGGGCACCGACGAGTGCGTCGAGCGTCGGGTTTCCGGTGCGGTCCCACACCCCGAGCGCGTAGACGTTGCCGGTGTCCTTGTGCAGCAGTGAACCCGGCACGGCGATACCGCGCTCGAGCGCCGCAGCGAAGCCGGCCGCGGCGATCGTCTTGCCGCGCAACAGACCATGCTGATCGGCGAACACGACCCGGATGCTGTGGACGCCGGCGTCGCGCACGAGCTCGCGAGCGACCTCAATACTCACGTGAGGACCGTCGCGGCCCATCCCGATGAAGCCCGACGCGCCTCGTCGAGACTGCGCCAGGCTTCGTCGAACCGGTCGTCGGAGGTCACTGCATCGATCGCCACCGGGCCCGGGCCCGGATGCACCCTTGCGATCAGGTTGTCCTCCGACGGGTCGGCCGCGGCGGCGAGGAAAAGGCGCCGGTGGGCGCGGATGCCGACATCGGCCGGGCTGAGGTGTTCGTTGCGGCGGTCGAAGATCGGCCCGGGCGACTCGACCGCCCATTGGTCGTGAACGTTGATGTCGAGTCCCATGCCGGTGTAGCTGGACACGCGTTGCTCGGTCGGGTTGTAACCCCATCCGTTGGCGCGACCGGCACGGGGCCGGTAGTCGGGCAGCGTCACCTGGTTGATGCGCTGGGCCCGCATTGTTTCGGCGTCGACCGGTTCACCGAAGCTCACGAACATCGCGTACCAGTAGCTCGTCGTGTCGTTGATGGGGACGTGCCATTGGGTGATGCTCATCTCCCGACTCATGGCGATCGTGATGGCATTGGGGAAGATGCAGTTGGAGACCCGGACGTGGGTGAACTCGCCCCGGAAGTCGCGGGTGGCACGCATCCGGAAGCCGAAGGAAGTCGGTTCGACGACGATGTTCGGGGCTGACGCCTCGCGCATTAGTTTGGTCATACTCACTCCGGTGTCGGCCACCAGATCACGGAACTGCTGGCCGTACTGCGTGGAGTCGTCCTGCAGGACGCGGTGCAGGAACTGCGCGTGCGCCGGATCGACACCCACCTCGTGCGACTGCACCCAGTTCGAGTGCCACATACCCTTGAACGCGAACACCTGGGCAGAAGGGGCGCTGAGACAGTCATAGCCCGGCAGCGGCGGCGGATCGCCCCCGCCCAGGTATGCCCACACGATGCCGTTGCGCTCCTGCACGGGATAACTGCGGTTTGTTATGCGCGCACAGAATGTGCTGGTCTTCGGCTCCGCTGGCGTTTCCAGGCAGTTGCCTCTCGCGTCGAAGAGCCAACCGTGGAAGGGGCAGCGCAGCCCGCCGTCTTCAAGGCGTCCGAATGTGAGGTCGGCACCGCGGTGGGGGCAGGGGCGTCCGATGAGGCCGAGGCGGTCGGTCTGGTCACGGAATAGGACGAGTTCTTCGTTCATGAGGGTCACCGCAACCACGGGGCGATCACCGCTGAGCTCTTCGGTGAGGGCTGCGGGTTGCCAGTATTGGCGTAGCACATGCCCGCCGGGCGTTCCCGGTCCCGACCGCGTAAGCGTATGGTTCTCCTCTTCGGTAATCATCGGCCGCCATCATGCACTGCCGATTCGGCCCGGCGCTACTATGCCCCGCATGACCGGATCCGCATCCGCTGCGGGGACTGGCGATCCCACGTCGAACAATCCAACGGCCTGGTCTGCGCTCACGACCGCGGCGAAGGTCGGGGGCCGTACGATCTCCGCGGTGGAGGTGGTCGAGGCCCATCTGGTCCGGCTGGCGGAGCTCAATCCCAGGTTGAACGCCGTGACGCGCGTGAACGCGAACGCCCGTGCTGAGGCGTCGGCGGTGGATCGTGCCGTTGCCGCCGGGCGCTCCCTTCCGCTTGCCGGCGTGCCGGTCACGATCAAGGACAACGTCGATGTCGCGGGTCAGTCCACGCCGAATGGTGTGCGTGCTCTCGACGGAGTCGTGGCCACCGTCGACGCTCCGCTCGTCGAGAGTCTGAGAGCGGCGGGGGCCGTCGTGATCGGACGCACCAACACGCCCGAATTCTCGTGGCGTTGGCATACCGACAACCCGCTGTTCGGAGCGACGGTGAACCCGTGGGACCACACGCGCACGCCGGGCGGGTCGAGCGGCGGTGGGGCCGCCGCGTTGGCTGTCGGCATCGGCTGCCTCGCGCACGGAAACGATGCCGGCGGCTCGCTGCGCTGGCCCGCGAACTGTTGCGGAGTGGCGGCCCTGAAGCCCACGGTCGGTCGCATCCCGGGCCACAATCTCACCGCAGCGGGGGAGCGTCCGTTGGGCATCGAGCTTGTCGCAGCACAGGGACCGATGGCCCGGTCCGTCGCCGACCTCCGGTTGATGTTCGAGGTGATGGCCAACGGCTCGTGGCGTGATCCTTCGTATGTGCCCGCCCCCTTCGCGGTGATGAGCGGCATGCGGGCCGGTTGGTGTCTGGGCGCCGGCGCCCCGGCCCATCCAGACGTTGCAGACGCCGTGGCGCAGGCATGCGCGGCGCTTGAGGAGCGCGGTTGGTCGGTACGTGAGGCGTCGGTGCCCGACCTCGCAGCGTCGGCCCGCGGCTGGGCGACGCTTATCAACACCGACTTCCACATGCGCAGCCGCGCGTCGATGCTCGAACTCGGCTCGCCGGCGATCGCGTCGATGCTCGAAGCGTTCGATTCGTTTGGCCCGGCGGTCGATCTTCCCGGCATGTATGCGCTCCTCGCCACACGCTCGGCCCAGGTGCGCGAGTGGCAGCGGACGCTCACGGAAGACTTCGACGTGATCGTGCTTCCGGTCGCCATGGAACCCGCCTGGCCGGTCGACGATGACATGACTTCACAAGCGCGCCTACTTGATATTTTCGCAGCGAACACCCCGCTCGTCGCGTTCAACTTCCTCGGCCTTCCGGTCGTGGCGCAGCCGACATCGGTAGTGCGAGGATGTCCGGTGGGTGTGCAGATCGTGGCCCGGCGATTCGCCGAACACGTGGCCCTCGAAGCGGCAGCGGCCATCGAGGTTGCGCTCGGCTGGCTGGAACGGTCGGGCACCCCGCTTGCCTGAACCGGTCACCGGATACGGAGGCTGTCAGGTCGCTGTCCGGTCGCGGACACGCGGGTAGCCGCGAGACGGGTCAGGTCTCGGTGACCGAGATGACGAGCGCTGGTACATGTGTCGTGGCGATTGTCCACACCTGCTCGGGGTCGACGCGGTGGTAGTGATGGGCGAGCACAATCCGCAGGCGGGCGATGTCCCGCCACGGCACGCCCGGGTGTCGGTCGGTCGTCGTGCGCGTGAGGGCGTGCGCCGCCTCGCCGATGATCTCGAGGAGCCGCTCTGCTGCTCGCCGCATGATGGGATCGCTGTCGAACACTGCTCGGCCGCGATCGACGATGCTGGCAAGCTCAGCCGCGGCGTCGAGAATGTCCGCGAGACGCTGCTCGTCGTTCCTGGTCATAGGGGCACGGCCTCACGCCGGATGTGCTCATCGCGTTCTTTGAGTCCACCCGCGGAGACTACGTCGACCGGGCAGCCGGTGATTGCGGCGAGCTCGTCTCGTAAATGGAGGAGATCGAAGAGGGAGCTCCCTGGTTCGAAATCGACGAGGAAGTCGATGTCGCTGTCTTCTCGGTCGTCTCCGCGGGCGACCGAGCCGAAGATCGAGATCGTGCGACCGTGGTGGCGACGCGCTGCCGCATTGATCGCTGTTCTGTGCTGCTCAACGGTCAATCGTCGACTGGTCATGTTGCAAGAGTACCTGGCGGCCTAGTCCCCCACATCGGGTGATTCGAAGCGCAGGTGATGAGAAACGGTGTGGCTAGCCCGTTCCTCCCATGGGTGTTTCCGGTCGATCGGGGTGGCGTTGGCCACCCCGATCGGGGAGGCGGAAGGAAGGCTCCGGGAGATTTCTCCCACGGTTTACCAGAGTCGGCCCAGTCGTTCTTCGATCACTTCATTGCCGAGTCGAAGCCGGTTCGGAACAAAGCCGAAGCTCACCCCGGTCGCCATATCCATGGTGAGGCACGATCCGCCGTGACCGCCCCAGTGGAAGATCGTCGGTGTGGGCGCCGAAACCCGGGGCTGTCGAGCCGGAACCAAGACCCAGCCGACACCAACCTAGAGTACCGCGTCCTTCGCTTAGCTCTGCTCCCGGCTCGCTTCTTCGACGATTCTCCGACTGTGGAAGCGGCGGCCGTCAAGCTCTACGCCTATCGCCTGCTTCGTTTCGATACGGGCCAGGTATCTCGCGCTGCCGATTCCGTTCGCTGCCGGGTCCCAGCAGCTACGAAGGATATCGATATTGGTGGAGTGATAGCATATTTGGGATGAAGCAGTTGCTGTTGCGTGTACCTGATGAACTTCATGAGCGTCTCTCGCGCCGAGCGGCGGCCAAGGGCACGAGTGTCAACGCGCTAGCGACCGGGGTGCTCGATGTTGCGGTGCTCGACGTCGTGGCCGCTGATGAGGCGACAGGTCCGAGGTTGCTTCTACGTGCCCGAGCTGCGGCGGCAGGCTTGTCGGTCGCTCCACCACCGCCGACAACTGTCGCGGTACCCGCACCGGCGGACGTGCAGGCCCTGCTCGGTGCCCTCGACGTTGGGGCAGACGAGTTGCTCGATGAGCAACGTAATCCCCGGTGAGAATCGCATACGTCGATTCGTCGGTAATCGTGCGCCGCTATCTGCCCGGCGATTCCGGGCACCGCGACGCCGTTGCATTGTTCGATGAGCCCGATACTGCCACGGTCAGCTCGACACTGGCCCGCATTGAGGTTTCCGGGGCTTTGGTACGTGCTGCACGCCATGCCGGCGTCGAACCTGTCCTTTTGCTGGCCCGGTTCGATGCCGACATCGCCGCAGGGAACCCGTTGGTCGTGTCAGCAGACCAAGCCCCGGTCGAGGCACAGGCTTTGCAGTTGGTCCGCGAGCACGGTATCCGGGCGCTCGACGCCTTGCACATCGCAGCTGCGGTGATCGTGCTCGGCGAGCTTGCGGGGCCGGGAGATACCAGCGTGTTCGTCACCCGCGACCGCAGCCAAGCCGACGCAGCGATGGCCAGCGGTCTCACTGCTCAGTGATCCCAGGCTACGACCACCGGATTGACCTCGGTGGACTCTCCTAACAGCCATCGGCGCACTCCGCGGAACCCGTCCGCAACTGGCTCGCCCTCCCAGCACAAAAACGCTGGCACCTTCACTTCACTCCGACCTCGTGCTCATGGCTGAACCACGTATCGGAATGCTGGTTCTCGATACTCAATCTCGCTCGCAAAGAACCGGTCGAACGGTTGCCCCGACAGACGGTGCACCAGTTCGCCGAGAATGAAGCCACAGATGATCAGGGCGTAGCAACTGGCTGTCCTCGGTTCAAACCACAGCGCCGCGTCTTCAACGAGGCCCACCATGTGATCCCAGTCGTGCAGTTCCGTGAAGCCGACCGAGCGGCCGAAGCCCGGAAGACCTGATTGGTGGGTGAGCAGCGGCGCCGTGGGCCGCACGTGGTCGACGTAGCGGGCCAGCACGCGCGACGTCCACACGTCGGGCGGCTCGGTGATGTGCGTGTCGCAGTCGATGATCGAATAGCCGTCATGGCTCAGTTCCGCTGCGCGTCCTTCCACGTGGTCGCTCGGTTCGCGCTCCGCCCCGCTTCGTCGGTGCGGAACAGCGCGTCGTTGTAGTGGCACCCCGCAGGCACCCAGTCGAAGGTGTGCGGCTCGGAGAACTTGAAGTACAACGCCCGCCGCCCCGCCCCGTCGGCGGTTGGCGGCGGCGTGGTGTGATGCGTGTCGCCGTAGTGCAACGTGAGATCACCGGGCTCGGTCTCGATCGCCACGACCGGCAATCCGGTCTCCTCACCCCACTGGTACCAGTGCTTGGTGTAGCGGTGCGACCCCGCCAGCACGAGCAACTGACCGTTCTCCGGGGTGGCGTGGTCGAGTTGCACCCCGGCCTGGACGAGGGGACACATAACCGGGTGGCCGCCGATGCCGTCGTCGACGTGCCATCCGAGATCACCGTTGCCCTTCACCACGTTGGAGTGCTTGATGAACACCATCGGCCCATCGAGCCGGTCATTGCACACCCGCATATCGTCACCGGCGAGCGTGGCGTAGTGCAGCAGCCGCGGATCGAAGCACAGCTCGTCGATCACCTGCGAGTAGCGGCCGAGGTAGTTGATGCGCGTCGGCACTTCGTCGCCGGCTGCGTTGATCGACCACCACGAGAACGGATCGCCCGGCGGGGTGAGCGATCGGACATGCTCAATCTCGGAGCCATAACAGGCGACCTCCTCGGGCGTGAACACCGCCTTGACGTGCAGGTACCCGGCAACGTTCAGGAAGTGCCGCATTTCCTCGCGGTCGTCGTCGACCGCAAACTTCCGGTGCAGGTCGAGCGGTTCGCCCTGCCGGCCGACCAGCGTGTGCCACACCTGCGGCCCGTAGATCTCGCGGCCACTGGTGAGCGCACGGATCGCCGGCTCCCACCGCTGCCACCCGGCCAACTCACCGCGCACCACCTGCGCCCGGCCGGTGCGCACGGACCCCACCGCGGTCAACAACTCGTGCAGGAACTCCGAGAACGTCGCCTCCGAAAGCTCGACCAGCACCGCCGCACCGTCGTCACCCTCGACCACCCGCACCCGGCCGTCGTCGCTGTGCCAGGTAAACATGGTGCCGTCGTCGATGCGGAACGCCAATGGCGCCACGGCGCGAAGATCGTCGGCCACCAGTTCCGCCCGGTCAGCGGCCAGCGCTGGAAGCTCCGTGCGGTGGAACTCGACGAACGAGTACGGCGGGAACGACCCGGCGATCGCGTCGACCCACGGCAACCCGCTCCCGATTACATCGGTCCCCATGCGTATCTCCTATAGTGTGTTACTATGTGCACCAACTGTTCCATAGTATCCTATGGGCGGAACCGCAGAAGGTCAACACTCGTCGGTACTCGGTGGGCTCAGCCGCTGGCGCGTACGCCTCTGCACACGCGGACGGCGCCAGCTCTGGCTATCGTGTCCGTCCAAACTTTGTGAGGCGTGATGTCGGTCAAGGAGAACCAATCGGTGCGCAACGCGTGCGTGTTGCTCGAAACCATCGCTTCCGAGCAACCGATCGGCGTGAGCGATCTTGCCCGTCGCACCGGCATCAACAAAAGCGCGGCGCACCGCCTCGCCGTCACGCTGCAGCGTGCCGGATGGCTGCACCAAACCACCGAAGGACGTTGGCGCATCGCCCCTGAGCTCGCGACACGGATCGCTAGCGCGAGCACATCGACGCTTGCCTCCCTCGTCCGGCCGACACTGTCGGCGCTGCGCGACGAAACCGGTGAGACGGCGATGCTCGTCACCATCGAGGGCGACAGACTTTTCGTGCTCGACGTTGCCGACAGCACCCACGCTCTGCGCATCAGCGCCCCGATCGGGTCCGAGCTTCCCATCCGCCACAGCTCGGCGCTGCGCGCGATCGCCGCCCACACCGCCGGCGCCGACCTCGAACGCCTACGCCGCATCGACGCCGCCCTCGACGACGCCGCCCTCGACGAGACCCGCCGGCGCGGCTGGGCCCTCAACGACCGCGAGATCGTCCCCGACGCCCGCGTCGTCGGTGCCCCGGTCCTCGGCCCCGGCGGCCATCCGCTAGCGGCGCTCATCGTGTGCGCACCGGCGAGCCGCGTCGACGTAGAGGGTATGCACGCCATCGGCCGCCGCGCCGCCCGCGCCGCCCGGCAGGTCTCGGCCGACGCCACACCAGACACCACCACGGTCACGATCGGCTGATGATCGGCTCGATCAGGCGCTCGACCCGTGCACCATATGCTGCGTAACGTGAGACCGACGGCTCACCGCAACGAAAGGTCCGGCAGCATGGCCACGGTGACCTGCGCTGGCACACCGACGACCGCAGCGGTGGCCACTCCGTGATGTGCCCGCTAGGGCCGGGCCCAGGCGGCAACCACCTCTGCGGCCCAATCGGTCTGTTCGACGTCGATGTCGCCACTGGTGCATGTGCCGGCGACGGCCAGTTGGCGTGACGGCAAAACCTCGAATGATGTCGAGAAGCCACCCCAGCTTCCGTCGTGGAAGAGCACGCGGCCGAGGTCGGGGTCACTCTTCTCCTGCATACCGAACCCGTAGCGGACGCCACGCTCGTCGGTCTGCACCGCACCGATCCAACGGACGGTGTTGATCGATGGCCCACCGACGGTTGGACTCCAGTACTGAGACGCCCAGCGGACCAGCTGTGTCGGTGTGGTCTGGATACCACCGTCGCCGAGCTGCAGCCAGGCGCTGTCGGCCGACACCCACGTCCCACCATCCCAGGCGTACGAGCGGGCCTTGCCGGGGATGCGGGCCGCGGCGTCCATAAGCGCGTCGAGCGCCAACGGCCGGAAGATCTCCCTCCCCACGAATGTGCCGATGCCGTCGCCCGTCACCCGCTGCACGATCTGCCCGAGCAGGAAGTAGTTGGAGTTGGAGTATTCGAAACGGCGCCCCGGTTTGAACGCGAGGGTCGGCGCCGCCCTGAGCGCGGCGAGCGCGTCGGCATCCGTGGAGCGGACGGTGTCGTCGACGCCGTTGTCGCTCAACAGATCGATGTAATCCGCGATGCCGCTGGTGTGATGGATCAACTGGTCGACCGTCACTCGTCGCGACCACGCAGGAAGTCCGCCGACGTAGGTGTCGACGACATCGCCCAACCGCAGCTGACCTCGATTGAGCAGGATGGCCACGGCCGTCGCGGTGAACTGTTTCGAGACGGATCCGATGTCGACGACCGTCTTTGTGGTCATCGGTACCCGGCGCGAAAGGTCGGCTCTGCCATAGGCCTCAGCGAACACGATCCGGCCGGCACGCGCCACGGCGACGGAGCAGCCGGGATCGTTCGGGCCGACGCCGTTGAACAGTGCACGCGTGGCCGATGCCGCAGCGGCGTCGCGGCTGCGGCTGGTCACTGGCACCGCACGCGTCGATGGACTCAACCACGACGGACCCAACCACGACGACATCACGGACGCAACCATGACGGCCCCAGCGGCCGGTCGAAGAAGTGCGCGTCGAACCACGGGCAGGCACGTTAGCGGGTGGTCGCGGAGGTTGCGGCTACACCGTCGGCCGATGCATCGTGCTGCCGGCCGACAAAGTTGCGCATGTCAAACGGCGTCGCGGAGATTGTGGCTACACCGTGGCCGATGCGATCAGCCCCCAACCCGTCGAGTGAGTCGGTGTGCTGTGGCCTTTTACGGGTCGAGACGGGTGACCTTCTCCTAAGGCTCCTAAGGGACGACGGTGAGGGGTCCGGTGAGCCGGACCGAGATTGGCACTCCTTCCACGTAGCGCACCCACTCGGCCGACACGGTCATCGAACCCTCTCCCCACCATGCCGAACTGAGCTGCGCCTGACCGTTGCCGTCGACGTTACGGCTGCCCATCGGTATTCCGTTGATGGCAAAGTCGACGCGCCCCACGTTGGGCGTGGCTCCGCTCAGGGTGATGACCAACGGAGCCCCTGAGGCGACGATCGCCGGGTCGGTTATCAGTCGCAGCGTCGAACCGGCAATGGTCGTGGTTGTTGTGGTTGTTGGTGGTCTGGTGGTTGTGGTTGTTGTTGTCGTGGTCGTTGTTGTTGTTGTGGTGGTTGTTGGTGGTCTGGTCGTTGTTGTTGTGGTGGCGGTTGTGGTGGTTGTTGGCGGTCTTGTCGTTGTTGTCGTCGTGGTTGGTGTTGGTGATGTCGTCGTCGTCGTTGATGTCGTCGTCGTTGATGTGGTGGTTGTTGGTGGTCTGGTGGTTGTGGTTGTTGTTGGTGCGGTGGTTGTAGCCGCGGTCGTGGTGGTTGTCGGTGGACTGGTGGTTGTGGTTGTCGTGGTGGTTGTAGCCGCGGTCGTGGTGGTTGTCGGTGGTCTGGTGGTTGTGGTTGTCGTGGTGGTTGTCGGTGGTCTGGTGGTTGTCGTTGGTGCTGCGGTTGTCGTTGTCGTTGAGGGCGACGTTGTCGTTGACGTTGACGTTGACGTTGACGTTGACGTTGTCGTTGTCGTTGACGTTGTCGTTGTCGTTGACGATGGCGCAGCTGTGGTTGTCGCCGATACCGGTGTGGCCAGACTTGTGATCTCTGCACCGGACAGTGCGCGTCCGTAGATCCGGAGGCTGTCGATTCGACCGTTGAGTACATCCTGGGCTTGATTCGCGCCGGACGTGTTCTGGTTGCCACCGATGATGAGGTCGTTGTTGTCGAACCGGATCGGCCCGGACTGTGGCGCACTACCGGCAAGGGTCCCGTTCACGTAGATGCGCATCGTCGAACCGTCGTAGGTGCCGGCAAGGTGCGTCCAGGTCTGCGGTTGCAGAGACGTCCCACCCACCCCGAGGTTCCCACCGGGGACGGTGTTGACGCCGAAGTAGATCAGGCCGTTGTACATCGCCAGGTACCACTGGTCGTCCCAGGATGTGCCGAACTGCCGCGACGCAATCGCCGCCCAATTCGGTTGCAGCTGATTCACGTTGACCCAGGCCGACACCGTGAATCCTGTCACCGGTGAGTCGAGACTCGGGGACGCGACCACCCTCGCCTGTTGATTGAAGGTCCCGTCGAGGGTGAGCGCTGAACCGGTTCGACCGGGCGAGCGGGCCGCCCCGTTGAAGAGCGTCGCGGTGTTTCCGTTGGCCGACGTGTCGATCAGCGAGGGCCCGGACGGTTCGTCGAATTCATACGCGGCGAGCGGGTCACGGGTGGCGCCCGGTGGTGATGTCGTGCTTGACGGTGGAACGGTAGTGGTCGTCGTGGTCGTTGTGGTCGTCGTGGTCGTTGTGGTCGTTTCCGCTCCGGTCGGGGGCGGCGTGGTCAGGCCGTCTCCGTATACGGTGATCCCGCCGGCAGACCCGTCACTTCGCAGTTCGATGATCTGCGAAGGGGTGGGAACACCGCTTCCATCGACGGCGTGCAGCAGGTAGAAGCCGGGGGCCGCCAGTGTCGGGCTGCCCGGAAAGGTGATCGACAATTGATCGCCCGACTGGGAGAACGAGAGGGGAACCCTGCGCTGATCGGCCATGAACGAGTGGGTCGACGACCCCAGGGTCGTCAGCGACACCGACTGGATGGACCGCGCGTCCTTCATGTCGAACAGCGCCTCTGCTCCGTAGGCGATACGACCTTGAACCGAGCGGAACTCCGGTCGGTCGGCCCAGGTGACGGTCCCATTGGATCGGGTGAAGAGGTAGGGCGGGTAATACATTTCCGCGTTGAAGTTCGCTTCCGGGCCGCTAGCTCCGCCTCCGGCGGTGAACACCGAACCGTTCGGCAGGAGAACGGCCGACGAGTGATACGTGCGAATACGGCGAGCTGATGCAGCGGTGCGCCACGTCCCGGTCGCCGGGTTCCAGATCTCCGATTCATAGACCGCATTGGTTGCCATCCCTGCTCCGGTGCCTCCGTTGACGAACACTTCACCATTGGGCAGCACTGTTGCGTTGAGCCAATTCCGACCTTTGGCCATCGACCCCGTTTGAGTCACCTGGGGCGCGACGCCGTTGATGTCGATCAGGCTCGCCTCGGCTGATCCGACGGTGGGGTCGGTGTTCGTGCGTTGGCCGCCTCCGACGAGCAGGATCCGGCCCGGGGCGAACATGACTGCGCCTCCCGAGGCACCCACGTTGCTGGTGGTCACTGTTCCGATCTGGCTGACCGCCCCAATGCCCGCCGGGTTCAGTTTCCAGAGCTTCTCGCGGGAAATGCCGAACACGGTGCCATCGGGCGCGAGGAATGTTTTCGGGTACCACCATCGGCCTTGAGCGGATCCGTAGAGACCTACGTCGGTCGCCCCGGGAAGCGTGCGCCATCCCTGACCGGCCGTGTAGATCTCCGGAGTCGAGGCGACATCGGTTTCGGGTGGGGTGACGCCCGCGTAGGGCTTCTGACCACCGATGATGATCATGCGGTCGTCGGGCATGCGAACCATCGACGCGTACCACCGGGGCTGGCTCAGATCGGGTTGGCGCACGAATTGCCTGGTCGCGGCGTTGTAATTGCCGCTTGCATATTCGGTGTTGCCGCCGACCACAAAGAGGGTCCCGTCAGGCGCGTGCGACGCGACACTGCAGAAGCTGTTGACGCCCAGCGGCCCCGACTGCATGTGCGTGTCGGTCGCCGGGCTCCAATTGTCGTACATGGTCGCCTGCTGCACGTCGGCTCCCACCGGCGTTCCGTACGTCACCAGGTCACCACTTGCCATGACCGCCGAGTGGATCGCAATCACGGGCCAGGGCAGTTCGCGTGAGAACATCCCGTCTCGGTCTGCATCGCTGACCGGAACGACACCGGCTCGTACCGGATCCGGTGGCTGGCGAAGCGCAAGACCGGCCACGGCCGATGAACCGGGGGTGAACGCTGCGACGAACGTACCTGCGACGAGGAGGGAGCATCCCACGGCGACCCCCCTGGGCCGGAGCGCTTTGTTCCTCAACGATCCTCGGGAAGCGGGAACAGAGTCGGTTTTGACCACCATGAGTGAATATTTACTCATAATTGAACCATTATCAACTCTTTCTGCGTTCAAATGTAAAAATCTGGTAGGTCGAACCATCGACAGCAAGGAGGGAGACGGCGGGTCCCGAGCTGCTGCTGCACCCCGGTCAGCCGTGCCCGGAGTTCGGCCAGATCAGACCGTCGTCCTGCTGGGAGAGGTCAGGTGCGCTGCCAGACCCATGCCAGCTGGGCGTTCGGGTCGGACTCGTCGTCCCAGACCTGCAGAACGTGGGCGTTCGTGAGAACCTGCCCGGGGAGGTCGGCCAGAGCCTCGAAGTACCAGCGGGCGCTGCGGTATCGGCACGGGTGCTCCCCGGGAAAACGGGGCCAGTCACCCGGGTGGAGGGCGTCGCCCTTGATGCATGACTCGCGGAACACGAGGAAGCCTCCGGGAACCAGCGCAGCGGCGATTCCGCGTAGGAGCGTGCGAACCTCCTCGTCTGACAGGTACATCATGATCCAGCTGGCGAACACCAGGTCGATGTCCGCCGGCAGGACGGCGCTCCGTGCGTCTTCTGTGCGTACTTCAACCTGGTCGAGTCCCAAAGCACGGCACGTCTCGCGGTTCTGGACGCAGAACTCCTCCACGAAGTCGTACGAGGTCACGGCTCCCCCGGCACCGGCGAGGGCTGCGAGCGAGGGTGTGAAACGTCCGACTCCGGCGGCGAGCTCCACAATTCGCGCGCCGGTTCGCAGAGGCGGGATCAGCGCCAGAACCTCCAGTGTGTCGGCCTCACCTTCACGCTCGGCCGCGGCCGGGTCATCCATCAGCAACATCTTGCTCATCGCGCTCGGATACAGCGGATCCTGCGGTACGCCATCCCAGTACCGTTTGTGAAGTTCGTCTTCGTTCAAGGGTTCGCTCCGATCGTGGCTGTGTCCCCAAAAGGGACGTGGGAATATCCGGCGAGGCCGGTCGCGGTTGCGAGCGTGTGGACCCGATGGGCCCAATGTCCGGGAAAGACGACCGCGGTGCCTGGCCGTTGGTGCAGCACGCGGACCCGCCCCCAACGCGCGAAATGGTCCGCCGTGACGATCTCCGTGATGCTCCGTTCGGCCAGCCAGGCTTCGCTTGCATTGTGGGGCTCGACAAACCACCAGAACTTCTCGCCCTCCGCCAACCAGTTGTAGGTATGCACGTACCCATCGACGTGGAAGAGGGTCTCGGCCCGAGCCGGGGAGAGCACGTAGCCGACTCCGAACGGGAAGCGGGGATGGTCCGGGTTCTTTCCGCGGAATGCCCGGGGAATCAACTCGGGCGCCAATGTGGCCGGCGTGTCGAAGATGTTGACGTCGAGCGTGCCGGCCCGAAGGCGTGAGAGGGCCTCGGCGGGAGGGATCCAGATCGAATCAAAACGAAGTTTCGAACGCGGATGGTACGCCTGCATCGGCTTGGATTCATTGCAGATGGCGTCTTGAAGGCCGCTCACGTCAATGTTGAATTCCCGGCAGTTCGGCACCTCGAACGGTTCGAGTCCGCCCGTCTTCATCAGTCCCTCGTCGATGCTCGCGTAGCTCTTGACCGTTGTGACGGGTGGCAGGCCGGGGTCGAAGCCGAGTTCGGCCGCGGCCTGCTCCCTGAGCTGAAGGTCCATGTCGAAACTGTCGTAGTGACGGGTGAGGCGGTCCCGCCATGCCAGCGGGGCACGCTGCAGCCCGCAGTAGGACGGGAGGGCGATGAACGCGTCGAGGTCGCCGGGGGCGAAGTCGTACGTCCACGATCCTTCGGAATGCGAAGAACTCCATGCGTCGAGTGGCCACTCCCGCTGGACGCCGACGCCCATCAGACTCCGGCCGCTCGGCTCGTAGGCGGAAAGATCGAGTCCGGCGACACCGGAGTCCGCATCCGAAAACCACACACAGCCGTTCGGATCCCCGTAGCCGCCGCGGTCGAGAACGAGGCCGCCCACCTCGGCGGAGAATGCATCGAGGAAGGGCCCGAAGTCCGACGCGAACATCGCCACGTCGATGTCGTTGTCCCACGGGATGATGCCCCGGTGTCGAATGCAACCGAGAAGCGTTCCGCTGTCGATGAAGAACGGGACATCTTGTCGAAAGCAGTGCATCGAAAACGCCTCGAACAGGCGCATGAGGTGCACCAGGTGTTCCGTGATCCGGCCACCCCGTTGCTCGCATGCGGTCTCATATCCGAGTGGGACCGGGTATGGCGGGTCGGGCGCTGTCACGCGCCGACTATACAAGTCGAACGGATCCTGTTGCCGGGTTGTGCTTTCGTTCGTGCGAAGGGCAGGCGGAGGCGACGTTTGGACACAAACTACCGCTCAGCGGACACATAAATCCGAACGTGGCGGCTCCGATCCGGCGCTGACGTTCACTGGAGCGGGTGACGGGAATCGAACCCGTGTTCTTCAGTGGCGAGCGGCTCGATTCAGTCGTCCACTTCCTCGTCGGACGCGGACTGTGAGAGGTACTCCAGATCCAACTGATCACTGTCGCGATACCGACGAATGGTGTAGTCGTCGGCTGTGGCGACTTCCGCGTCAATACTTCTTATGGTTCCGACCGGTTTGCAGAGACCCACCCAAGCAGCGACCAGCCTTTCCCATAAGTGAGTTCGATCGACGATCGATTTCGAGGAAACGAGCGTAGAAGCGAGCATCGAGATGTCGGGTACTCCGGCAAGCAAGCGCGCAATCTCGGGGCTCGCCTCCGGCACCTCGTCCGTCCCCACTAATTCGTCGTCGTCAAGTATGAACGTTAACGTCACATCAACAAGATCGGCATCCCAGTGGGGTGCTGGTTGCGCACGGATTTCCGACACGCGAGCGAGAAGTTCCGCCTCTGGTCCTGACCCGCGGGCTTTTTTCACAAGGCGGGAGCGGAACTTCTCCAATGCCGGATTCAAGTCGTCAGGAAAGGCCGTCCGGCCGAACTTCCTGGCTACCGCTGCAGAAAATCTCCTTGTTGACTCATCACCGTTGAATCCACGACGCGCCTTGAACTGAACCAACAGCGCCTTATCTACGGTCATTGCCGCGTCGAGATCGGCGAAATGCCGAGGCCCGATCAACGGAGTCGCTGCATACCTTGGTTGAAATCCCAGTCTTGCGGGCGAGGCGAGCGTCTCGTCGAGTTCAACCAGCGGAACAACAACGGCCGACGGCCGAGATGACGGGTCTCTGACAAGGTCACAGGTTTGTGTAATGACGACCCACCCGTCGACCGAGTCAGTTCGTCGTTCGGCCTGTCCCCCGTTGCCGAGTCCGACTGAAAGAAAACTAGGCGCGCTTACGACATCGCCCTGCCGCCAGTCCGCTAACGGGCGAGTCGATGCTTCTTCCATGTTCGAGTCAGGCCTCTAGCCAATCAAGCGATTCGGTCTCGAGCCGACCCGTAAACGACGACGGAATGGAACTCCCGTCTGTGGTGGAGATCAAGTCGATGGCGCTCGGTCCGACACGCGGTCTCGGTCGAGAGCCAACCTTTGTTTGTTTCGAATAGAGGCTGCGGCCATCGGGCCCGGGCGTGAAGAACTGGGTGTGAACGTCGCCGTGTTTCGCCAAACCTGCGACCAACAACAACAGTTCCTCAAGTCGCTCGGCATGTTGGGAATTCATCGGCGCTGCGTTCGCCCACGCGTGCAATGCACGACGAGATACCCCGAAGAGCCTCCCGAGCTGATCCCAGGTAGCACCGGTTGCATCTTTCAGTCGCTTGACTCCGTAGGTATCGGGCCGAAGAGGCACGTTGGACGAGATCGCGCTCGGCAACGACGTCGAAGAGCCAAACTCCACATGCGACACAGGCCGTCGCGCAGTCGCCGTTCCCGTGACGCCGCCGATCCCGAGCGACAGACCAATCACAACGACGGGCCACCCGATACTGCGTGGACTCGGCGAAACTTCGCCTGCTCGCTCCGTCGATGTTTGTGCTGTTCCCATCAGATCTCGCCTCCACAGTGGCGCAGGAACTCGTCGGTCGTGACGGATCGAAAGAATCGATAGTTCTTCGACGCCAACGACCCAGCTCTCGCCTGAATCGAATCAGGCAGAAAGTCCATCCGCTCCGATACAAAACTATCGATATCCAGTTGCCAAGACGGAGCCTCGACTGGAAGGACCGACTGATCCGATACGGCCCCCGGGGGCAAGAGCCCCCAGCGTGCCAGGGTTGCGTTCTCATCGTCTTCAAACACGGATTCACAAATTGTGTGGAGGAGTCGCACCGACGAGTTGCCCAGCGGGAGATTCAGACCGCCAAGAAGACCGGGCAACACCCATGTGGGAAGGCGCTCCAGCAGATTGGGGTCGACGATTCGGTTGATGTACCGCACACCCAAACGTTCGGCAATCGGGGGCTCCAGGACTGCGTGGACCACGTGAAGAATCGAACCGAAACGGTTCATGAAGTCTGCACGCGACTCGTAGGAACCCGTGTCCAACGACACGAACGTTGCAGTGACAGTGACTTGCCAAAGCCCATCCTTCGATTGGAACTTGAAAACGTCCTCGGTCTCATCCGACGGGCGAACACCGTCGGGCCCGATCAGCAGGGCCCCCTGCCGCTCTTTACGCACGACCGGGTACTTGTCTGAGAAGCCCTTGCGCAAGTCAGCCTGCTTGGCGGTATCACCAAGGGCAAAGGATTGCGGATATCGAACCTGTCCGATTGCCCGGACAAGCGGGGACTGCGGCAACGGAACTTCTTCGACCTCGTCACGTCCGAATGGCGCAATCATTTCATGACCCCCTTACAAGCACATTCCCAGTCTACTTCACACTCTACTTCACACTCGGACCAGGACCGGACCTTTAGAACGCCGTTTGGAGGCGAGTACCATCGAAACAGGGCGGCGAGGGACCCCCAAACGCGGAACCTGGAGTCGCAACGGGTACGGACGAGCCGTAGGGGGCAGGGGTACCCGGCGATCGGGCCTCGGACGATTCGTCCTGAGGGCCGGCAGACGACCATGGCGCTCGCCGATTGTTTTGGTCGCCGCCGTCCCGTTGACAACTTCACAACACATAAGGATCGAAGGAAGGCGCCGTTGGGCGGTACAAAGGTGAGGGTTGACACCGCCCCTGTCAACGCCGTTTCCCTGACGGTCGAGCCGCTCGGCATCGCAGC
>JANMZO010000472.1:0-2502 GCA_031383405.1 Acidimicrobiia bacterium | reverse complement strand
GCTCGATGTTGTCGTGCATCATCCGGCCGGCGACATCGGGGCTCGGCAGTTCCTCGGGTTTCGGCTCGGCGATCTCTTGCTGCACGGATGGGATCTCGCACGTTCAACCGGCGGTGACGACACGCTCGACGAAGAACTCGTGCCGGCCGTTTGGGATGCGTATCAGTCGGGCCTCTCCGCAGCGGACGATCGTGGAGCGTTCGGTGAAGGACCGTCCGGGACCATCTCCAGCGACGCGTCGTTGTCGCTTCGTCTGCTCGATCTGACCGGTCGTCGACCATGATCGACCATGATCGACGAGGTCTGACGCCCCGTCGGAGGTAGCCAGCGGCTACCTCCCTATGTGTCTGACTTTTCTTGCGGAGTGGCGGCAACCTTTCTGGCCTCGCGTGCTCGTCTCGATGCGGGGCTGCGTCTTTGGGGGAACCGATGCGTTCCGGAGTCACTCGACTGGTGGTCGGAGCTGTCCGTCGTAGCGTTCGGTTCGGGCGACGACGCGGTCGCGTTCGGCGGCGAGTGCGGAGCGTCGTGGGTCGGCCATGTAGTCGGCGAGGGCTCCATCGTCGGGGAACTGGAGGACTTGGACTTCGTCGGGTCCGTTGGCTGTCGCAGTGAGGCGGACTCGCGAGACAACAGTTCCAGCGTGATCATGAACGATTCGCAGGACCTGGTCCTCGTACGCGGTGAGGTCGTCGCGGCGACCTTCGTTCGCCCAGAGCAGGATGCACATCGTCAGCACGAACATCGAGTTTTGCAGACGAGTCTCGATTCCGAGTGGACGTTCAGAGTGGCCTTAGCCCCAGAACGAGCCGTTGGAGAGGTCGTCGATCTCGGCGAGCAGCGGGGCGATGGTGGGTTGTGGTCCGAGGTGGGGCCATACGTGGAAGCGGAGGTTCCGATCGCACGAGTACAGCGTCCACTGTTTGGTGGTGTTGTTCCAGCGGCACCGCGCGACCGACGATCTAGTCGGTGGCTGGAGTTCTTCGGGCCGCCAGTACGGGCGGCATTCGTTCACGGTGATAGCGGTCGGCGTGATGTCGAGCTCGACCCACACGTGCGCGCGCACTTCGGGCGGGGTGTGGTTGTCGGCCCAAGTCCTAATGCGGTGCAGGTCGGTGTCGGGGATCGCCATGGCAACCTTGACGCTACCGAACCTCCGATTCACGGTGTGAGCGGGCGCGGAAGAGCCGCCGGCGTTTCGGCCGGCGGCTCTTGAAATCGGTCTGCCTCGTTGGTCAGGCGGCGAGTTGTTCGTCGTGGCAGGCGGCGAGGGTCGGGCAGCGCTCCGCGAGGCGGGCGAGTTGTTTCGGGTTGAGCGTCGGGGCGCGTCGTTTCACGTAGAGCGTGTTCGGTTCGGTCGGGACCGCGTAGGCGTGGTGGAAGGCGACGAGTCGGCCGAGTGCTTTGGTGAGTCGGGCGGGTGCGGTGCCGAGGGCGTAGGCGAACTCGGCATGGTTGATGACGTACGGTGCGGTGTCATCGGCGGGTAGCCAAGCGACGAGCTGGGACCATGCAAGAAACGCGGTCGGGCCTGTGCTGTTCGGAATGTAATAGCGGCTGTAGGTCGAGTCGGGTTCGTGAATGTTGGCGGTTGGGGTGTATCCAGCGGCGATGGTGATCAGTCCGTCAACCGGCTCGAGACGAAACGTCGACGCGGTATTCATGACGCGACCTGCGTCGTGGTGTTGATCGCGGCGACGAGCGGCCAGAGTGCTCGGGTGAGGCTTCTCGGGAGTCGGGTGTTGAGGAGTCCAGCGTCAATGTTCCGGGCGATGTCGACGCCATAGGGGACGGTCGCGGTGACGGGTACGGCGGTGACGGCTTCGACGTCTTTGGCGTCGAGGTCGCGGCCGGGTTCGTTGATGAGCACGACGTGTGTGGGTCGTGGGGTGATGGTGGAGCGTCGCAAGGCGAGGAAGCAGGGCCGGGTGACGAGTACTCGGTGGTCGACGTCGAGTGTCCAGGCGTAGGCGTTGTCGGTGGTGTCGATGATGACGTGGTCGTAGTGGCCGAGTCCGCCGACGAGTAGTCCGTAGGTGTGCGTACTAAAGACGATCAGGGCGGTGCCTCGGCTGATGATGTCGAGGTTCCCTGTTACCGGTGTGATGATGTCGGCGAGCGTGATGCGGCTGGCTGGTTCGACATACTCGGCCAGTCCTGCCCGGTCGGTGTTGTCAGGGAGTCCGAGTACGGCGGCGAGGTCGTGCCCGGTGTCGACGAGCAGCGTTCGGTGTCCGCCGTGTGAGGTGAGGATGCCGAGGGCGGCGGTTGTGGTGGTGACGCCTTGTCCGCCTTTGGTGGAGTAGAGAGCGGTGATGGGCATGGGCAGGGTCCTTTCGGATCGAAGGGCCTTGGAGAGGTGTTCTCCAGGGCTGCGGGGCAGGTCGCCCTGCAGCCGTTGGCTGCCGCGTTTCGCTGGAGGGGTGGCTGGTCAAGGTGGTGGGTGCTTGGTGGCGTCCGGCAAGCGCAGCGTCACCGAAGGTGTGGCGGAAGGCATCGGGC
>JANMZO010000460.1:0-15239 GCA_031383405.1 Acidimicrobiia bacterium | reverse complement strand
TGATCGACGCGATCGGCGATTCGGCTCCACAGCTGCTCGGAATGCGATGGTTTGCCGACCGTCGGTTCGGCGGACCGCCGAAGTGCTGACAGCATCGTTCGACATTCAGCACAAGCAAGCAGGTGAGCCTCGATCGACACCACCGTCAAGGTCGGAGCCTGGTCGGCGAGGTAGTCGCCAAGTTCTGCTGTGGTCACATGCCAAGCATGGGCGATCGTCATATCAATGCCTCCCGAAGTTCCCGTTTCGCCCGCATCATCCGCGTCTTCACCGTGCCGCTCGGAATACCGAGCAATCGGCCGGCCTCCGCGCACGTGAGGCCGTCCAGCACCGTTGCTTGAACGACTGATCGCAACTCAGGCGACAAGCGGTGCAACGCGGCCCCGATATCGCCGTGTTCGACGGCTGTCAGTAACTGATCCTCGGCCGAGACCGCGTCGAGTGTTCGCTGGGCGAGAAGGCGCTCGATCAGGGGGCGCCGCGGACGTATCGCGTGCAACAGGGTACGAATTCCGATTCCCCAGATCCACGCGGCAACAGCGCCGTCGCCTTTGAAGCTCGAAGCTTTTCTCCAAACCGCGACGAAGGTGTCCTGCACGACTTCCTCGACGAGATTCCGGTCTCCGCAGCGACGGGCCAGGCGTACGGAAAGCCATGGCTCATGACGATCGAACAACTCCCGCAATGCGCCTCGGTCGCGCTCGACGACAGCAGCGACGAGTTCCGCGTCGCTTTGCCTCTCGCTCGAACTGCTGACCATGAATCACTGTGCCACTTTGTGCTTCTAGTGGTTCATCCTTGACAATCGTCACATATCTTCCTATGAATACATTCATGGTTCGACGCAAACCCGGCACCCTCCTTCCGCTTGAGGTCCTCATCCTGGAGGCAGGAGTCGATCGTCTGGGAGCGCACGACCCGGAGTTCCACGGCTTCGCCGTGGCAAAGGTGATTCAGGACCGTACGGATGCGCGTCGCCTGACCGCGCACGGAACGCTCTACAAGGCCCTCGGGCGGATGGAAAGCGCAGGGCTCCTCGACAGTCGTTGGGAGGATCCTGATCTCGCCGTTGCCCAGAACCGACCCCGTCGCCGTCTGTACCGCGTCACACCGCTCGGAGAGACCGCACTGCAAAGTGTCCACCATGTTCAGTCGGTGGTCGTCCGTCGGCCGGGTTTGGTGACGTGATGGCGACGAATGACCACGGTGTCTCGGATACGTCTCGGGTTCGGGGAATCGCGTTTGTCCGGTGGTGGACCGCCCTTTACACCCGGGGACTCCGGCCTGATGTGTGCGAAAGGCGAATTGCCGAAATCGCTTCCGATCTCCATGAGCAATCGTTATCCACGGAGCACTCGGGGCACCCACGATTGGCCGCTGCGGTCGTGTGGCGCGCCGTGCGCGGAATGCCTGCCGACCTGGCTTGGAGGAAACGTGAAAGGAAAACTATGCGAACTGAACGCATCAACGACGATCCCCGACTTCTGCGTGTTTGGTCGGTGATGACCCAGGCGTGGTTCGCGCCCATCGCCGTGCTCGTCGGGTTGTTCGATCTGTTGGTGGGGATCGCCGTCCTCAGCGAAGACGGCGCGAAAATGCCCGGCCAGGTCATCGGCCCGATCTGTACGACAGCGCTCGCCCTGTCACTGTTCACGGGTCTGTGGATGCGTTGGAAGTCTGGACGGGAGACGACCGTATCGACTCGCCCGGTTGTCGCCACCGACGAGACGGCCAAGAGGGCACCAATGGGCTCGGTGTTGCGGCTGATGGTGGTCACGGCGGGGCTCACGGTTGCGCTCGTCATGCTGACCGTCGGGACAGCGACCGGCTCGCGGGCCATGTTCTTCCTGGCGCGGATGTTGATTGTACTCACCGTGCTCCGGCTTGCAGTACCGGTCCTGGTGCGGGCGCTTCGGTCCCGTGACAGAAGAGCGAGGTTACAGTTGGCTGATGCAATGGTCATAGCCGGTACCTTTCCGGCGCTCGCGCTGTTCTGGATGGTTGTCCCGGCGCTGCTCGCCATTGCGGTGATAGCCGGCGTTGTCGGAACGGGTCCTCGGATCCGACCGGTCTGAGTGCAGTGTGTCACCGGCCCCGGGCCCGTGATTCCCATGTCGTGAGCGTCTTCATCAGGCGAAGGGAGTCGTTGAGGCGCGGGCTCGGCCTCGTCGCTTCGAGGTCACCGGCCGCCACCGCCCGCTCGACGAGCCGGATCTGGTGGTCGAAGGCATCGAAGGGGTCATCGACGGTGAACGTCTCCGCAGGACCGTGACGGTGAGCGACTTCTCCGAAAGGATTGCCCGCCCTGACCGCGCTGCCGATTGCGTCGCCTCGTGGTGGAGGTGATTGGGAAGGCCAACGTACACGGCGTCGACGTCGGGGATCGCCCAACGCAGCGTCATCTCATGTCTCGATTCATAAACGGGCCACGGCGGGGATGATGTCGCTTCCGACCAGTGCGATTGTCTCAAAGAGTTCGATGTCGGGCATGCCGCCCATGTCGAACATGAGAATCTGCGTGTCGAGCCGCAACGTTTCGCGAATGCGGCCCATACGGTCGATCACCTCGGCTGGTGAACCGCACATCGCCGTGTTGGTGATCAACGTGTCGAAGTCGAAGCCGCCCAGCCCGTGGCTGCGCCCGCCTGAGGACAACCGGGTCAGCTCATTGACCCATTCGATGTACGCGCGGTAACGGGGCTCCCAGATGGACCTGGCCTTCGCCGAATCCCGATGCACGAAGGTGTGCGTGCAGCACCCGATTCGCTTGCCCGCCGGATCGTGCCCGTAATGCTCCCAGCGGGCGTCGTAGAGATCGACGGCCTTGCGGAACATGTCGATCGTGCCGAACACGGTGGGCAGCATCAGCCACAAACCGAGTCGAGCGGCGAGATCTATCGAGTCAGCTGAAGCTCCCACGCCGGCCCAGATGGGTGGGCGCGGCTGTTGGACCGGCCGTGGGTTGATCGTAAGTGCGCGTAGTGGCGCGCGAATTTTCCCGGACCAGGTAACGGAATCGCCCTCCCATGCCTGCACGAGGATCTCGAGATTCTCCGCGAACATATCTTTTGCTTTCGACGGATTCTGACCGAAGCCGTCGAACGTGTGCGGAAAGAACGTTCCGCGGCCGACACACGGTTCGACCCGCCCGCCGGAAAGGACATCGACCGTCGCATAGTCTTCGGCAAGGCGCACCGCGTCGTTGTTCACCCCGAGAGCGACTCCGGTAGACAGGCGCAGTGTTGTCGTGCGTTCGGCGATGGCCGACAGCACGACGGCAGGCGAACTCAGGATGTAGTCGCAGAAGTGGTGCTCGCCGAGATGAATCGAGCGAAATCCAGCTTCTTCGGCCACGATGGCCTGCTCGACCAGATTGCGATGACGCTCGGCGTGGGTGCGCCGGACCCCGGTCACCGGGTCGGTGACGAGGTCGCCCAGGGAAAGGAGTCCGACGTCCATCGACTCACCGTAACCGGGCGGCTCAGCCGATACGCAACTCGGACTTGTAGATCCGCTTCGGTCCGAGTTCCTTCGCGATCCGCTCGGCCATTTTGGCGTAGGCGACCGATGCCTCGGACGTCGGGTCCGACACGGTGATCGGCTCGCCGATGTCCATGCCCTCGCGCAGTTCGCGCATCAACGGAATTTGACCGACGAGCGGGACCTCGAGCGTGTCGGCCAGTTCCTGTCCACCGCCGGTTCCGAAGATCTCGTAGCGTTTGCCGTCGTCGCCGGTGAACCAGCTCATGTTCTCTATGACGCCGTGCACGCGCATATTGATCTGCGGTTGCCGGGCCATGGCGGCCGATCTCTGGGCGACGCGCTGGGCGGCCGCCTGCGGAGTCGTTACGACGTAGACCTCAGAGCGGGGAAGGTACTGGGCCATCGACAGGGCAACATCGCCGGTGCCCGGGGGCATATCTATGAGCATGAAATCCGGCTCACCCCAATAGACGTCGTTGAGAAACTGCTCGAGGGCTTTGTGGAGCATTGGACCGCGCCAGATGATGGCGCGGTCGTCTTCCACCATGAATCCGATGGACATGGCCGACACGCCGTGGCGGACCGGCGGGATGATGAACCCGTCGACGATATTGGGCACCTGTTCGATACCGAGCATTTTGGGGATCGAGAAGCCGTAGACGTCGGCGTCGAGCACACCTACCGACAGGCCGCGGTTGGCCAGCGAAATTGCCAGGTTCACCGTCGTCGACGATTTACCTACCCCGCCTTTACCCGACGTCATCCCGAGGATTCGGGTCTTCGAGCCGACCTGCATGAACTTCGGGGCCCGCTTCGGACCGGCGGCGTGGCCGTGTCCGCTCTGTCCGGCATTTTCGTGGACGACATCGTCGGCCTGGAGGCGCTCGCGGAGCATGGCCCGCTCTTCATCGCTCATCCAGGTGACATGGATGTCACACCGGGCCGCCCCCATTCCGGCAATCACGGCCTTCACCCGGTTGGCCAGTCCGCTGGCCGTGGGGTCGTCTTGAGCCTTGGCCGCGAGCACGATTCCGACGTTGTTGCCCTCCACCTTCACCGAACGGACCATGTCGAGTTCGGTTATGGGTCGCTTGATCTCCGGCTCGAGGACGGTGGCCAGTGCGGCGATGACAGTGGATTCGGTGACCGACATGAACGTGGTTCTCCAGAAGTGCTGCGCCTGCCAACGAGACGGTAGGCGAGGGACGTGCGTGGCTAGCGCACCGAATCGGAAGAGCGTTGAACGTCGGGGATCAAGACAACCCGTTATACAGACAGGTCTGGTGCGTACGACGTTCAAGGCTTTTCTGCAAGGGTGCACTACGTGACGAAGCTGACGTGGAGCGCTTCTTCCAGACTTGACAGGTGAGAAGCGCACGTAACGTCGTTACTCGCCTAACCTACTGGTCGTGGCCGCACTAACTCGCACGGCAGACGCGTCAGGCGCAGCGAGAGCTGAGCCTTCGGCCACGCGCGTCGCGATCCGCCGGGTCGCCGGTTCAAAGACGCCGGCCGAATCATCCTCGATGATGGCCGTATCGGCCGGGGCCGCACACTCATCGGCCGCCCATCCGGAGCCGTCAGGCGAAGAGTTCTCCGCCGCGGTGACGGCCGCGACGTCGATGTTCGGCGATCCGACCCGTCGTCGGATGTACCTGTTCGCACGCGAAAACGGGAAAGGCTGCACGGCCAGCGAAGCCGCTGAGTGGTGCGAAGTGCATCCCAACGTCGCCCGTCATCACCTCGACCGGCTCGCCGCCGGGGGTTACCTGGAGGTAGTAGCGGAGCCGCAGGTCGGTAAGTCGGGTCGACCCTCAAAGCGCTATCGCAGCACGGGCAAACCCATTGACCTCGAGTTCCCGGCCCGTCGACATGATCTGATCGTGTCACTTCTGTCACGTGCGCTCGAGTTGCTGCCTACTGACGTGGCCTCCGCCATGGCCGATGAAGTCGGCGAGCATTACGGGCGGGAGTTGGCCAGCCAGATGAATCCGGGAGATTCCTTCCGCTCGAAAACCGCTGCGCTCCACGCGGTCGCCGATGCGTTGACCGCCCACGGTTTTGCCGCTCACACCGAGTCACGCGAGGGGTCAATGGCGATCGTGCGCGACCATTGCCCATTCGGCGACCTGTCGGCGTCGCATCCGGTTATCTGTGCCGTCGACCGTGGCATGGTGCGGGGGATGTTGAGCGAACTCTACGGCAACGTGGAGTCTTCGCTTACAGAGTCGCGCCCACAGGGTGATCTGGTCTGCGTCACGACGGTCTGACACAAACCGTCCGCGATCCGGCTTTACCGGATCGGGGACGAAAAGCGTCGGGGATGGCGGGTTTTTCGGGGGACGGTGGAGACTTGCGAACTCGTACCGGGATTGACCCGGGGCCCTCAGGGTTGTTACTGATGCCCGTACGTTGGGGAGTCTGCCAACATGGTTGCCATGTCCGTTCTCTCCACGTCTGCCGCCGCGTCTGCCCGCAACCTCTCCAAGATCTACGGGATGGGTGACAGCGAAGTCCGAGCGCTCGACGATGTGACCGTCGATTTCGCAAAGGGCGAGTTCACCGCCATCATGGGCCCCTCGGGCTCGGGAAAGTCAACCCTGATGCACTGCGCTGCGGGCCTCGACGATGTGACCAAGGGTCAGGTCTTTATCGGTGATAGGGACATCACCTCGATGAAGGAAAAGGAGCTGACGCTGCTTCGTCGTGACCACGTTGGATTCATCTTTCAGTCGTACAACCTCGTCCCCACGCTCAACGCGGAGGAAAACATCACCCTTCCGATGCTCCTCGCCGGACGACCCGGAAACGCCGATTGGATCAAGACGGTGGTTGACACGGTCGGTCTCGCGGACCGCTTGAAGCATCGACCAAGTGAGCTGTCAGGTGGTCAGCAGCAGCGTGTCGCAGTTGCGCGTGCCCTCGCGAGTCAGCCTGACATCATTTTCGCCGACGAGCCGACCGGCAACCTCGACTCGTCTACGAGCGCGGAGATCCTGTCGTTCATGCAGCGGGCGGTCAAAGAGTTCAACCAGACGATTGTCATGGTGACCCACGATCCCCATGCGGCCTCGTTCGCCGACCGCGTGCTCTTTCTCCAGGACGGCAAGATCGTCGACGAGATGCGCGACCCCGACGAAGACCGGGTTCTCGCCCGCATGAAGCGCTTCGGCCGCTGAGCGACAGGGAGACATCCATGTACCGTCTCGCGCTCAAAAATCTGTGGGCATACAAACGCCGGCTCCTCGCCAGCGCCCTGTCCATCGTTCTCGGCATCTCGTTTCTCGCCGGCTCCTTCGTGTTCACCGACACGTTGAAGGGTCTGTTCACGGACCTGTTCTCATCGACTGTCAAGGGTGTCGACGCCAACGTGCGGGCCACGAAGGCCATCAAGCAGTCCCAAACCGACAATGGCCCTTACGGCGATGGTCGATCAAGTGTTCCCGTCAGCATCGTGAAGACGATTCTTGCGGTGCCGGAAGTGGCGGCCGCCGAAGGATCGATTCAGGGTTACGGCCAGGCCATCAGCAAGAAGGGCAAGCTCGTCAAGACGAGCAACGCTCCAACCTTCGGCTATCTCTGGGTCAACGACCCCGAGTTGTCGCCCTACCGCATCCTCAACGGGCGGGCACCGGTGGGTGACGACGAAGTCGTTCTCGACCGAAGCGTCATGAAAGAGACGGGTTACAAAGTCGGAGACCGGGCGAAGGTCAACACACTCGAAGGCGCGAAGGAGTTCACGATCGTCGGCGACGCCACGTTCGGAACGTCGGACTCGGCTCTCGGCGCCGCGGCCGTGTTCTTCAGCGCGAAAGGTGGGCAGGAGCTGCTTCTCAAGGACGGCGAGGTGCAGAACGTCCTCGTTCGCGCCAAGCCCGGTGTTACCCAGGAAGCTCTGGTCAAGGCACTCGACGTTGCGTTGAAAGATGCGAAGTCGATCAACGGTCAGAAGGTCGAGTCGATCACGGGTGCCGCGCTCGAAAAGGAGAACCTGGAGTTCGTCAACACGGTCTTCAAGTTCATCAACATCTTCTTCAACGCGTTCGCCATCGTTGCGCTGTTCGTCAGTGTCTTTGTCATCTCGAACTCATTCTCCATTGTGGTCGCGCAGCGGATGAAGGAGATGGCGATGTTGCGTATCTTGGGTGCGAAGCGGAGCCAGATCCTTTCATCGACCGTTTTGGAAGCACTCGCGGTGGGTCTCATCGCTTCACTCGTTGGTGTGTTCGCAGGGATGGGCGTCGCACTCGTCATTCGGGCCCTGTTGAATGCTGCGGGCACGGGACTCCCGTCCGCTGGTCTGGTCCTGAAGCCCCGCACGGTAATTCTCGGACTGGGTGTCGGCACCACGGTGACGCTTCTATCGTCGATCTTCCCGGCCATCAAGGCGAGCTCTGTAAAGCCCCTCGCAGCCTTGCGTGACGTGGCTGTCGACCGGGGGGCCGGCAGCCGGGTACGGGCGATAGTGGGATCACTGCTGGCCGCCGCAAGCGCGGTAATGCTGGTTGTCGGGCTCCGCGGTGAGGGTGGAACAGGGGCTCGCAACGTCGGCATCGCCGCGGGCCTCTCACTCGTTGCCGTCACCTTCCTTGGGCCGCTCATAGCGAAGCCGGTCGCCAGCGTGCTCGGTCTTCCGTGGTTCGGATGGGTCGTGGTGGTGTTCGGAGGCATTGTGACGCTGGGTGGCGCGGGGTCGTTGGTGCTGGTACCTAAACAACCGATAGTTGTCCTGGGCTCAGTCCTGCTGGTCCTTATCGGCGTGTACCTGGTGCGCACCGGGCTTTCATCACGCACGACCGCCGGTCATATCGCTCGGGAAAATGCGATCCGCAATCCGACGAGAACATCGGCCACGGCACTTGCGCTCACTATCGGAACGGCATTGGTAAGCGCGCTTTTGGTCCTCTCGCAATCCTTGACCGGAACGTTCCGGGGTGCACTCGACACGAGCGTGAAGGCCGACTATGTCGTCGCCAGCGCGGCCGACATCGGCTTCCCTGAAGAAGTGAAAGACAAACTCGACGCGGTTGACGGCATCGAAGCGACGTCGGGCCTTCGTTTCGCGCGGTTCCGGTTTGGATTCCCGGGCCGGACCCGCACCGTCGGAGCGGTCGACCCGGCGGCTTTCGAGAAACTCGTCGATCTCGGCCAGGTCGAGGGTGACTTCACAAAACTGGCTCGGCCCGACACCGTGGCGATCGCCAAGAAATCGGCAAAGGACAACGACTTCGCGATCGGTGACACGATAAAGCCGACGTTCCCCAACGGGGCTCGACCGACCTTTACAATCGTTGCGTTCTACGACAATGCCGAAGGGCTGGGCAACACGTACTACCTCACCAGCACAGAGACCCTCAAGAAGTACGAACCGTCGAAAGCCGACAACTTTCTGTACGTGAAGACCAACGCGAAGGACAAGAAAGCTTTTGTGAAGGCGGCGGAGAAGGCCATTGAGGCCTACCCGGCGGCCGAGTTGAAGACCAAGAAGAAGTTCGCCGATCAACAGATCGGGCAGTTCCAGCAATTCCTCGCCATCGTGAACGCGCTCCTTCTTCTGGCGATCATCATCGCCATTCTCGGCATTGCGAACACCCTAAAGCTGTCGATCTTCGAACGCACGAGGGAGATCGGTCTGTTACGGGCGGTCGGCATGTCACGTGAGCAAATCAAATCGACAATTCGGTGGGAAGCCATCGTGGTGGCCACGCTTGGCTCGGTCATCGGCGTTGTGCTGGGCACGGGCTTCGGAACGGCGCTCGTGCAGGTTCTCGGCAAAGACGGGTCGGTCAAGCTCACCCTGCCGATCCCATTCCTGGTCGTGATAACGCTCCTCGCGTCGATCGTTGGTCTGTATGCGGCCCGCAAGCCGGCCAAGGACGCTGCGAAGATGAACATCCTTCAGGCAATCGCGACGGAGTAGCGGGGAACTGTGCGAGGTTGGGGATTGTTTTGGTACTCCGGCGACCACTCGACGTTCAGCTGAAATCGGTAGCAGACGCCGGAGGTCGGTCTCTCAGGAATGTCAGCCCGATGACGATTTAGGGATGAGTTTGTCGAGAGCTTCGGGGCGCGAACGCGACTCCATTGCATCGAAGGCCCGGTTGAGCAATGGTGTGTCGGCGTCGTCGCCGGGACCGCTTCCGTCGTCGTAGTGGCGGCCGGAACGTGTAGGCACATCGAATCCGGGGAGCGGGTTGGTGAGGGCTTCTTCGAACCGGTCGACGTACCCATCGGGAAGGGAGTACGTATCGCCGCCATCGAGTGGAAGCGGTGTCGATGGGTGCGCCTCAGGGCTCGCGAGCCGGCGGGCGGTGCGGGCGAGAGGCGAGAGTCGACCGGCGGTCTCGAACCTGGTGACCGGAAATAGCCGCGGTTCAGCCACGCGCCGGTCATCGAGCGCCCAACCCTTCGGTACCACCAGGCGGTCGGCGTGATTCTCGCAGAGCATCCCCGATCCGCCCCACTCGTCGAGCTTTCGGTCGAGAATGATGAGTCGGTTCAGGCTGTCGAAGGAGAAACGCGCTCGGGCGACAACGTTGCAAGTTGGCCGGGAGCAGACCTTCGTCATCGCCGGAATGCTAACCGCTCTGCGACACCGGACCGCGTGCGCGAGCCGCCTCCGGGTTGACGGCAATGACCGGTTCGGTCGCCGGTAGCCAGGTGACAGCACGAATCCAAAGGACCGATACCCAAACCAGTATCGCTCCGAGCACATGAACCTGGACCAATCCGGCCGGGAAGCGGTTGAAATACTGGATATAGCCCACCGCTCCCTGGAGCAGCGAAACGGCGAGGAGCGCGCTCACGCGACGACGGACTTCCGACGCCGCAGTTCCCGGTGTTTTGGCGGCTCGAACTGCGACCGCAACGGTCAGGGCCAGCATGACCCATACCGCCCCGGAATGGATCCGGACGATGTCGCGCATCGAGTAGCTGAACCGGTCGACCTCCGGGTCACCTCCGTGAGGGCCCGAACCGGTCGTGATCGTGCCTAGGAGCATCACGGTCAGCGAAGCCGCGGTGAGGGCCTGGACGAGCCGGGCCGAAAGCTGATCGATGGCTACCACCCGATCGAGTCCCCAGAGGTCACGACTGCCGCCGGGCTCACCGGCCCGATGGAACACGAGCACCCCGCTGGCGAGCGTGCCGATCGCCAACAGAAAGTGCGACATGACGAATTGCGGCTTGAGGCCGTAGATGACGGTCAACCCACCGAGGATCGCGTTCGCGAAGATCAGGAAACTCGTGAGGAGCCCGAGGCGGACGAGATCGCGGCGGTACGGGACGCGTACCAGGGCCGTGAGCACGCCAATCGCGGCGGCCAACACGCAGAGGCCCGTAACAATGCGGTTGCCGAACTCGATCTGCGCGTGTGTCCCGCTCGCGGGGACAACCTTGCCCTGCTTACACGTGGGCCAGTCGGGACATCCGAGCCCGGAGCCCGTGAGTCGCACGGCCGAGCCGGTCAACATGATGAACCCGAGGAGCACGGCGCTGATACTGGCGATCACCCGGTAACGACGAGGAACTATGCGCACATAGCGTCCGAGAAGCAGCAGAGCGATCCCAACGCCGGCGATGCCTGCCGCAAGCGAAAGTGGCCCCGAAACCACGCTACGGGTGGTCTTGCTCGTGTTCTTCAGCAACACGACGGCGATCTGACTGACCATGAGAACACCGACGAGCAGCAGCATCGATCGTTTGAAGTCGGGTGATTCGACCGCGGCCTGATCTCGGATGCGCTGCACGATCGGGCCGGGGGTGTCGCCGTCGCCCGGGCCGACACGGTCGCTGTCGACCGCTGCGATTCGCCAACGCGAGAGGCGGCCGGGTGACGCGGCGTCTGTTGTCATGAGGGTCAGTCTCTTGTGAAGCGTTGTTCTTTGAACGGGTCCCCGTACATGTTGTAGCCGTTGCGTTCCCAGAACCCGGGCTTGTCGCCGGCCATGACCTCCATGCCGCGGATCCACTTGGCCGATTTCCAGAGGTAGAGATGCGGGACCAGCGAGCGGAGTGGGTACCCGTGCTCGGGGGCGAGGGGTTCGCCTTCAAATTGATATGCGAGCAGAGCAGTTTGGGTGACGACGTCGTTCAGGGGGAGGTTCGTCGTGTACCCGTGTTCGCAGTGGAACATCAGGTGCGTCGCCCCCGCCTTGACCCCTGCCTCGTTCAGAAGGTCCGCGATCGGGACCCCGGTCCACGTGGTGTCGAACTTCGACCACTTCGTGACGCAGTGGATGTCGGTGACGATCGACTCCGAAGGGCGGGCGATGAGTTCATCCCAGCTGAGGGTGAAGGGGCGTTCCACACAGCCGCTGATGGTGAAATCCCATTTCGACAGGTCGGGGTAGCGGGGCACATCACCGACATGCAAGACCGGGAAGCGATCGGTGAAGTACTGGCCGGGCGGGAGGCGTTTCGGATCGATCCCGCGGGCCTCCAGATCCTTACGGTTTCGGTCGAAAAATCCCACAGATCAATTCTGGCACGCGTCCCCCGCAAAGTTTCGCGGTTGTTGAGAACTGATCGGGTCGACGCGGAGTCTATTCCTGCGCATTCGCCCACGGTACGGCGGTTCCGGGCTACGCTTCCGTACCGGTCTTCGCCCGGGGAACCCCGTTGACGCGCGTGGCCGGGAGTTCACCTGTGAATCTTGACGATGTACGGATCGGCCTTACGTTCGACGACGTGTTGATCGTTCCGAGGCGCTCCGGTATCCGCAGTCGCCAGAACGTGTCAGTCGCTACCCACATCACCCGCAACGTGTCACTCGGGGTCCCGATCGTGGCCGCAAACATGGACACGGTCTGTGAGTGGGAGATGGCGATCGCTCTCGGCCGCCTCGGTGGGATGGGGATGATCCACCGGTTCCTGACCGTCGCTCAGCAGGCGGCCCAGATCGCCAAAGTGAAGGGCGAGGGTCTTCAGGTGGGCGCAGCCATTGGTACCGACAACGACTCCATCGAACGCGCGTCGGCCATGGTCGACGCGGGCGTCGACGTGCTCGTGCTCGATATCGCACACGGCCACAGCGACCACGCGATCGATACCGTCATTGCGCTGAAGAGGCAGTTTCCACACGTGGACCTGATCGCCGGCAACGTCGCCACCCGGGTAGGGGCCGAGGATCTGGCGCGGGCCGGGGCCGATGGCGTGAAGGTCGGGGTTGGGCCGGGGGGCGTGTGCACGACCCGCCTCGTGGCCGGCGTCGGTGTGCCGCAGCTCACGGCGGTGTCCGACTGTTCCGGGCTCGACGTCCCGATCATCGCCGACGGCGGAATCCGCACGTCCGGCGATATTGCGAAGGCGCTGGCCGCAGGTGCGTCTTCGGTCATGATCGGCTCGATGTTCGCCGGAACCAAGGAAAGCCCCGGAGAAATCGAGCAGCACCCGCAGGGACTCGTGAAGCGCGTGCGTGGAATGGCCAGCTTCGAAGCACTGGAGCGTCGTGCGCTGCGCGAGGGCACCGAGGTCGACGCCGAGTACTTCGAGCAGCGCGCTCCGGAAGGGGTGGAGGGCATCGTCGCCTACAAGGGCAGCGTCGGCCCGCTCGTCAACAAGTTGATCGCCGGCGTCCGCTCTTCGATGAGCTATGTGAACGCAACGAGCATTGCCGAGTTCCAGGCGAACGCCCAGTTCATCCGGATCACCAACGCCGGTCTTACGGAAAGCCACCCGCACGCCACCGTGCGCTGACAACTTCACCCGATTGGGTGTGATTTCTTGCGCGCCGCCTAAGAAATCGGACCCGATCCGGGTCACCACTTGGATATCAGCCAGACCTGCAACACGATGACCAACGTTGATTGGGCCAGGAGCCACCAACGGCGGGCCGGTAGAACAGTCACGGCGGGAACCATCCAGGGGTAGAAGAGCACCCAGATACGTTCCACCTCACCTTTTGAGTACTGCGACGCGGTCGCAAACGACACGCAGAGCAGAGCGCCCCCGACCAGGATCCATAGTCGGGTCCTTCGGAGAGACGCGAACCCGGCCAATACCGCGGGTCCGATCGCGTAGATAAGTGCACCCAGATTGTTGGCCAGGAAAAAGCGCCACGGACGAAACTGCGCGGTTCCGTGCCAGTAGAAGTGGTTCGTGGTCTTGAGCCCGTCGGGCCACCAGAACCCGAACCCCCGGAAGATGAGCACGACAACGGCCATACCCGCGGCTGCGCAGGCTCCGAGTCCGACCCGACGCTTCCAAGGGGTCTGGTACGCGGCGACCGCGACCAGGCCGGGAAGGACCATGAAGGTCGCTCCCGCGTAGGTGAGGAACAGCAGCCCACCGAGCGAGAGTCCTCCGAGCACGGCCCAGACAAACCCGATCGGGCCGGTTCGCTTCAAGGCCATGGCGACGAAGGCCAGGGCCACCGCTGCCGTGCCGCTGAAGAACGCATCGGCTGAAGTGCCCATCCACATCGAGAACGGTGCGATAACGAGAAACGGGGCGCACCGTCGGGCTGTTTCGTCGCCGACCACGAGTCGCGTCGTGACCAACACGCCCGCAACCATCATCGCGACACCGATGTACGAAAGCGCACCCGTGACCCAGGGGTTTCCGAGTCCGAGGGCGGCGAGACCCTTGATGAGAAGTATGAATCCGGGCGGGTGTCCTTTCATGTGGACGCTGAAGTACTTCATCCAGTCTCTGGTGGCGAACGAGGAAAGCATCCGACCGCTGCTGGGAAGCAACTTGAGATTGCCCCAGTACTCGGTGCGATGCACCACCGGATCGAGAATTCTGCTGGTCCCATCGGATGCGGCGAGAGTCAACGAAAAGACAGCACCACCGATCGCGCTGAGGGCAATCAACCACCCCATTCGTAATCGCGCAGAAATGCGCCCCCCGAAGATCACAACAAGAACTGCGATCACCAGCGCCGGGATGATCGCCGGAGTCGGCCGCCAGTCCAGTTTGCCGACGAGTGGTGGGGCTCCAAGCTTGATGTCGACGTTCTTCTTCTCAACCCGCCTTCCCCAAATCGAGGTGCCGACCACCACCGCCACGGAGATACTCAAGATCAGCGCAACGCTCACTTGGCGGAACCGAGTGCGAACAGTTCCCTCGTCTGGTGTCGGTGACATCAGGGAGAACGTACCGCGGACCGGGCTTCCTGTTCGGCGGACGACACCAACTGCATGATCTCAGAAGGCGGGTCGAGCTGGTCGAGCCGATCGAACACGGCGACGGCTGACTTGGCGTCGTCCTGGTCGCGTAGATAGATGATCGCCCGGAACGCCAGCGCGTCGGGGTAGGTCGGATCGATTCTGATTGCGTCGTCGATGCGTTTGATGGCGGCGGTAAGAAGTTCCTTGCTTTGGTCGGCATCGGTGGCCGACCGGCTGACGTTGCGGACGAGCCATCCTCCGTAGGTGATCGCTTCGACGTTTCCGGGATCGATCTCGCGCACCTGGTCGAAGGACTTCAACGCGGTAATGGGATCGCCTGCCAGGTTCGACCGCGCGGTGGTGAGGAGGGAGTCGATCTTGTTCTGTCGTTCGCTCGAAGCCGAACGGACAGAGCCCGTGAGCCCCGTGCTTCCGATGCGTTCACCTGCTGATCGCGCGACGAAGAGTCCGGCAACCACGGCGAAGATCCCGATCGCACCCACCGTGGCGAGCTTCCGCCGTTTCGACTTCGCGTAGACCGAAGGTGCGCCGTCATCCTCTGCCGCCCCCGTGGCCTTCGGTTGTGCCGGCTCACGGCTCAACACCCGGAGCACTTCGGCGGCGCGGGCGGTGTACGAATCGAGC
>JANMZO010000435.1:0-4191 GCA_031383405.1 Acidimicrobiia bacterium | reverse complement strand
CTTGACTGATCGACCCGGTTCGGCCTCCGGTTTGTCTCGAGTTGGGCGAAGGTTCACCCGGAGTTGGGTTCAACTCCGGGTGCGTGCTTCGACGGGCTCCGTCGGTCCGCCTGTGCAACTATTGGGGAGATGGTGGATCGTCCTTCCGGTACTGCGTCGTTCCTGTTCACCGACGTCGAGGGCAGCACCCGGCTGTGGCAGACCCATCCGGAGGCGATGACGGAGGCACTCGCGCGTCACGACGCAATTCTGCGTGCCGCGATCAATGACGTCGGCGGGTATGTGTTCTCGACCGCGGGCGATGCCTTCGCCGCAGCCTTTGCCCGGGCCGGCGCGGCGGTACAGGCCGCTACCGCGGCCCAGCGGACATTGCAGGCGGAACAGTGGCCGGGCGGTATCTCGCTGCGGGTCCGTATGGGAATCCATACCGGCGAAGCGGTGGAGCGTGATGGCGACTACTTCGGCCCGACGCTCAACCGTGGTGCGCGGGTGATGTCGGCCGCTCACGGCGGACAGGTTCTGGTGACCGGCACGACGGCCCGGGTTCTCGACGGGAGCGGCATCGCGCTGGTTGATCTTGGTGAACATCTTCTGCGTGATATCGACGGTGCTGAGCAGTTGTTCAGATCGGAGCCGAAGGTCTGTCGACAGCGTTCCCGCCGTTGCGGACGCTCGGTTCGGCAAAGAGTTCGCTCCCGTCGCAGCGTTCAAGCTTCGTGGGGCGCGACGACGAGATCGCGCGGGCGAGAGGGCTGCTCGGTTCGAGCCGTCTGGTGACGTTGACGGGAGCGGGTGGCTGCGGCAAGACCCGCCTCGCCATCGAGGTGGCGGCGCGCGAGGCGTTCGGATTCAAGGATGGAACCGTGTTCGTCGACCTCGCCCGGATCGGCGGCGATGACGAGGTGGCCGAAACGTTTGCCAATGCGATCGACTTCGCGCCGGAGCCTGGCCGCCCGATCGACCAGCAGGTCCGGAGCCGCATCGGGGCCAAGCAGATGCTGCTCGTGGTCGACAACTGCGAACACGTTCTCGATGAGATCGCGGAACAGATCGATGCGCTGCTGAATGCCTGCCCGAACATCCGGATCGTGGCGACGAGCCGTGAGGCGCTCGATGTCGACGGGGAGAAGGCGCTGCGGGTGCCGTCGATGGGGGTCGAGTCCGACGACGGCCGTCCGGCCGCTGCGCTGCTGTTCCTCGAACGGGTAACTGAGTCGGGCGCTCAGGTCGATCCGGCCGACGACGGGGTGATCGTCGAGATCTGCCGTCGGCTCGATGGCCTCCCGCTCGCGATCGAGCTCGCCGCGGCCCGCACCGGGGTGTTGTCACCGGCTCAGATCCTTGAGCGTCTCGATGACCGTTTCACCCTGCTTACCGGCGGGCGGCGCCGTACCCGGGGTCGACAGCAGACGCTGGAGACGGCGATCGCGTGGAGCTACGACCTGCTCGACGCCGACGAGCAGGACGCGTTGCGGCGCATCTCCGTGATGCCTGCCGCCTTCGATCTCGATCTCGCCGCCGCCGTGCTGGCCCGCACCACATCGGCGACGCTGAACCTGCTTGATTCCCTCGCGTCACGGTCGTTGCTGCACACGATCCGTGACGACCACTCGCCCCAGCTGCGGTACCGACTGCTCGAGACGATCCGCGCCTACGCGCATGATCGGCTGGTGGAGCAGGGCGATGGCGACGGAACCCGTGAACGCCACGCGCTCCGGATCATCGGGCGGCTCGATGCCGCCGCGGTCATGCCCATGACCATGCGGCCCGAGCATCGACTGCTGGCCGACGACGCCCTCGCCGCGATCGACTGGGCTCACGCGAACGGCGACACCGCACTCGGCGCCCAGCTGGTCAGTGTCACGACCCCGGTGTTCACCGCCCGTGGGCTGTTCGACAAGGGCATCGCCCTCCACGAGTGGGCTGCGACCGTTGACGACCCCGCGATGCGCAGCAAGGTCCTCGTGCTAGGGGCGCATCTCGCCATGGGGGCCGCACGGAACGGCGACAGCATCCGTCTTGCCAAGCTCTCGCTGCGGGCCGCCGCAGATCTTCCGGTCCCCTGGCGCGCGTATGCGCACGCATTGCTCCTGGTGTATTCCGTACTGGTCGAGACCGGGACGTTCACCGAGAACCTCCGACTCGGCCGCGCCGCTGGATCGCTACCCGGTGCCTCCCAGCACGACCAGCGTGGGCTCGATCTCTTCGAAGCTGACCGGCTCATCTGGCACGGCGACCACCCCGCGGCCATCGCGATCCTGGAACGGGCGCGATGGTTCCCGGATCTGGACCCGCTCATCGCCATGAACCTGCATGGCGCGCACCTCCTCGTGCATCTCCTGGCGGGTGACCGATCAGGCATCGAGGCGCACCTTCGGGATCCCGCAGTTCCGCCACTTCGTGCCGCGTGGACCGAATCGGTCCGACGGGGTGAACACTGGCTGATCAGCTACGAGGCCATCCGCGCCGCGGGCGTTGGCTTCCTCGGCGACCACGACCGGGCCCGACGCGACCTCACCGACGTCATCGCGCACCTGAACGTCGATCGGATGCCTGGCGTCGACGCCGACCTGCTCGGAGCCTTCGCGTGGATCTGCATCGGAGCCGGTGAGCCCGATCGCGCTGTCGAGCTGCTCGACGACACCTGGAGCGGAGCCCGCTCACCCAACACCTCGATCCTGCTCATCGCGGCGGAACAACACGCACGCGGCAACATCGACAAGGATCTCTCGGTCGTCGGAAGCGGCGAGATCGTCCGGCGGTTCATGATGGCGGAGATCGTCGAACGCGAGCAGCGGACCCGGAGGATGCTGGAAAGCGAACTTGCGCGCTTCGGTCTGACCAGCTGAGAAGCAGCCTGCCTAGAACGGCTTGTCGCCGCACACGGTTACCCGCTCGACTCGGCGGGAGAAACCGCCGTAGTCCGGTACGGCGTAGTGCTGGGTGCATCGGTTGTCCCATTGGGCGATGGAACCGGGTCGCCAGCGGAAGCGGCACTGAATCTGGGGAATCGAGGATTGTCGACTGAGGTGTTGCAGCAGCGACGCCGATTCGACGGGGTCCATATCGTCTATGCGCTCCGTGAAGTTGAGGTTGACGTACAGACACCGACTGCCGGTGTCTGGATGCGTTCGCACAACCGGATGGTGAGCTTCGGGGTAGCGCTCAAGCAGCGCTTCCACTTCGGCGGCGGACTTGTTTCGGGCGAACGTCTTCACAAACGAATGCGCCGCGGTTCGACCCTCGATCTGCTCCTTCGTCGTGTCGTCGAGCAGGTCGTACGCCACCTCCATGTTGGCCCACACGGTGTCGCCGCCGTACGCCGGGATCATCCGGCCGTACAGGATCGAGCCAAGCGACGGTTGGACCCGCCAGGTGACATCGGAATGCCAACTCTCCGCAGCAGATTGCTTTTCTGGGGTGGACGTCAGGACCACGATCTCGGGATGGCCGTCGGGGGCGGGAACGAACGGATGGACTTCCAGCTCACCGAAACGGCGGCCGTACGCGACGTGCTCGGCATTGGTGAACGGCTGGTCGCGAAAGAACAGCACCTTGTGGGCGAGCCACGCATCACGCAACTCCGCGAACGTCTCATCGTCGATGTCGCGCAGGTCGACACCCGACACTTCGGCACCGATGGATCCGGTAACCGGCTCGACCCGGATACGAGCGTAGTCAGCGACGCTGGTTGCGTTGACGAACATGAGGCCCCCTGTTGATGAATGTGTACGAATCGTACGCCCGAAGGACCGACATTGCTGATTCGCCAGCCGACAGCAACGACAGGGGAACCGGATCCGGCTTTGCGTCGCCGTGTCGGACCCCCAACTATGGGCCTGACTGCCTCGCGCACCCCGCAGTAGATACCTTGAACGTCGGATGCGCGTGACCTGTCTGCAAACCGGGTCGTCTTCTTCGCCGACTTGCAACGCACTTCGGTTCAGTGCACGGATGACCTATCGCCGATCGGGTGGGATCCAACTCAACCGTGTGGCTAACGTAACGTCCATGTCTGAGCCACAGCTTGATGCCCTTCTTCAGGAAAACCGCACCTTTGTTCCCTCGGCCGGGTTCACCGCCCACTCGTTGCTCACCGACCACCGTCTCCACGACGAGGCGGCAACGGACTGGGAGGCGTTCTGGGCCCGTCAGGCCAGGGAACTCGTGACATGGACGAAGCCGTTCACC
>JANMZO010000423.1:0-22987 GCA_031383405.1 Acidimicrobiia bacterium | reverse complement strand
CACCAAACGGCGACCACTACTGCAGCGCACCACCAGGCCGATTCTTCTAACCAGCCCTGTCGACATGTACACCTACGACCCGTTTCAGGCCGTCAAACCACCACGTCCCGAACACGAACCAAGGCCATGAAGGCGCCGCATAACGCGCCGGGACTGGGCGGGTCACTGTCTTCTCCAGAGTGAGCGAAGTGTGCGTGTCGAGGGGTGTGTTCGCGGTGGTCGGTGGGCCGCTCACGACGACGGCGCCAGGTCGGAGCGGGCGGCCTCGATCTGGGCGTGGGAGTAGTGGACGACCTCGGCGGTGTCCATGGCGGCTCCGGTGGCGACGCGGCGGTCGAAGGTTTTCGATTCGGCACGTGCCGACAGGCAGGCGGCGACGACGACACGTTGACCGAACTTGAGTGGGCAGAGTATCGGGAATTGTTTCAGAGAGGGGGTCGTGGCGAGGTGGCCGCCGACTGAGTCGCGTGGTGGGTCGTGATGGAAGAGCTACCTCTAAAATCAGCCGTTGTCAGGGGGAGTGCCTTGAGGCCGCCGTCTGAATCGCCCTCACCCGAAACAAGCCGGCGGCTTTCAACGCAGCGGTGGAGCACACGTAGATGATGGTTGCGCACGTGTTGCCGAATATTGCGCGTGTCCGAGCGGTGTTGCGCCTCGTGCGGAACTGAGACGCCCGCGGTCTTGGACACAAGAACGTCAACTCGTTGCGGCTACTTCCTGGACTCGAGGTCGAAATCCTCCGGATAGGTCACGGCAGCCCTCCACCACGATTGTATTGAAGCGGCATCGGCGGTCGCGAGGTCGATCGGATTCCAGATGAATGCGTCCTCCATCTGTTCGCCGAGCGCAAGGAGTCGGTCCGCGAGTTGGACCTGTGACGCGCCCCACGCCTCGAGCGCCCGGTCGAGATCGTCGTAACGCTGCAGCATCTCGACGAGGCCGCTCACGTTGTTGAGGCCCTTGAAGACTCCTGAACCGGTGAAGGGTTGGGCAATGCTTCCAGCGTCGCCGGCCAGCAGCATGTGGCCCCGGTGGTAGCCCGGTGTCCGAGCGGTGTAGATGAGTTGAACCGAGGTGTCCACGGTCCTCGCCACGAGCTCTGCGTGGTAGTCAGGCAGTTCGGCTGCCATCAGCGCCTTCAAGCCGTTCTCCTCGTCGAGCCGCATTTGGCCCGGGGGGATGCTGCCGACGAGCGGATTCCCGGATCGATCAACCATGAACGATGCGAGTTCCTCCGCCGGAAGTGGAATGTATGACGCCCAGTTGACCAGTCGGCCCCCGGGCCGATTGGAACCATCGTGGCCAGGGACGAGATACATCACGGTGCTCCCGCGGATCGTCGGATGGAAGAGCCTGGCCAACGTCGACTCAAGCGGGCCGACAGTTTCAAGTTGGCGCTCGTGAAGCAGCCCGCGCCACAACATGTACCCGCGGTAGCTCAGCTCGACCCCGGGAAACATAAGCCGACGCCCGAGTGACTGGTAGCCGTCGCTCCACACGACCAGGTCGGCGGCAGTGGCGGATCCGTCGTTGAACCCAAGGTCCACCCGGCCCGATGGAGCCTCGACGGCGTCGAGGACGTTCGCCCCGTGGTGGTATCGATCATCGGGCACCTGGCGGCGCAACGAACGCCACAGTGACGTCCAGTGGAACAGGGCCATCTCTCCCTGCATGCCCCACGCCGTGTGGCCCTGCTCGGACTCCGTGGCCGTTCGCACGAGGAATGGATACGACGACGGCGCAAAATGCGGCAGGTCCCCTTCGACGATGCCCTGCTCCACGAGCGAGCTCAGCACCGACCGCGGCGTCCCGATCCCGCCACCGCGGCCTACAAGCCCACCCGGGGAACGCTCGTAGATGTGTACGTCATGTCCGGCCTGCGCGAGCAGGATCCCTGCCGAACACCCGGCGATCGAACCGCCGATGATCGCGATCTCGAGCTTTCTCACAACTCGCCCACACTCCCCCTGAACGCCGAAGCACCTGCTGTAACGTTCGGACACACTGTAGTGACCCTGATCGTGGTCCTACTCCAGGCGCCCGGCCTCGCAACAGCCCCCGGCTCGGTCTGGGTGATCGCTGTCTCGCTCCCTATGGCAGTGTCGAACGCGCCGAGGACCGACCGATCGACCTCTGGCACCGCAGACCAGCTGAACGATCCGCGCACTGGCGGCTGACGCCCTCCTCGCTCTTGTTTTCCCCTACACGACCGGATTCTCGATCAAAGCGGTATCGGAGGAATCGGAAGATCACTTCTGCGTGACAAGGATCTCGGTGTGGTGATGCCGGCGATGAAGTACACGACAGCCCGGAGCCGGCGATCGGTGACGATTCTGCGGAAGACTTGGGTGTCCTGGAAGTGGGTAGGTGACGCCCGATAACGCGCGCACCGTGACCCACGGACGAGCCACTCGAGCGCGCTGCACTTCGGCCCGGTCGCGCCGGCGCTACGTCGTGTCGGCTATGCCTTCGTTCGTTGATGGCGGGTAGCGATGTAGTCGTCGGTCCATGCCCGTGTGCTCCGCCACTGACCGTCTTGGCCTTTCCGGGCGCGAAGACGCCCTCGGTTCGCAGCGACCCTCAATGCACCTTCGGTGATCTCTTTCCCGCTCTGACGCGAGACAGACCAAACCCGATCGCGCGCATCTGTCCGCTCCACCTCGGACTCCCGATCTGTCAAGACCTTTCGTCACCGCCACTTGCGCAGCCAGTCCACCACCCGCGAACCTTCCCTGCACGACACGCGTCGGAGCGCTCCGTCCACCACGAACCGAGGCCGACCTTCCCCGAACGACGGTCACGGCACAATCCGGCCGAATTTGAGCCAGGTCTGAGACCCTCACCGCAGGAAAGTCCGCGACCACAAGATCTGCGTCGCGGGAGTTCGGTGGAGATTTACGAGAACCGGTCGGCATCAGCCCCACCAGACTTGCTGCTACCAAACGGCTATGACACGAAGCGACACACGCCCGACCGTCGGCTCAGTCGAGGAATCTGAACCCGCAGCGGAACCCGCTTCGGCAGCGCCCGCCGACGCCATTGCGTGCAATTTCTCCACGATACCGTCGATGACCTCGCGCTGATGCTTCAGAGGTCGCTTGTACCCGGGGTTGTCGGTGTCGATGATCTCCATACGAAGATCCGCGCTGTAGGAGCGCAGCACCTCAAGCAGAGTTTCGGTTTCTTCGGGAGCAAGCAGTACTTCCATGTTGACCAAGTCCTTTTGTCTTCTATTCGATAGCTTCTATTCGATAGCTTTTATTCGCTTGTCTTCCAAGCGATGTGCAGTGTCGCAGCTCGGTTCGACGGATCCGCTCGACGGATCCGCTCGACGAATCCGCTCGACGAATCAGCTCGACGAATCAGCTCGACGAATCAGCCCGAGTGCTTGACCCGGTCGCGGACGTCGCCGAGCGTCGACGAGACCGCTTGGGCGACACCACCGGCGACGTTCTTCAGGTCGTCGCGGACGGCAGGGTCCTTGACCGCTGAACGAAGCGCGTCAAACGCACCCTCGATGGTGTCACGAAGATTGTGCACCGCGTCGTTGATCAACGTGCGATCTTCACCGACGGCCTGCTCCGCGTGGAACTTCAACTTCATGCCGAGACTTCCAAGAAGATCGCCGACCTGATCCCATTCTGATTTTGTGTTTTCATTCATGGCTCCATCCTGAGCCACAACCGATTCCGTTAACAGGGGCCAACCGGCTACACGGGCGGGACCTCCGACCCGATCCGGGCTTTCCAACCTATTCAGGCTTCACTACGTATTCAGGTTTGGGTCCGACGACTATCGGAGGCACGGATCGTCGGCACGAACCATTCGGCAGACAAATGCTCCCGCGTACGACCACAGGAGTTCGTCGCCATCGAGTCGACGTGTGACCTCCACACCCGGCATACCTACCGGACGAAGGACATGAACACCGTCTTCGAACGTCGCCACGACCTGAATCGCCTGTTCGAGGTTCGCAGCCGCCACGTCGTTGACCCCGTTCTCGACGGTCCCGTCGCACACCATGTCGTGGATCACCGGAACAGAGATCACGATGAGCCGTAAACCCGCTTGCTCGATTCGTTCAACGTGTTTGAGCATCGGGTGTCCGGCCGTTACGGTCTCGCCACCGACAGTCACGCTGACGGCCTTCCAGAAACCTCGGAGGTCGGGTGCTCCATCGGCCAACGGCTCAGAGCAATTCGCAAGAATCAAAGGCGGGAACCCGGGACCGATTCCCCCGGGAGGGGTTTTTGCAACGGGCACCTCACGGCTGAGCATGGGGCAAGGTACCTTCTGACAGTAAACATGTCAATTGTTTGGGTAGGCCGTCGCCGGTCAGGTTTGGCCCCGGTAACCTACGGGAACCGTTGAACCATCGGCAGGAATCTCTTGAACGTCATATGAGCGTGACCTGTCTGAAAACCGGGTTGTCTGCTTTCTCGACATTCAACGCACTTCCGCTTCAATGCATGCACTAGCTTGCGCGCATGACAAGCGTTCACGACGACAATGCCGACTCCACTTCTGCGACCGTGGCCGAGGCCGGTGCCTGGTTCGAAGCGAACTGGGCACCCGATCTCCGACTGGGCGACTGGTGGGAGCGTCTCGGACACTCGGGGTGGGGGTTCCCGGCGTGGCCATCGCAGTGGTTCGGACGCGGCCTCAGAACCGGCGTCGCCCGTTCAGTCATCAGCGAACGCCTGCGGCGTGGCGTGTTCGGCCCTCCGACGGGAATCGCCACCTTCCTCGCAGCACCGACAATTCTCGCCCACGGCAACGAAGACCAGAAGCAACGCTTCCTTCCGGGTATCGCCACCGGTCGGGATGTCTGGTGCCAGCTGTTCTCCGAGCCGGGGGCCGGTTCCGATATGGCGTCTCTGCAGACCCGGGCCGTACGAGACGGTGATGAATGGGTCATCACCGGTCAGAAGGTCTGGACATCCGGCGCCCAATTCTCCCGCTATGGCATCCTTATCGCGCGCACCGACCCCGATATTCCAAAACACAAGGGCATCACCTACTTCCTGATCGACATGCAACAAACCGGTGTGGAGGTCCGACCGCTCAAGGAAATGACCGGGGACTCGTCGTTCAACGAAGTGTTCTTCACCGAAGCGAGGGTGCACGACAACGACCGACTCGATGGACTGGGCGAAGGTTGGCGCGTCGCCATGACAACACTCAGCAACGAACGCGATCCGAGCAACCCCGGCCTTGGTCCGGGCGGTGGCTCGCTCATTGGAAAGCCCGACCTCGATCTCACGGTGGCCGAGTACCTGAAAGTCCAGGCAGCGACCATCGACGGCTTCTCGTTCTCGATCGGCGGCGGCATCGGCCCCGTCCTCGACGGGTTGCTCACCGAGTTCGATCGAACCTCCGACCCGATCACCCGGCAGCGGTTCGCCGCGATCAAGTCAATGCGCGATACGTCGCGTTGGTCAGCCGAACGGGCGAAGACGGCTGCTCGCTCAGGAGCGCAGCCCGGCCCAGAAACGTCGACCCTGAAGCTCGCGGGCACCCGCGCGAGCCGGGCCATCCGCGACCTCGGGTTCGCGACAATGGGACCACACGGAATGCTGATCGGCGAGGACGCGCCAGCCAACGGCCTATTTCATAAGTACGCATTGTTTGTGCAGGCCAGTTCGATCGCCGGCGGCTCCGACGAGGTCCAACACAACATCATCGGCGAGCGCGCACTCGGTCTTCCCAAAGAACCCGACGATTCACGGGACAAGCCGTTTCGGGAACTTCGGGTAGGTACGCAGAAGCAGTAGCGCGGGTGTCGGCTCAATGCTGTGTCAGCGTTTTAGCAGGGCCCGCATTTCATCGCCGGTGATCTCACCCATCAACCAACGACCCACCGCCGCAGGTAATCTGCGGCGCGGCCACTGTTCCGCATCCATCAGGTGACACGTACTTGAGATCGACCCGTCGGATTCGAACTCATAGGTCCGATAGCCGGGCGGGAGAAGCGTGCACTCAACCCAATCGAGGTTGATCGTGAACGCCGGGCAGGTGAATATGGGTCGACCCCCGACGTCGGCCACGGCGTCGGTGTGCGTGTGTCCGGCGCCGAAGCCTTTCAGTTTCGGATTTCGGTGTACCAACTCCGCCGCTTCATCATCATGGACCGGTGAGTGAAAGCTGCCCAAGGCTCGAGGTGGATGGTGCACCCAGATGAACGCATGGTCAGCGTCGGTGGCGGAAATGGTTTCCGACAGCCACGACATCTCCTGCGGACCGAACTGCGGGTGCCCCTCGATTCGGTCGTGCTTGTCGTGAAGCCGGCCGTCGTCGCCCAACTCCCGACCGCCGAAGTTCGAGTCGGCAAACAGAAAAAGCCAGTTCTCGACGCGTAGCGTCCGGGACATCGTCAGCAGCCGTCGAGGCAAGAGCGCTTCAAACGGAACGTGGAAGTCGTGATTGCCCGGCAGCACGTTGGTCGGCACCGGGATCCGTCGGAGCTGTTCGGCAGCCCACTGATACTCGTCGGGTCGTCCACGGTCGGCTATGTCACCGGTGACAACGACGAGTTCGGGGTGTTCGCCCGTGAACGCGTGCGAGAAGATCGCGTCGCACGCGGCGTCGGTGTCGTAACCGAACCCGCCGTGGCTGCGGTGTCCGGGAACGGAAAAGTGCGTGTCGGAGAACTGGGTGACTCGGAACATCCCTCCAACCTATTTCGGATTAGGCAGGATCAGGCACTGAACCCGCCCGGTTGATCCGAGGATTCGAGGTGCCCGGGCTCAGAGGCCATACTGAAGCCATGCACACGCAGGCCGGGCTCGTCGAACGAGCGCGACCGTGAACGGGTTGACCATCGCCGCGTCCCAGAGCCTGAGCGACGCCTCAATGGTGTGGATCGTGGCGGTCTTCTGCATCGCCGCATTTGCGCAAGCCCTGAGCGGTTTCGGTTTCTCCCTTCTGTGCGTACCCCTCCTCACTTTAGTATGCACACGTACTGATGCCGTCGTATCGTCGACGATGGTCGGAATGGTCACTCAGATATGGATGGCCTTCAGGCTGCGCCGCGAGGTGAGCCGCGACATTGTCCGCTGGGCACTCCCGGCGTCGTTCGTTGGAATGCCCGTCGGCATTCTCATCGGCCACGTCGTCACTGACCGGGCTTTGCGCGTCGCTGTCGGTGTGGCGGTGCTCTTTGCCGTCGTGGCTATCCACCAGGGCTTCGCCGTGCGCGGTCGCCCGTCGCGGGTCGACTCCGTCGCGGGTTTTGTCAGCGGGGTTCTTTCGACGACGACCGGTACGAACGGCCCTCCGCTGGTCGTTGCACTCGCGGGTCGATCGATGGAGCCCGGAGTCACGCGGGCGACGCTGACCGCCCTCTTCTGCGGCGCCAACATCGTGACCATCGCCCTGTTCGCCATCGACGGCTCGATCAGCTCACGCGCCCCGGTGATCGCCGCCATCGGGCTGATTCCGGCGCTCGGGGTCCGCGCCGCATCGGAGGGCCTGTTCCGCAAGTTGAATCCGGCCCGTTACCGGACCTTGGTTCTCGGCCTGTTGACCGTCGCCGGGCTCGTGGCCATCGCCAACGCGATCCGGGGCTGAATCAAGCTCCGCTGGCGATTTCGGAACGAACACGGGGCAATCGGTAGCCGCTCAGCCTGAGCGCCTAAGGTTGCGACATGTATCCGGGAACCCACGCCCTCAGCAAACCCGACGCTCCCGCCGTCATCATGGCCGGGTCGGGCGAAGTCCAGACGTTCGCCGAACTCGACGCCCGCTCCAATCAGCTCGCCCATCTCTTCCGAGCGGCGGGTCTAAGTCGCGGCGACCATGTCGCTTTGTTCATGGAGAACCAGATCCACTTCCTCGAAGTCGTGTGGGCAGCCATGCGATCGGGTCTCTACATCACGACGATCAACAGCTTCCTCACCCCGGGCGAAGTGAGCTACATCGTCGATGACTGCGAAGCCGGAGCATTCATTACGAGTGTTGCCAAGACCGACGTTGCCACGCAGGTCGAGTTGCCCGACCGGGTCACCACGCGCCTGATGGTCGGCGGCACGGCTGAGGGATTCGACAATTTCGAGCAGGCGATCGGCGCGTTCCCCGTCACGAAGATCGCCGACGAGTCGATGGGGACGCTGATGCTGTACTCGTCGGGCACGACCGGCCGTCCCAAGGGGGTCAAGCGGGCACTGCCAACCCTCACCCCGGGCGCAGACGATCCCTCCCTCGCCCGCTTTGGCCTGCTGTACAACTTCCGCGACGAAATGATCTATCTCTCACCGGCGCCGATGTACCACGCCGCACCGCTCGCCTATTCGTTGTGGGCGCAGCAGTTCGGCGGCGCCGTGGTGATCATGGAGCGGTTCGATCCGCTCGCCGCGCTCGCGCTGATCGAGAGGTACAGGGTCACCCATTCCCAGTGGGTACCCACAATGTTCGTCAGAATGTTGAAGCTGACCGACGAGGAGCGAAACCGCTACGACCTGTCGTCACTCGAAGTGGCAATCCACGCGGCGGCACCGTGCCCCGTACCGGTGAAGCAGCAGATGATCGCGTGGTGGGGGCCGAAGCTCTACGAGTACTACGCCGGGACCGAAGGCAACGGATCAACGTTCATTACGAGTGAAGACTGGCTCCGCAAGCCGGGGTCGGTCGGGCGGGCCGCCTCGGGCACCGTTCACATTCTCGACGAAGAAGGCAGTGAGGTCGCGGCCGGCGCCGAAGGCACCGTCTGGTTCAAGGGTGGCGGTGAGTTCGAATACCACAATGCTCCGGAAAAAAATGCCGAATCACACCGTCCGGGTGGTCTGTCGACACTCGGTGACGTCGGTTATCTCGATGACGACGGTTACCTGTTCCTCACCGACCGCAAGGCTTACATGATCATCGCCGGCGGGGTGAACATCTATCCGCGAGAGATCGAAGATATTCTCGTGACCCATCCTGCGGTCGCAGACGTTGCCGTTTTCGGCATTCCCAACGACGACCTCGGGGAGGAAGTGAAGGCGGTCGTGCAGCCCGTCGACATGGCGACCGCCGGTCCTGAGTTGGCTCGGGAACTGCTCGCGTACTGCGGCGAGCATCTCGCCAGGTTCAAAGTTCCACGCTCGCTTGATTTTGAGGTGGAACTCCCCAGACTCCCGACCGGCAAGCTTTACAAACGCCTCCTGCGGGACCGCTACATGGGCAAAACCGACTCGACCATCGTCTGACCCACGGGTTGGGTCCGTTACCCGACCCCGGGCGATCCCCTGTAGGACCGGGGTTGGTCGAATGCGCTCTTTCTGGTAGAACGTTGGCGGGCACCGTGCCCTGATTCGAAGGAGTAACCATGGCAAATGTTGCGAAGTACCTGGATAAGGCCTACGAAGGCATGGAGTTCGCGGAGCTTGTCAAAGCACCCGTTGACGCGCTCGCGGGTGTCTCTGCCGCGGACGCCGAGGCGCTCGGGAAGACGCTTGGCATCAAGACGATCGGCGATCTCGCAACGAACAAGTACGTTCTCTGGGCCCAAGCGATCGCGACCCTCAGCAAGTAACGTTCGCCGTCCGTCGGCAGACTCGGGCAACCCCTGCCGTCACGGGTAGGACTCGACCCGCTTCTCGAGCCAGACGACCACCGTGAGGTCGGGTCTGGTGGAGGTGAGTCGACCGAGTTGCCGGATCCCGGTCGGGCTTGTCACATTGACTTCGCTCAGGTAGCCACCGATCACATCCAGACCAACGAACCAGAGACCGTCGGAGCGCAGAGCCGGAGCGATCGCTGCAACGATTCGTCGGTCAGCATCGTTGAGTTCGAAGAGATCAACGGCTCCACCGACCCCGATGTTGGCCCGAAAGTCCCCACCGCGCGGGACGCGAAGGATTGCTCCAAGCACGTCGCCGTCGAGCAGGATGATGCGTCGATCTCCTTCGTATACTTCGGGCAGGAACCTTTGGGCCATCACTTGGCGACGACCGCGCTTGGTAAGCGTGTCGACGATCGCGTAGCGGTTCGGATCGCCGGGCATCAGGGCCTGGATGCCGCGTCCACCGTGGCCGTCAATCGGTTTGAGCACGGCCCCGTCGTGTTCGGCAGCGAAGGCAAGCAGGCGTGGCCGGTCGGCGGTGACGATCGTCGGTGGCATGAGGCCAGGAAACCGACAGCCGTAGAGTTTCTCATTGGCTTCACGCAACCCGCGCGGGTCGTTCATCACAAACGTCTTTCCCCGCAGATGCTCGAGCAGCAGGGTAAGCATCACGTAGTCCTCATCAACCGGCGGATCAGTTCGCATCAACACCGCATCCACGTCGGCAAGCGCAAGTTCAACGGGATCGCCGAGCACGATCGGTGGATCGACCTCATCCGTCATGGTCGCTGGGCGGGCTTTGGCAAAGACCTCGGCGCCGATGAGCGAAACATCGCTCGCCAGACAGTGAAATACCCGATGCCCGCGCTCCTGCGCGGCGAGCATCAGAGCAAACGACGTGTCGCCCAGCCACTTGACCGAAGCGACCGGATCCATGATCACAACAAAATCCATACGTGTGCTTACCACCTCAACAGCGTTCCACGCCGGAATTCATCCGATCCTGTGGTCGGGTCTGCCCTGCCTCCTGCGTTTCAGCGGCCAACTAGACGAACAGCGCTTCGGAGCCGGTTCCGCCCAGGACGGCGTCTACATCAGCCCGATCCTCCCGGACGAGGCCCGAGTATTTTTCACGTAGCCACGTAAGACACTTCCCCTGGTACGCGAAGGGACCCTGTCGGTATTCGACACCATCGATCATACAGACGACCTCATCCGCACCGGTCGCATCTTCAGTGTGTATGGCGAGCCATAAGCACCAGCCAGCTTCAATGGATGTTGCGACATCAGGGTTCCTTTCGTTGATTGTTGGATCGTCGTAGCCAGGAAAGGTCGTAGCCAGGAAAGGTCGTTGGCAGGAGATCGTTGTTGGACGACACTTGTTTTGACAGGTCAAATGACAGCGATTCGCACCCTACCGCTGGCGTGATGAGCCGCACCAACCAGGCCACGCTTCTTTTGACATGCTCTATGCCAAATCCTTAGGGTGGGAACCCAATCGAGCTCAGGGGACATCAATGACAGGTACTACGAACTCCGTCCGTTACGGGCAGGTCGACCGGGAGTACGGGATGAAACTCGCCACCACCCCGCCCGAGCACGATGGTCCGGTGTGAATGATCAATCTGATGAAGTACCGCGAGACAGCCGACTACGGCGACGGCCGGGAGTCGGGCATAACCGGACGCGAGGCCGACGACGCGTATTCACCGACCGGTCCGCTCAAGGCGATCGGCGCTCAAATTGTGTTCGCAGCCGATGTCGATTCCCAGCTCATCGGCGCCCCAAATTGGGACCGCATCGCAATTGTGAAGTACCCGACCCGTCGGTCATTCATCGAGATGCAATCGCGTCCGGACTTCAAGGACAAGCACGTCCATAAAGATGCTGGCATGGCTCAGACCATCGTCATGGGTACTCAGCCGATGCCATCACCGGCGCTGCCGGCTGATGCCCCGTCGTGGGATGATGTCCCGCACCCTCCCACCGAGGTCGACGGTTCGGTCGTTCTTATGCACGTGATCCGGTTCAACGAAGGGGCGGCCGACACGACGATGGCGAGCTATCAAAATGCCGCCGGGCTCGCCGCTGTACCGCAGGGCGTCCGAATCGAAGGTTGGTTCCAGGTCGAAGGCACAATTGTTGGCGACGGTCGAAGCTGGGATCAGGTCCGGTTCAACGCTTTCCCGAGCAAAGCCGCCTTCATGGCCGTTGTGACAGACCCCGAACGAATGATCGCCCAGAAGAACTTCCGCGAGCCGGCCATCGCCGATACCCACACGATGATTCTTCGACCGAGAATCAACACCCTTGCCGCATCAACCGCAACACCACCCGCGACATCAACCGCAACATCAACCGCAACATCAACACCGAAAGGCCCATGATCATGGAACTCGTACGAGACTCGCTACGTCGACGCATCAGGGCCATGCATTCGCTGTACTACGACGCCGTCTCAACCATGACCCTCGAACAGGTGAATCACTTCGAGCGTGAAGGAGTCGTTCCGATCGCGTTCTGCCTGTTTCACCTGACCAACATGATCGACGCATCGTTCATGCTCATGACGGGTGCGACGCCTCTGTGGACCGATGAGGTCGCCGCCAGGGTCAACATGTCGATCAACGACCACGGCAAACACAAGACGGTCGACGAAATGGTCAACCAGCGAATGGGTGATTTCGAGGCATTCAAGGACTACCAGCGGAACGTCTTCGACCGTACCGAAGCCTGGCTCGACTCACTCGACCCGGCGGAATTGAATCGGGTCGTCATTCCACGACCGTTTCCCCCACAGATCGCCACGACCTTCAGCGCCCGGGTTGCCGGACCGGAAGGATTGACCCTTCTCGACACGGCCGAATGCTGGATCTACCAGCACGGCCTGCGCCACATGGGCGAAATCGAGTTGGCCCGCGGACTCGTGGGCCTCGGGGGGATGACCTCGTAGTCGGCGGGTGCGACACCGACCGGCCGTCTCATCGGTCAGTGCCTGAGATCGGTCAGAGCCTGAGATCGGTTCAGAGCCGCGGATCGGCCAGTCACGTTGGGATTGGCCGATCCACCGGTACCAGTGGTACCACGTGGCAACGAACTCATGCCCAGAGCCGGTTACCCCGGCCTGTTTCGCCAGCATGGCTTCGTTTCAAACGGTCCACGCAGGGCGGCCACCAAAAGCCCTGCCCTGCGTGGACTACTCCCGACGGGTCTCCGCCATGATGTGGTACCGCGGTACCACCGAGGTACCACAAACTTCAAGAACGATGATTTCTTTCAGCGGTACCGTCATGGGACCGATGAACTCCACGATAACGGTGTCACCTGCACCATTAACGAGGAGTCGTCATGAACAAGTCCGCCGCAAAGCGCCGCATCGCCGCTCTCATCCTTGCAATCTCAGCCACCGTTGCCGGGGCAAGCGTTGTCGCCGGAGCCAACCCGGTCCAGCCATCGGCCAACGCCGTCTTCATGGACTGACGAGTCCCCGCCTTGCCGGTGGCACCCAGTTCGCCAGGGGCTGTGGCCGTCAGGAGCTGAACACAGCCTCCAGGTTGGCCACCCGCAACGCTGTCTCGGTGAGCCAGGGTCGTAATGTTTCTCCTCCGGAGGCCCGGACCAGGTCCAACAGAGCGAAGGCGCGAGCCTGCAGGTACGTGCGTGACTCTTCGATCCAGTCCTCGTACAGGTTCATCGGGAGAAGCGCTCCTCGATACACATCGAGCGCAGCGACAGCTGCTTCGAACGTGTCGGTCGAGTTGGACGCCGACAGGACCATGGCTTTTCGTGCCCGTTGGTCGAACTCGTTTACATCGAGAAACACGTTCATACCGAAGGCTATCGACTGATCGGACCGAACCACCGTTCCTTCACCGACCTCCTTCCGAAGTCGGCTCAGGACGTTCTTCAGTCGGCGTCGGCCGGTTTCGACGTCGATCTCCGGCCACAACTGGTCGATCGCCACCTCGAGCGGAACATATCCACCGCGAACCGACAGCAATTTTATCAACGTTGCAGTGTGGCCCGGAGAGGGTGTGATCACCGCGTCGTAGCTCCGGATCACAAAGCCGCCAAGGACCTCGATAGAAACCGGCGCCAGCGGATGAGACAAACTCGCATGCTGCGCAAGCGCACCGGTATTCCCGACCGCTACCACCTTCGTCGGGCCGAGTTCCCGCCACAATTCCGGCGCAAGATGCCTAGGCCACTTCGTATCCCCGACGACGTCGGCTTCGAGCTCGATCAGATTGAGGAGATACGGTTCGACAAAACCGTTGCACCGCCGAGCGGCGTACGCGACGTACAGGAGAACGCGCCAACGTAACGACGGCGGGATTATGCCATCCGCCAAGGCCGATTCAACGTTGACCCTCACCGCCTCGAAGTCGTCGGTGGCCGCTGAAACCGCGATCGACGAGAGCGTGATCATGCGCTGGGTATTCTGCGGATGGTTGTGGGCCCGAGCGAACAGGTCGCCGGCCGCTTCGACCAGCCCGACTCTGGCATGCGCCTCCGCGGACTCGGCCAGAAAAGCCGCTCCGGTCCGGTCGTCGCGGAAACCTTGAAGCAGACGCTCCGCCCGTTCGAAGTTGGCGATCACGGCGACCTGATCCCGGCGCCACGACGAGGCCACCATTCGAGACCATTGGACGTAGCCTCGCGCCCAGTCGAGCGACGCCCCGCCAGCCAGCCCCTCCAGTTCGGCGTCGTATCGTTCAAAGGCCACAAGATCTCCCGACAGCGACGCAACCCGACCGAGCAACGCCACGACAAGGAGCCGATTGGTTGCCTGCCCACCGGCCAATTCCATTGACCGCTCCAGCACGCGACGAACGTCTGTGAAGCGTCCGAGTTCGCTCAATGTCGTCGATGCCAGAAGGCGGAGCGTGCGGGCCGCGAAGTGGGTTTCACCGAGACTCTCCCACTGGCGCGTGGCCAAAAGAAGGGCGGCTTCGGATTCGCAGATCTGGCCGAGATTCGCACTCAACGCGAGACAGACACCCCGGGCTGTCTGCAGCATTGCCCGGATTGCGAACTCTTTCATGGGAACGGTGACCAGAAGCTGATCAATTCGCTCAAGTAGTTGCGGGGTCGGATTGTCGGACGCTGCGTGGAAGCTGTATTCAGCCTCGGTCTCCCACGCGAACTCGATGGTGTGGTTTTGTGTAAGCAACTCCTGCAGGATCGAGATGGCCTCAGCCGCCTTGCCCATCCGACGAAGAACCCGGGCCTGCTGGAGGCGGAGCTCGGGCCAATGCTCAACGACGTTTTCGAGCATGGAGAGCACGCCGATGAAGTCGATGGGGCTGACCGTTTCCAGGTCGCGTCGCTTGAGGTCCTTGATGACCATGGCCGCTTCGTCGAGTTGGCCGATGCTGATCAGCAGGCGGGTGGCCTGCATGGCCGCGTCACAGGCCAGCAGGGACGGGATCATCCGTTTGACCGTTGTCGGGTCGGGCGGGTGCTGCGACCGAAAATACTCACCGACCACGGGAAAGAACTCCAGGCGCCCGTCGGAGTTCGACACGAGTGGAAGACCGAGGTTGCGGATCCGAGCGAGGAACTCCGAACCGGCCGCATCAACCGCGCTTGCTTCCGGGAACGTCCGAACATGTGCAAGCGTCGAAAGCTGAATGACTTCGTCGTGGGATAGGGGTCTTACCACCGGACGAAGCACCTTGCCGACGGCCTCGTTCTTGTCGCTTCGCTCCACCGCTTTCGCGAGTACTTCACTCGCCAACAGGTTGGCCCCGCGAAGCGCCTCGAGATGGGCGTTAACCAAAAGGGGCCATCCACCGGTGGCCGGGAGAAGAATGTGGGAGAGCCTCTGGGCGAGTTCCGAGCCAAAACATCCGTCGGCGAGTTGCGCAATCTCATCAATCTCGTAGGTGAGATCATTGTGATCCAGAAATAGAACATCGGGGTGATCAGCAATATCTTCCAAGGGTTCGAGAGTTCGACTCGAAAGAACAAGTGGAATATGTTCCGAAACGGCCGACGCGAGTGACGGTGGAATTCCAAATGAAGTGTCTACAATCAACTCAATGTCGGGGTGGAGCCACGGGACATCGGGGCGGGCTACATAGCCGGCTTGTTCCCTCAGCAGACAGAGCAGCGACGTCTTTCCGAACCCGCGTGGCGCAACGATCACAACCGGGCCGCGATGCTTCAAGATCCGGGTGACGAGCTTTACACGTGGCAAGTGCATCTGCATAAGGGAACTCGTTCCTTTCACATGTTCCGGCACGAGGTCGAACTACGTCAAACTACGTCGAACGGTCCGACCTACGCACTTCCTCACATTGGGCGCGACAGCCTGACCAAACGTACCAGAACGGGGGATTTCCCCTACGCGGATGCTCGACACCAACCCATTGCCCGACCCTCTCACCCCGAAACCGAACGTGTTGACCCCCGCTGAGGACAAGATCCCGGGTTGGGGAGCGCACCCGAGCCACCACGTCGTTCGATAAGGTTCGTCGATGGTCGAAACACCTTCGTTCACTCCGTCCCCCGCCGGCGATCCATCCCCGCTCTCGGACCTGGTCGGCTACGTGACCGGATTCGGCAGCGCATCGGGGGAACCGGCCAACTTCGTGGTGCAGTCGATTTGCCGGGCCTGTCAAGGTACAACGTTCTGGATGGAATGCAGCGAGGAAGACGGGGTCGCTCGGCGGACCTGCACCGGATGCAACAAAATGGCTTTCATCGGCGACAGTGAAGATCTGTGGGCCGACGCCGATGTGGGTGACGCCACGTGTCCCTGCTCGCAGAAGGTCTTCGAGATTGTTGTTGGCTACTGCCTTGAACCGAACGGGGAGGTCAACTGGATGATCGTCGGAGCCAAATGCAAAGCGTGCCGCCAGATCGGCATTTACGCTGACTGGTCGATCGATTACGAACCGTCGAAGGCCCTACTCAATCAGACCTGAGGTCAGGGAGTCACTGCACTACTGCGTTCGAGGCTGCGTTCGAGGCTGCGTTCGAGCATTGTGACTCGGCTCGCCAACTCGTCACGCTCAATGTAGCAGCTTTGAAGGTGACGTGCCCCTCCGCTCGAGAAGCCGGTTCGACCGTGGAGCACCCGGTGGTTGTCGACCATGTAGAGATCGCCGGCGCCCATCTTCAGACGAACTTGGTAGCTGTCGCTCTCCCGCTTCGAAGCAAAGGTCAGATACGCCTCGTAGAACTCCTCCATGCGGTCCGACGGCAACCGGAAGGGCAGAACCGAATGGTTCGAGTAGCGGACCGCCTTCAACGAGCCATCGGGCCGGAGGGTGAGAATGGGTTCTCTGGCATGGTGTTCGGCGGTGTCGTCTGCGAAGTGAAAGTCGAGGATCGTGTTGGCCAACAGTTCAAACTGGGCAGGACACTCGACCCTCATGTCTTCGGCGATCTTGAACCCGTCGACCAGAGTCGACTCTCCACCTGAAGCATCGGCTCGCAGGAAGTGTTGGAGCTGAACTGTCGGCGCGGGATCGCGGTATCCCTCATCGGTGTGGGTCACGAGCGGCAGGTTCGTGTACGCCAACGAGTTCGCATCTTCTTTTGACACGACATCAAATACCGTGCCCCAGCTGGTAGAACGTATCTCGCCAAACAGCGCCCCGACGGCCAGGACCGTTCCGGGTTCGCATGGCACACCGCGGAGAATTCCAACGCCATGGGTGAGGAAGTCTTTGAGGAAGTCCCTACGAATTCTTGGGTCGTCGGTCAAACGCGGATAGTCGGCGGTCGGAAGGTTACCCACGTCGGCCCCGTCCCACAGGCGGTGCGGGGCCCGGAGGTACCGCGCCCCGTTGCCGTAGTCGTTTTGGCGCAGCCACCCCGGGGTGAACGTGCTGACATGCGCGTCGTGTTCCCAGGTGATCTCCACGCTCCCGCTTGGGGTGATAATCGCCTGCGAAGGGTGAACGTCTCTCGGAATCGACGACGTTTCGACTGCCCGGTGGCCGGTGGTCACGTGGCGCAACTGCGGACAGTTGTCTCGGAGCCAGAAGAACAGAAACCTACTCACGCCTCCATCAGCCCACTCGATGTTCAGCGTTTTTCCGGCATTAATGAGCTCACGGATAACAAATGATTCCGTTACATGGTCGGCGGATGAACCCTGCTGTGGTTCGACAACGTCAGATATATTCATGTTCTTTACGAAACCTCATGTTGCATAGTCGGGAGATTCTGAGTCAAGAATGCGGCACAATTCATCGAAATGAACTTTCGCCACATCGGGATAATCGAGCCACTGCTTACAGACCGTGGCAGCCATCTGGTTCGGTACGAGAGAAAGTGCGCGGCCGGTTGACAGGGCAAGCACCTGTAGTTGCGCAGCCTTCTCGAGGTAGTACAACTCGTCGAACGCCTCCGCGACGCTGGCGCCGACCACGAGCACACCGTGGTTGCCGAGAAACAGCACACTCTTGGTGTCGCCGAGCAATGATGAGACCCGCAATCCCTCCGAGTCATCCAGTGCCATGCCTGCGTAGTTCCGGTCATAGGCGATTCGTTCATGGAATCGGCAGGCGTTCTGATCAAGCATGAGGAACTCGAAGTCGGCGAGGCACGCGAGGGCAGTCGTGTAGGGCATGTGTGTATGCAGCACGCAGCGGGCCCTGGGCACATGGCGATGCAGGTGCGAGTGGAGATACCATGCGGTCGGATCGGCCTCCGGATGTTCGTCGGCGGTGGAGTCGGCGTCGAGCAGGACGAGTTCGCTCGCTCGTACCTGCGAGAAGTGCCGCCCCCGGGGGTTCAGAAGAAAGCTGGCCCCGTCGTTTGAGACCGCAGCACTGAAGTGATTCGCCGTGGCCTCATGGAGGTTGAGGCGCGCCGCCCACCGGAAGGCTGCGGCAAGCTCGCGGCGCACGGCGGTCTCCAGCCCGGGTTGGTCGGTCCGCTCATGGTTGGCGGTATTCACTGCAACTCCGCCGGGAAGCCGGGAGCCCGAAGATCCGTACCCAGAGCATCTTCAAGAAGCTTGACGACCTGCGACGACCACGCATCACCTCCGTACTGGGATCGGGCCCGGATGAATGTCTGTTCGGTAAGTCCCGCCAGGTCGAGCGGCACGCCGAACTCGCGGCCGAACGTCGTCGCGAATCCAAGGTCCTTGCACGCGAGGTCCATGGTGAAGTTGATGTTGTAGCTGCCGTTCAAAATCACCTGACCTTCGGTTTCGTGAACGAAGCTGTTGCCGGAACTCTCCTTGATCGCTTCGAAGGACTTGGCCAGATCGAGTCCGCCCCGCTTGGCCAGCATCAAGGCTTCGCCCACGGCCACGAGGTTGATGAAGGCAAGCATGTTCGTGATCACCTTGATGATGGCGGCGCTCCCGAGTTCACCCATGTAGAGCACGGGGCTTCCGACGGCCGACAACAGGTCTCTGTAGGTCTCGTACAGGGCGGGATCGCCCCCGACCAGCACGGTGATTTCGCCGGCGGCGGCTTTGTGAACGCCACCGGTTACGGGTGCTTCGAGAACCGAGACTCCTTGCTCGGCGGCCAACGCCGCCAACCGGAGCGTCTCGTTGCGATCGTTTGTGGACATATCGATCCATGTGCCGCCGCCTCCACCGAAGCCTTCGAGCACCCCCCCGGGCCCGCTCACAACGGCGCTGACCACGGCCGGCGACGGTAGGCAGGTGAAGACCACCTCCGAGGCCTGAGCCACCGCGGCCGCAGAGTCCACCCAAGCGGCTCCGCTGGCCACCAGTCCGTCACCCAGCGCTCGATTGAGGTCATAGACGGTCACCTGATGACCGGCCCGAAGCAGGCTGGCGGCCAGGTGACGGCCAAGGTTGCCGAGGCCGATGAATCCAACTGTTGTCATCCCGACATCCTGCCCGGAAACGATTACCTACGACAGTGGCTGATTCCAACCATATGGCATAACCTGAGGTTATGGTGCCGGGTGCGTGAACTGCTTCGACGAGTTGAGCGGGTGCAGAGGCTCGCCGTGTTCGAGTCGGCAGCGCGTCTCGGGAGTTTCAGCGCTGCGGCGCATGAACTTGGGATGACCCAGCCGGCCGTGACCCGGCAGATTCGATCACTGGAAGCCGCGATCCATGTCGCCTTGTTTCGCCGAACCTCCAATCGAAGCGAGCTCACGGCCGCCGGCCGCTTGCTACATCTGCATGTCTCCCAGGGCTTCGCTTCGATTGAAGCTGCGCTCGATGAGCTCGGCCCCCGGTCCCATGTCTTCGTTCTGGCCTGCAATCCCGGAATCGCTCAGCAATGGCTCGTTCCCCGGCTCGAGGGCCTTCAGGCCACGTTGGGCGGAAGCGAACTGCGTTTGTGGCTGTTCGACCGGGAGAGCGATCTCGACGGCGGAACCTTCGACGCGGCGATCCGCATCGGAGACGGTTCTTTTCCCTCGGTCGACACCGAGTTTCTCTTCGCCGAGAGCGTTTTCCCCGTGGCATCCCCATCGGTCGCGAAGCAGTTCGGACTGAAAGCATCAACAAAGCCCGGGGATCTGGTCGACGCACCGCTACTCCACATGGATGATGGTGACCGGCCGTGGATGTCGTGGAACCAGTGGTTCGCCAACTTCGACATACCCCTCCCACGGAAACACGGCCGGATTCTGTTCAACAATTATCCGGTCGTCGTGCAACAGGCCCTCGCCGGTCGAGGACTCGCACTCGGCTGGCGCAACCTGGTCGATGACCTGCTCGACCGGGGTCTGCTCAGACAGGTCGGTCCCGAGGTCACCTCGAACCGCGGCTACTACATCACCTGGCCGGGTGGACCACCGACCGCCAGCGTTCGCGCCCTTACCGCCTGGCTGCTGACCCAGACCTCGTCGTGACCACCGGCCACGTCAGGATGACCTCGAATCGACCGGACACGTGGGAGGTGCCAAACTCCGGCCATGCCAATTTTACGAGCTGATGCTTCTGTATCGGACGATGCAACGACCGGTGGCGATGTCGTCCGTACGCTTACGCTCGACCGGCCCGAAGCCCTGAACGCGCTGACCCCGCAACTCCTCAGCGAACTGGCCGACGAACTGCAGAAGGGAGCGGCAGATCCAGCGGTCCGGGTTGTCGTGCTGACGGGCTCGGGGCGGGCATTTTCCGCCGGTGTCGATCTGAAAGCGCTTGCCACGACTCCGGTCACCGGAGGCAACGTGTCTCTCGATCTCAACTCGCCGGCCCGTCGATGTACCGAACTGCTGTCGACGATGCCGAAGGTGACAATCGCCAAGGTCAACGGGTTCTGTTTCACCGGTGCCCTGGAGCTCGCCGTTGCGTGCGACCTGATGGTCACGGCCGAAGAAGCCAAGCTCGGCGACACGCACACAAAGTGGGGTCTGCGCCCGACCTGGGGGATGAGCGCTCGCCTCGTACGCGCTGTAGGCATCACACGAGCCCGCGAGCTGTCGTTCACGGCCCGCACGATCAGCGGTCGCGAAGCCTACGACTACGGCCTGGCCAGCCACTGCGTGCCGCTCGTGGATCTCGACACGGCGGTCCTTGATCTGGCCAGAACCATTGCCTCCAACAGCGCTGACGCGACCTCCGCGTACAAGGACCTCTACCGCAACTCCCAGGACCTCGGTCTGAGCGACGCGCTGAATTTCGAATACACGAAGAACTACCCGCTCTCCGGCGCTGGCGATCGCCTGGGCACGTTTTCGAGGTAAGGGGGATCGCAGAAAGCCGAAGAAATCGCACGCCAGGTCGGGTCAGGCCTCGTGGGTACTGTGGCGGATTTTGGTGGTGGCCAGCGGTGACGGCGAGCGGGCCTTTCCGATCGGGTGATCCTGCTGGCCCAATTTGAGACAAGCCGCCCCGGGGAGCCAACGGGTCATCCAGCGGACCAGCCGGCGAGGCCGTAGACTCGAATGATGGCTCCACGGTCCGGTGTCGAGAATCGTCTGTCGCGTTGACCCTGCAAACGGCCTGGCCGTGCGTGTGAGATTGCATGTCTAGGGATCCGGATTTCAGGAGACCCCGACGACGTTCCGCCTATCGCCCTTCGCGCCGGGACCGCCTGCGCTACAAACGCGATCGCCAAGGCGGAAGGGGGCTGGGCTCAAGGTCTGATGGTCCGTTGTTCGCTCGTCGGCGTCGTGGGCCTGGGGCATTGCCGCTTGTTGTTGCTGCTGGCGGGATTGCTCTCCTGGCCTTGATCACGATTCCGGTCCTTGTCTCGAGAAACCGGATCACCGTCCGTGGTTTCCCGGACCTTGGGGCCCTGACCCCGAAACGCCTCGCGGGTTTGACGGTGCTTGTTTCCGTCGAACCGGTCGACGCCACCAAAAACCTGAAGGTCGTGGTCGACGGCAAGCCGGGCGAAGTTGTGACCGACGGAACGTCGTTGCGCTGGGTCCCCGGCCCGCTCACCGACGGCGTACACACCATCACCCTGCGCTCAGGGTCCCGGCTTCTCTGGAGATCTGGCGCCACAAAAACGTTCCGTTTTCGGGTTGATTCGAAAAGCCCCGTGCTGTCGCTCGACGAGCCGGTAGGGAAGGTCGCAGCCGATGGACCCCTCTTGGTCACCGGAATGGTCGAAGCCGGTTCCCGTGTAACGGTCGACGGTGAGGCCGCCACCGTGACGAAGGGCCGCTTCAGCATTCGACTGCCGGTGCCACCGATCGGCCCGCTCCGCGCCGAGGCGACCGACGAGGCGGGCAACACCACGTTGGTCGAGAGACGCTCCTTCGTGCAGTTGCCGGGCATCCAGGGGGTGCACATGTCAGCCATTTCCTGGGTGACCCCCGCACTACGTGACCCGGTCCTGCAACTGGCCGCGGAGAAACGCATCAACACCGTCGTGCTCGACCTCAAAGACGAGTCGGGGCTCGTGGGGTACCGCTCTGCGCTGCCGAAGGTCTCCGAGATCGGCGCAAACGCAGGACAGTACGACCTGAAGGCGGCCGTCGACACTATTCACGCTCTCGGCTTGCGCGTTTCGGGTCGCCTCGTGGCGTTTCGTGATCCGGTGTTCGCCGGTGCAGCGGTAAAGGAGGGGCGACTCGACGAAGTGGTGCTCAATCCCGCCGGGCAACCGTACAAGGCCGCCTACGGAGCGTTCACCAACCCGGCCTCCAAGGCGGTCCGGAAATACCTGTACGACATTGCACGCGAAGCCGCGGAGCTTGGCGTGGATGACATTTTCCTTGATTACGTGAGACGTCCCGAAGGTCCCATCGCAAACATGTCGTTCCCCGGTCTGCGCGAAACCAACCCGGAGACGGTGTCAGCGATGATCGTCGACTTCGTCGATGGAACCGCCTCTGCGCTGCGCGGCACCAGGAGTCGGCTCGGGGTATCGGTATTCGGGATCGCCGCCAGGCGCCCTGACGACATCGGCCAGAACATTCCCGCGCTGGCCCGCCACGTCGATTACGTGGCCCCAATGGTCTACCCCTCGCACTGGGGTCCCGGCTTCTACAACGTGTCAGATCCCGCAAACTCGCCGTACGAAATCGTGAGCC
>JANMZO010000400.1:0-2973 GCA_031383405.1 Acidimicrobiia bacterium | reverse complement strand
AAGCTTCCCGCGCAGATCATCTCCGAGATGCTCGGCATGCCGCACGAGGACATCGGGAAACTGCGCGCCTGGTCGAACGCCATAGCGAAGACCCTCGACCCGCTCAACACGCCGGAGGAGGCGGCCGCCTCGATCGCCGCGTCGGGCGCCATGACCGCCTACCTGATCGATGTAATCGACGACAAGCGTAAGAACCCGGCCAGCGACATTCTCACCGACCTGATCCAGGCCGAGGAGAGCGGTGAGAAGTTGACGTTCGACGAACTCCGCATCCAGGTCCTTCTGCTGTATATCGCCGGCCACGAGACCACGCTGAACCTGATCGGCAACGGCCTCACGAACCTCTTCCGCTTTCCCTCTGAACTCGACCGGCTGCGAACCGACCCGGGCCTCGATACCAACGCGATCGAAGAGCTCCTCCGGTTCGATTCACCGGTGCAGTTCACCCGACGCATCACGGCCGAGCCGGTTGAGGCCGGAGGCAAGACGATTCCAGCGGGCACCGTCGTCACACTCGGCCTCGCGTCGGGCAACCGCGATCCCGACAGGTGGGGACCGACAGCTGACCAGATCGACCTCTCTCGAAAAGGCGCGAACGAACATCTGTCCTTCGGCGCTGGGGCCCACTACTGCCTCGGGGCGACCCTCGCCCGTCTCGAAGCCCAGATAGCCCTTCCCCGCCTTGTCCGCGCCTTCCCCCGGATGACCCCGGCGTACGAAACACCTGTCTGGAGCAAACGGATCGTGCTGCGGGGCGTGGAGAACCTGAGGGTGAACGTCCACGGCTGACTCGCTCGTGCGCGCCTGCGTTTCGACCAGGGGCGGCCCAGCGTCACGTAGGCCGACTACAACAATCGGTATCGCTGACCTGACGCTGGTACTCGCCAAGTCGGTGGTTCGGTGAGCGAGACCCCAAGCTGGTAGCTTCAACGCGTCAAACTCGACGGCTATCGCCGTCATCTCTTGGGGAGAACAATGATCAAACGATTCCTAATCACACCGATAGCGGTAATTCTGCTCACGGTAACCGCCTGCTCATCGGATAAGAGCAGCGACACAACCGTTGCGGCCGACACCACCGTCGCGGCCGACACCACCGCTGCCGCCGAGACCGCTGCGGCTGACACCACTGCGGCCACCGACACCGCCGCGGCCACCGAGACCAGCGCTGCCGCGGCGGCGCCTGCCGGAAGCGGCGCCGACTGCGTCGCCAAGATCGGTTTCATGGGACCGTTCACCGGTGATGCGGCGTCGATCGGTCAGGAGCAGCTGAACTGGGGCAAGATGGGCCTCGACGACTTCAACAAGGCCAACGGCACCAAGTTCGAGATCGTTGAAACCGACACCCAACTCGACCCGGCGCAGGCAACCACCGGTTCCCAGAAGCTGATCTCCGATGCCTCTGTCGTTGCCGTTCTCGGCCCGGCGGGTTCGCAGGAAGTCGAAGCAATCGGACCGGCCATGACCGACGCCAAGCTTGTCTATGTGTCGCCTTCGGCCACTCGTACGAGCCTCACGATCGACGGCAAGTTCCCGACCTTCGCCCGCGTCGTCCCGAACGACGATGCACAGGGCCCGACCATTGCGAACTTCGCGAAGGATGTCGTCGGCGCCAAGAAGGTCCTTATCGTCGACGACCAGACCTCGTACTCGACCGGCCTCGCCGACTCCGTCGCCAAGACCCTCGAGCCGGCCGGCGTTACCGTCGTCCGTGAGTCGATCGCCCAGAAGTCGACCGACTTCTCGTCGCTCGTCGCCAAGGTCACCGACGACACCGGTGCGGTCATCCTTCCATGGCAACTCGCCGCCAACGCCCAGCAGTTCGGCACCCAGCTCGCAGAGCAGGGCAAGAAGGCCGTAATTATCGGGTCCGATGGCGTGTACTCGCCGAAAGACTTCTCACTTGAAGGCGCCTACGTCACATCGTTCGCTCCTGACGTTCGCGGTGTTACCGCCGCTGCATCTGTCGTCGCTGCCTACCAGGCCGCACACGACGACAAGTTCGGCACGTTCGGTCCGCCCGTATACGTTGCCGCGCAGCTGATTGCTTCCGGCGTTGCGTCGACATGCAAAGCCGGAGCACCCGGAACCCGTGAAGAAGTGACCGCTGCCGTCAAGGCCGCCAAGCTTGCCGGAACGATCCTCGGCTCCGACGTTGCGCTCGATCCCAAGGGCGACGTTGTCGGCGCGAAGTTCTACCTCTCGAAGATCGCTGGCGGCAAGTACGTCCTGGTCTCCTGATCAGACACGCATAGCCAGATAGTCAAGAAGTAAGTACACCTCCTACGTAGTGTCGGATCGTTGATGGGCCAGTTCGTACAGTTGGTCGTCAACGGTCTGACACTCGGGAGTCTGTATGCGCTTATTGCGCTCGGATACTCACTCGTATACGGCGTGCTCAAACTGTTGAACTTCGCGCATGGCGAGGTTTACATGATCGGCTCCTTCATCGGCTACGGAATGTTGCAGATGCTGGGTGGAGCCAAGGATCCCGCCCTTCCCATTGGGCTGCTGCTTCCCGTGCTGATGATCGTCGCAGCCCTTGGGGCCGGCCTCGTCGGAGTGGCCATCGAGCGGTTCGCTTACCGGCCACTACGCACAGCACCGCGCATTGCACCTCTCGTTTCCGCCCTAGGAACCTCAATGTTCCTGCAGGCGACCATGCTGCTGGTAGTAGGTGCACGTATCGTTCGCTACGAGAGCGAAAAGCTCGTCCCGCTGCGGAGCGGTATCCACGCCGGTGTTCTCAACGTGAGCATTATGCGAATGGTCGTCATCGGCGTCAGCGCCGTCGTCATGATCGGGCTTTCGATTTTCACCCGCCGCAGCAAACTCGGAAAGGCCATGCGGGCTGTCTCGTACGACGCCGAGGCCGCCCAGATGATGGGTATGGATGTGAACCGCGTCGTGATGGTCACGTTCTTCATCGGTTCGGCCCTCGCGGGAATCGGGGGCGTCATGAGCGGCCTGGTC
>JANMZO010000398.1:0-13391 GCA_031383405.1 Acidimicrobiia bacterium | reverse complement strand
CCGCACCGCCCCACCCAGCACCGCCCGCACGTAGCCGACGGAAATCCGCCTGACCGTTGCGGCCCCCGTGCCAGGTTGCGGCCCCAGTGTCGCACTCTCCCCGCAACCTGGCACACCAGACGCAACTACCCTCCAAAGCCGAAAACTCGCGTCCAGCCCGAAAGCCCGACCCCGGGCCAACCTCGACCGCCGGCCGCCTACCGGCCGCACCGCCCCACCCAGCACCGCCCGCACGTAGCCGACGGAAATCCGCCTGACCGTTGCGGCCCCCGTGCCAGGTTGCGGCCCCAGTGTCGCACTCTCGCCGCAACCTGGCACACCAGACGCAACTACCCTCCAAAGCCGAAAACTCGCGGCCAGCCCGAAAGCCCGACGCCGGGCCGACCCCGCCTACCGGTCAACCCCGGCCGCACCGCCAGCACCGCCGCACCGCCGCACCGCCAGCAGCAATAAAACTGTCAGGCCATCGGCCCGCACAGCAGCAGCAGTGTCGAGCCGGGAACGGTGAAGGTCGGGGGGAGCACCGCACCCTCGTCGATCGACGCGTCGGTCGACAACTCGACCGACCACTGGACATCTCCGGCAATATGAAACGCCTGCGCGACGGGAGCTTCGTTCAACACGAGCGCGAGCCGCTGCCCACCTGATCGCAGCATCAGGGTGAGACCTTCCGACGCCGGACTGTCCCACCGCGCCGAAGTCATCGCTACCCCATCGGGAGCGAACCACCCCGCGTCCTCCGGTTGAAGCCAGGTGGCGTTTCTCAAGATCTCGTACTGGTTGCGTAGCGCGATGCAGCGAGCGGTGAAGTAGATCAGCTCGGTGTCAGCGGCCTTCCAGTCGATCCACGAAATCTCATTGTCCTGGCAGTAGGCGTTGTTGTTGCCCATCTGCGTGCGCCCAAGCTCATCACCGGCCACCAACATCGGTGTGCCCTGCGACAGGAGCAGCATTGCGAGGAGGTTCCGTTGCTGCTTTTTCCTCTGCGCGCGTATCGTTTCATCTTCGGTCGGCCCCTCGGCGCCACCGTTCCATGACCGGTTGTTGTCGGTGCCGTCGCGGTTGTCTTCACGGTTGAGTTCGTTGTGCTTGTTGCTGTAGGAAACGAGGTCAGCGAGCGTAAAACCGTCGTGCGCGGTGATGAAATTGAACGACGTCCACGGGGCGCGGTGGCTCCGCCAAAAAAGGTCGGCCGATCCGGTAATACGTTGGGCAACTTCTCCCTGGGGACACGGCGCATCACGCCAGAAGTCGCGCACCGTGTCACGGAAACGGTCGTTCCACTCGGCCCACGGAGCCGGAAAGTTGCCGACCTGATATCCGCCTGCTCCGATGTCCCAGGGTTCCGCAATCAGCTTTACCGTGGAGATGACGGGGTCCTGCGCCACCGCAGCAAAGAACGGCGAACGATCGGAGAAGCCGCCGCTCCCACGACCGAGCGCGGTGGCCAGATCGAACCGGAAGCCGTCGATGTGAAACTCCTCTATCCAGTACCGCAGCGAATCGAGAACGAGACGCAGCGCGACCGGGTCGGTCAGATCGAGCGTGTTTCCGCACCCCGTCGTATCTTCGCTGCGGTACCAGCCATGAGGGTCGGTGCCTCGGAACGCCAGCGTCGGCCCGGACGGTCCAGCCTCGCACGTGTGGTTGTAGACAACATCGAGGAGCACCTCGATGCCAGCCGCGTGAAGCAACTTCACCATGCCCTTGCACTCGGCGACCTGTTCGCCCCGGCGGCCCGACGCGCTGTACGCGTCGTGCGGCGCAAAGAACCCCAACGTGTTGTAGCCCCAATAGTTCGTGAGTCCGTTGCCGACCAGGTGAGGCTCGTTTCCGATCTGGTGGATGGGCAGAAGCTCCAGGCTCGTGACCCCGAGTCGCTGCAGGTGTTCGACGAATCCGGGATGCGCCATCCCGGCATACGTGCCGCGGAGGTCCTCAGGCACCGCATCGAGCAGCCGGGTCGCCCCTTTCACGTGCGCTTCGTAAACGATTGTCTTGGACCACGGAGTCCGGGGACGGGCGTCGTCGCCCCAGTCGAACGCATCATCGACGACGACCGACTTCGGCACGAACGGCTCGGAATTCCTTGGGTTACCCACCTCGAAAGCGTGACCCGCGCGCTTCCAGTCGACTTCGCCCTCGATCGCCCGCGCGTAGGGGTCGACCAGAAACTTCATCCTCGACTGGTGCGGGCCCGTCATCCGGAACCCGTAGCGGTCACCCGACCGGACACCGTCGATGTGGGTCCACCATGTGTTACCCAGTCGGTGAGTCATCGTCACCGGCGTCTCGACGCCCTGATCGCTCAGAAGACACACGTCGACCGACGTAGTGGCCAAACTCGACGTCACCGCGAACAGGCATCCGCTCGACGTGAGGTGGGCGCCCAGGGCGGGCGGGTTTGTATCGCTGCTAAACACCGTGAAATCCTTGCATGTCCGAGCCCCGGTCGCCGACAATCGCTTCGAGGGCACAAATTTAGGAAAGTCGGCCGCATGAGCGATGCCCTGATGTGGTCCCCCGGCACCACACGTTTGCGAGCAACAACCTTGACCGTTTCTCGCGATCTGCATCGGCAGATGCCCACCCCTCCTTGACGTTCGGGGCTGATTCCGAACTCGACCGGACGGCGGTCTCAAGCAAGGCCCGTTCACCGGACACCGATTCGTACACCCGGTTACATTGAAAGCGTCGCTGCACAAGAGGTGTCATGGCTTTCGCCACACCGAGATATGAGATTTCGAGGTATCGGTGAAGGGGCCTCGGTGCCAGTCGGCCCAGCGGGACTCGAGCGTCAACCCGGCGAGTTGCGCCATGAGGTCGAGTTCGGAAGGCCACACGTAGCGGAACGCTCCGGACAGGGTTCGTACGCGATCGTCGTCGATGAAGTAGTGATGTGAAATGAGGATCTGATTCACACGATCGGCGTACTCGTCGAACCCGAGATGGTGCGGGGAAACGTCGTGGAGCCGAATCGTCTCGCCAACGGATAGTCCGTGGAGGTTGGGCACGTTGTTCTCGATCAGGAAACGCCCGCCCGGCTTGAGGTGCGCAGCTGCGTTGCGGAAGCAGGCGACCTGGTGTTGTTGCGTGCGGAGGTTCCCGATCGTGTTGAACACCAGGTAGACGAGGGCCGCGTCGCTACAAACCTGGGTTTCGGTCATGTCGCCAACAGTGACGCGGATGCGCTCGGCGCCGTCTTTCTTCTGTAGCTCGGACAGCATTGCTTCGGAGAAGTCGATTCCGAATACAACAGTTCCCGAGGCGGCCAAAGGGATCGCGAGTCGACCGGTTCCCACTGCGAACTCGACTGCTGTGCCGTCGCCCGCCAACCCCGCCAGAACATGGACCGCGGGAACGACGGCCTCGGCGGTGTACCGGTCCGCCACCGCGTCGTCGTAGTTGGCCGCGACGGACGGTTTGAGGTGCTGGTCTGGCCAGGAGAGATAGTCCGACGATGCCATGACAACCATCGTCGCACCAACACGTTGAATCGGCGCTCGATTTCCCTTTCGCATTCATGCGCTGCGTCGACAGTGGTAGCGCCCTCGGCCGCTATCGGGTTGAGGAAGTGGGTGACATCGACGTGGTCGGTCATTTTGGTGTCGGTTGGGTGACCGACACGCGGCAAGCGCACCTGGGCACGATCGAACTCAACGCACGTCAGCTCGTTTTGGCTGTTCTCGGATTCGTGCTCCCTCATCTGTAGCGGTCCCTCACTCTCGCTAGACCGGTTGACGCAACAGTTGCCAAGGATGAGTCTAAGTTCGCGACCGTGAGCGTCTCTGTCAATCGTTCGAAGTGCTGCCCGTAGGTGGTCTCGTCGGGATTGCCGGGATGAGAGAGTGGGTTGAGGTCGTTTTTGCCAATCGCGCCAAAGACTGAGGGCGTATTGGCGTCAATCGTGCGGACCGGTGCACGTGACTGGCCTACGTGACCGCACCCAACCGCTTCGGAGTCCGTTCGATCTGGGTGGCCAGAACGGTTGCAACTCCGGCAATACCCGCCAGGACCGCGATCATCAGCCCGTAGCTCCCCCACGCGGTCTCGAGCGCGCCACCGACCAGGGGTCCGACCGCTTGCGACGCCGAAGTCGCCATCGCAATTACCGACGATATGGCCCCATAGTTCTTTGTGCCGAAGAGCTCAGCGATCAACGTCGCCCGCACAAGGGTGAACATCCCCCGCGACACGCCGGTCAGAGCCACATAGACCGCCACGGTCGGCCGTGCAGAGCTGAACAGCAGCAGCACGAGCCCGACAAACTGAGCTGCGTATGTAAGGGTCGTGACGGTCTGCGACCTGGTCCTCGACGAAAACGGCGCGAACACGGCACGGCCACCGACCTGCCAGAGACCGATAGCCCCGGTGGCCACCGCGGCCGCCGCCGGCGTCCAGTGCCGTTCCTCCAGAAACGAGATCTGGTGGGCCACCATCGCCGAGAACGTCATCGCAATAGCCACGTTGGCGGCCAACATGAACTGAAAACGCCTGTCGACGACCGCCTCGGCCCTCGTGAGATTGACCGCACGGCCGGCGTCCTCGTCCGCCTCAAACCCGGGAGCGGGCTTGATCACGAACGCGTGCAGAGGAATCGTGACGACGCCCAGAACCACGGCCATGATCTGCAAAGCGGTCCGCCATCCGTACCGGTCGACGAGCATCTCCTGAAGAGGAACAAAGATCGTGCTGGCCAGCCCCGCCAACAGCGTGACCGCGGTCAATGCCTGACGCCGGGCCTTGCCGCGGAACCATTGGGTCACCACCACAAAGGCCGGCTCGTAGAGGATCATTCCCATCGAGAGCCCGATGATCGTCCAAGCCAGGTAGTAGGACGGCAACGACGAGGCCCGCGACCACAACAGCGTGCCGAGTGTGGCCGCCACCGAACCGCACGTGAGTACCGGCCGCGGGTCGTGCCGATCGAGATGCCGACCGACCTGCAACCCGACCAGGCCGGAAAGCAGGAGGGCGAGCGAAAACGCCCCGCTGAGCTGGACCTTCGAATAACCGAGTGTCTTCTGTGTCGCAGGAAGCAGCGTGCCGAACCCGTAGTAGACCACACCGAATGATGTGGTTTCGGTGACCGCCAGCGCTGCGACAATCGCTATTCCCCGTCGCTCGCTGCCTGTCGTCGTCGTCGGCACGCCCGTTCCTGGCTCGGTCATTCGTGAGCCATTCTGGTCGAGCCCCCGACGAAAGTCAGGTTGCCCGACCCGGGGGCTCCCATATTGCGCCTTCGATCCGGCAGCACACCGGTGCCGGAGGGGACGTAACTAGGTTCCCAAGTCCGACAGAAAGATACGCATGCATACGAATGGCTGAAACGGCCGCATCAAAGGCATCTTCGCTGATCGCAGCAAGTTCCAGCAGTCGTTCGTGTGCGATGTGAGTTCCACCGGGCGAGGGCAGTGTGGCGAGCACAAGCTCGCGAGGGCTGCGACGACGCTTCACCACCGGCCCCGTGAAGAGGCGGGGGTACATCTCGACAACGGTTGCGGCGGGCATCGGGAGCGCGGATGTCGCAGTGAAGGGCCAGATCGCGCAGCCGGCCTCGGCCAAGCTCAGAAGGTGAGGCATCCCCCGGATCGAGCCGGTGCCGACCGACCCGGCCCCGCCGATCTGGAACGTCGACGAGGGCCGCACCGACCACCGCTGCGCCACCTCGCGCTCCGTCACCCGGAACTGTTCCTCGGGCCCACGCCTGTGACCGGGCCGCCCCCAAAACGGCTGCGGACAACAACGCAGCCATTTCTCACCCGAGTCGCGAACGTCGGCCCACATATCAACCGCCGTGGACCAGCCATGCTCAGCGGCGAACCAGCCCGGAAAGCCGAACGAGAAATCGAGCCCGACCACCGAATCCGGGTAACTCGACGCCAACGTGGTGACCCGGTCGACGATCTCCGCCCGGCGCCACCCGTTTCTCAGCTCTACCAGTTCCCCGTCAACGCAGTGGGCGAGCCATACATTTTCGCCCCGATCATCCGCCGCGCCCGACCAGTCAACGGCGATCACGGAGCGTATGTTGTCAGCCACTATCGACGGCATCTATCGACCGCAACTGTCGACGGCCCCAAACTCGAACGACGGCAACATCGAATACCCTCCAAGTCCCGGATACCGTAGACACGATTGCGGTTGGAGCGTCAACTTGCGGCTCGAGTGCGACACCCCCGCGACAACTTGGCACTGGCGCCGCAACCGTTGGAAGTCGAGTACTTCGGTGCTCGCCGAACGCGCTCCCCTGGTGCGAACTACGCGGCGCAGGCGGTCAGCCCAGCGGCCTTCCATGCCGCGTCGGCCTGAGCGGTGAGGGCGTTGATCTTCGGCAGCGCTGCGTCGAGGGACTTCTGGGGGTCGCCACCCTTTTTGATCGTGTCACGAAGGACGAGAAGCGCGTCGACGGCCTGGCCTTGCGGCTTCGCGGCCTTTAGCACCAAGGGTTGCAGCGCTACCGGCGGCTTCACCGCCAAGATCTTTTGGAGCAGGTCGTATCCGACTGTGGCCTGCTTATCGGCGTATGTGGCGTAATCCTTCGGTGATGAAGGTTCGGCGATCGCGTTGAGCCTGACCAACCCGGCCTTACAGATCGCGTTCACCTGCGTCTTGTACTGGCTGGCAGTCGGAACAGCGATAGCTGCGGGCACACCCACCAGGAGTGCCGCGGCAATCGCACCGGTCAATGTCAATCTTTTCACTGCCTGCCTGCCTTCTGAGATCAGCGTGCTCGAGGCGCCACGATAGCGCAGGCCCGTGTGCCGCCAGATGATGGCTCCGCCGATGGCGGAGCGGGCCGGCGCTGCCGAGTCCCTGCTTCGACAACAGCTCCTGCCCCGGATTCACGCGAAAGACATCGTGAAATCGAACGGCTTGATGCGACGCACGCGACCGATGCATACCTTGCTGGGTTTTCAGCGGACGCGGGGACCCCGCTCAGCCGTTTCGGTGGGCAGCGGCGATCGCCGCGATGTGGCGAGCGTCGGAGCCGCAGCAGCCGCCGAGGACGTTGATCTGTCTGTTCGCGGCATGCAGTGCGGCGAGCTGGTCACCGAACTCCGCGGGATCGCCATCGTCCAACTCGGTGCTGTCATCCAGCTCGGCGTGGCTTTGGCGTGACGCGTTCGCCCGGATTCCACGGATTCGCCCGAGACCCCCAGCGGAGCCGAGAAGCACCGGGGAGAAATGATCGGAGTGCGCGCAATTGATCATGAAGTAGGCGGCAGCGCTACCGGTCTCGGCATCGACTGTCTCGATGGCTTCGGCCAGGCTCATTCCTGATGGGAGTCGTCCGTCGGTTTCCACGGTGAAGGACACCACCCCGGGTATCGAACATTCGCTCGCCGCTCTGACGAACCCGATCGCTTCGGCAACGTTCGTCAACGTCAAAGCGGTGAGGAGGTCGACCCCGCTGCCTGCCAGGACTTCGACCTGCGGTCGGTGGTAGGCCAATGCTTCGTCGGCACTTGCGGGACCGAGGTCGTGGTAAGCGTCGCCTCGCGGCCCGACGCAGCCGCTCACGACCACAGTGCTGTCTGCTGCGGCAGCCCGAAGCTCAAGCATGAACTCAGCCGCCCGCTGGTTGACCCACCGAAGCCGGGCTTCGTCGTAGCCGAGCCGAAGGCCCCAGTCGCGGCTCGCGCGCCACGTCGCGGTCTCCAGGACGAGGCCAAGTCGAGTTTCGGCCGCGATCCGGAAATAGTCTGCGAAGTAGTCTCGGAGCACTGCTTCACCCAGAGGGTTCTCATGCAGAACAAAGGATGCGAACTCCGGGAGATCGACCCCCCTGTTGAAAATCAGGTCCGTTTCGATACCTCCGTCAGTCACGAATAGGGACCCACCCAACTGCGGTAATTTCAACAATGCCCCTCCTCGAAATTGGCCTCCCAACCGTAGCAACACCCATCGACGAGCGCCCGACCGCCTGCGAAACGCAACAGATGCCGTCAGGAGTCCGCGAACGTAGGCACCGCGTATGGCGGGCGGGCGTGCCCGGAGAACCTGACCGAGTCAACAACCCTCGACCGGGAACTCCTTACATGTCTCACTCTTCTTGCAGAGTGGCGGCAACATATCGACGGAGGCTGCTCGACCCGAAGGGACCCTTGGCCTCTTCTCCTGCGAGCTGACGGCTGTGGGTGAGGGTGGGAGCGCCCGGGGCGAACCGAGGATGAACGACCTTCAGGCGCGGGTGGCAGTACAACCGGGTTCAAGCCGCGCTCACATATGGGCCGTTATGTGTGTGATCGGGCGTGGTCGAGGCTGGGATTTTGCGCACCGTTACCGAGCGGCTTCCGAGCTGAGATCGACACTTGCGTCAGGCGCGCATACCGGGCACTATGAACGCGGTGAGCCAGCGCGATTTGTTCGAGACACGGAGTCGCTTTCGTGGGGTTCCGTCGAAACCAGCGCCCTCGGACGCCTGGTGTCCTGAGGCGTTCGAGGGCTAGGGTCGCCTTCATGCGGCCGGGCACGCTGCTGCTACGCACGGAAGGCGCGTGCGACTTCGATCCAGAGCACCTGATTGACGTCTTTGTCGAGCAGCGGCGACGGTTCGTCACGGTCCTCGAAGGGTTCGCTCCCGACGACTGGGCCGGCCCGACCCGGTGCGCCGAGTGGTCCGCGCACGAAGTCGTCCGCCACCTCTGCGACGCCAACGAGATCGCCGCAGGGACGCAGGACCGCACGCTCGACGTCACCGCTGGCTTCGACCCGAGAATCACGCCTCGCGGGTGGCTGATGGCATCGGCCCACGAATCACCCGACGCCACCCTTGGTCGCTTCGTCGCGACGACCGAAGAACTTTGCGCGGTCGCTCGCGCACGGCTGGCCGAAGGCCGCAACTTCGGCGTCAGTCTCCCGTACGGGCCGATGGACTGGACAGTCCTGGTGCTACACGCCTTCTGGGACTCGTGGATCCACGAGCGCGACGTGTTGCTCGCACGGGGCACCGAACACGCCACCGACGACGACGCGACCGCCTACGCGACGGCGTATGGGGTGTTTATCGCCGCCACGGTGGCGCCAATGTTCGGCGAGCAGGTGCAGGAAAAGCTGAACCTGGGTGGCGACGGCGGGGGCGTCTTCGATCTGGACGGTCGCGCTGCCATCGTCCTCACTGTCAACCGAGTGACCACTGCGGGGCCGCCCGCAGCTGATGTCGCGGACGCACTCGCCGGACGCTCACGGATCGCGCCCGTGTTTGGCGATCTGGCGGCCGACTCCCAGGCTGTCCTGTCCCGGCTCGCCGACTTCTTCAACACACCTGTCGAGCAGCGCCCGACCTGAGGGCCTCGAAGCGGCGTAACCCGCTCGCTCGCATCCGCCACGCGCGCTCACGACCGGCAGGCCGCATCACGCGCACACTCCCTCGATCTTCTGAATCCACAAGGCCGCAGGGCACAGTCGGCGATCGTTGAACGGGGGCTTCGTACCCGCACCTATCTGCCGATCTGCTCGGCTCAAGCGGGCAACACGTCGGCAGTATCGCACTCGATTGTGACAGCTGGCTGCGAACAGAGGGACCACTCGACTACCGGCGTACCGGAGCGCCCTGGTGGGCGCACGGCTCGGGCCGAAGTGCAGCGCTCTCAAGTGGCTCTTCCATGGGTCATGGTGAGCGCGTTATCGGACGTCACCTACCGGCACCTATGAGATACCTCCGACCGGCCACGTTGTGCGACGGCGGACGCGGTACGGCGTGCCGAGCGGTTATCGATCGCCTCGGTGATCCTTGCGCGATGATGGGAAGATGACGGCCTACATCCTCGCTGAGATCTCCATCCACGACCGCTCCCGCTATGGCGAGTACGAGTCCGGTTTCATGACACCGGAGCTCGGCGCAGCCATGGCCCGAACCTCAGCACGTTTCATCGCGGTCGACGAGGCGCAGGTGTCCCTCGAGGGCGAGCACCCGCACACCCGGACCGTCCTCGTCGAGTTTCCGGATGCGGAAGCAGCGCGAGACTTCTACGAGTCCGAGGAGTACCAAGCGATCATCGGCCACCGACAGGCTGCGTCGACGGGGTCGCTCACGATCATCAACGGAACGAGCTGATACCGCGAGAATGGCACTCCCAATGAGCCTGGCTGGTGGTGGAGCGCGGCCACGGCCCGGCCGGAGGACGGCCAGCTGTCACACAGTTAAGGTACGCGGGCGCGTTCTGAACCGTCCTCGCAGCATCCCGGTCGGGGTGGCGTTCGATGGCACCAACATCTGGGCCACCAACGCCCGGCTCGGACAACGTGTCGAAGATCGTGCCGTTCTGAGCGACCACTCACCACGTCGCCAACACAGAACCACAGCCCAACTAAAGAGGCCCGAGACAGCAACCCGGCAGGGCACCGCGCCTGGGCAGCGATCGCCAACTGAGAACACTGCCTGGACCGTCCCCGATCGCCGGATCGAGGGCGCACACTTCACTCAGTCCGCCGCCGCCAAGAGGGCACGCATACCCGGCGGTGCCGGGCGGTATCGGTGCGATCCGCCCGGTCCTGTCGGCGGTTATGAGGAGCGGGATGCTCCGGCGACGAAGGCTGCGACGATGTAGGTGGCGTGGCGGTCCAATGATTGTCGGGCGCGGTCGTAGCGCATGGTGGTTCGTGGGTCGGCGTGGCTCGCTGCTTGTTGGACGTCGCGGAGCGGGACACCGGCGTGGGGTTTCGACTGGTATCGGCCGGTAGCGACCGGTCGAATAAAAAGAGCCCCTGACCTGGCATTATACCAGTAAGGGGTTGGAGGCGGCGCCGTACCGGTCGCAGTGTCGGGTGTTCAGGCGGTCTTGGTTCCTTGTTCGAGTTCGCGGTCAACCGCACGGCGGATCCACGCCGACACCGACCGATCATCTGCGTCGGCGGCGTCGCGGATCTTCGCGAGCGTCTCTGGCGGAAACCTCACCGGGACGAGCTCGGACAGCTTCGAGTTACGCCGCCGGGCGGGTCCTTGGGGTGTCTGGTTCTCGGGGTCGGCGTAGAAGTCGTGTTCTTCTTGCCGTGTCATCTTCTTGGTGGTCATCGGTCCTCCTTGTATATCGGTCAGCGAGATGTTTGGCAGCGAGGTAGCAGCCGATCGGACGGCATCTGGTCGGGTCGTCGTGATCGGACGGGGCGAGCGGCACCATCAACACCTCACCGGCAATCTCGGCGACCATCAGCCAGTGTGCTGGTGGTTTGGCCGGATAGAAGAGCGGGTCGGAGTTCCAGATCTCATAGATTTCGTCGATGCCGTAGGGGTCGTGTTCGAACAGGTGAGCGGCTTGTCGGTCGATCTCGAACGGATCGGTGTCGTCCAACCGGTCGAGATCGAACAACTCACCCACACCGCGAGTGTATTACAAACAGATACGAACGTCGAGTAGTTGATGTCGAGCGGTTTGACCCGGACGCGTCGCTCCGGCGATGAACGTCGACACGATGTAGGTGGCGTGCCGATCGAGGCTGCGCCGGGCACGGTCGTAGCGCATCGTCGTGCGAGGGTCGGCATGGCTCGCGGCTTCTTGGACGTCGCGCAGTGGGACACCGGCGTCGAGTGCGGCGGTAATGAACGCGTGCCGCAGCGTGTGTGGTCCGACGCGCTTGTGGATCCCTGCTCGTCGGGCGATGCGTCGCACGACTCTGGCGGCGCCGTGTCGGTCGAGTCGTGCGCCGGTGCGGTCGCAGAAGATCGGTCCTTCGGATCGTTCGCCGACGGCGAGATCGACAGCGCGGGCGGTTCGCGGTGCGAGTGGGATCGTCACGGTCTTGCCGCCTTTGCGGTGGATCACGTGGGTGCGGTGACCGCGTTCGAGTCCGAGTTGTTCGATGTTCGCGCCGATCGCCTCCGAGACACGCAGCCCGTTCAACGCGAGTAGCGAGATCAACGCGTGGTCGCGGGCGCCGGCGAGGCCGGCGGCGACGAGCATCGCACCGACCTCGTTGCGGTCCAGGCCGGTGGCGTTGGACTCGTAGTCCAACCGGGGTCGACGTACGTGCACGGCGGGTGACCGGTCGAGGAGTCCTTCCTCGACCGCCTACCGGTACAGGCTGGTGATCGTGCACAGTCGCCGCGAGATCGTCGCGCGGGCGCGGCCGAGGTCTTCAAGGTTGCGGGCGAATGCTTCGATGTCGTTGCGGGTCACGCTGAACAGTGCGGTGTGGCGGTCGTGGCACCACTGGGCGAACTGGCGGAGATCCAGTGCGTAGGCGTCGCGGGTCAGACCGGAATAGCCGCCGAGGAAGCCTGCGAGCGTTCGCAGTTCGACCTCGGTGAACACGTCAGCGGTGACCACGCTCAACGTCGTGGAATGAGTCATTTCGGGTTCCTTTCAAGACAGGCCAGAACCGCGACGCCCATCACCGGACAAGGCGATCCTCAACCAGGCGAACCCGAAACCGTAGAACCCGCCCGGCCTCTGCATGACCGCACCGCCTTGCATAACCGCTCCAGAGCGGGCAATCGGCGCTACCAAGCAGCTGGCCGTCGAGCTGCATTCTTGTAGTCTGCGTTGATGCCGTTCGTCGCGACGTGGCCGGGGTTCGCAGCGTTTTCAATCGTGATGCTGGTGTTCTTGGTGCAGGAGTTTTCGCAGGGCTTCGGAACTCCGAGTGACTCGACAAGACGAGACGATCGCTGGGCACTGATCTACCTGGATGCGCTCCCCGTCGCCCTCGTGACTATTTCACTTGCGCTCAGCTTCATCGGCTGGCTTTCGCTGCCGATGCCTCGACTTGTGTTTGCTACCGGCATCGGCGTCCTCGTACTCGGCGTCTCCATCCGGCAGTGGAGCCATGTATCGCTAGGCCGCTTTCATCAGGGAGTCGTGACGATTCACGACGAGCATCAGGTGGTCGAGGACGGCCCCTATCGGTGGGTGCGGCACCCGATGTACGCCGGCTCTGCGGTCGCGTTTCTCGGGGTCGGCCTTTCGCTAGGTACCTACCCCGGTCTCGTGCTTACTTTCCTCGGAACGTTGCCTGCCATGCTCCGTCGCATTCGTGTGGAAGAACGAGCGCTTGAGTCCGCGCTGGGCCAGCGCTACACGACATTCGCTCGTGACCGTCGCCGGCTGATACCAGGCATCTGGTAGCCCGACCCGTCCAGATCTGCCGCTCTGCGCTGTAGACGCGCAGGTCGGAAGAGTGCAACCTGCATTTGTGATCGGCACCCAACAGGGCATACCGGTCTACGCGCCGATGCTCTTTTCTCGGCTTCGGTTTGCTCGTGCCGAGGTCGTCGTCCTCAAACCCGGCAGTGAGGTGTTGCGGACAGCCGTGTTCGTGGACCGTCCGAGGGCATGCACGCCCATCGCTTGACAGGGCCCACCGTGAGGTCGCAGGCTGTAAGCACGGCGAGGGGTTGGAAGTGAGGAACCATGCTTGGTGAAGCGGCGACAACAGCCTCCCCAGTGCAG
>JANMZO010000331.1:0-2630 GCA_031383405.1 Acidimicrobiia bacterium | reverse complement strand
GTCGTACACGGTCGTTCTGAGCAGGCGACTGGCGAACGCCACGCCGAGAGGCAGGCCAACGTGCCCACAACCGCCGACAACCACCACGTCATCTGGGAAATCCACGTAAAAATCCTTTCAGCTCCACTTTTGCTGCGCAATAGACCGTTCGGCCCGTTCGCTTGTCCGTTGGGGGTCACTGAACTCGCCCGTTCGAGATCAAGGCGGTAAAAATCGGTCGGTTACGAAGTCATGAGTAGTCCTTCGGTCACGACCCCTGCGGCCTGAAGGCGCACTTTCAACAACACGGGAGGCAGGCTCCAGCATCCACGAAATCCCACCATCGGCCGGTCGGGAGCGTTTCGGATCTCCTCACGGTCCTGCGTGACACCGAACGGCAAAGGAGACCTCTCCATCGACGGAGACATATGACGGAATTTTCCACGTCGACTTCAACAAGTCGGGAGTCAGGTACGTGGGTTCGGGCCTGACCCGACGGATTCCGTTCGCATGGTGAACGGTGGCCGTGACCGTTGACGTGTCGCCAACACAGCAACTTCACGGTTGCATCTGGTCTCTATCGGAAGTTCGCAAGGATTGCGGGTTCCCGCAAAGACGTGGTCCTCACGGCTCATTCGATCCCTCAAGACTTCAACGTTGAGCACCGATTCGACTATGTGCCCAACCCCCACCTTTCACATGTCACGGTGGCTGAGATGGCGGAGGCGTACCGCCTCCTCGCCGATTCCGACCGCAAGCGACGAAAGACACGTCTGAAGATCTGGGCCAGCGTCGCCGCGATCGTGGGTTCGATGAACACCTTCGTACTCCCGAATGTGCTCGCGAGCGGAACCCCGAACATCACGCTCACGAAGACCGCCCCGGCCGAGGTTCTCCTCGGTGACGAGGCTACCGTGACGTTGAAGGCCTGCAACCCTTCGGGCACGAACGGGTACAACCTCGCATTTCGCGACGTTCTTCCGGCCGGTGTGGCCATCGCCGCATCCACTCCCGCTCCATCGAAGACGACGGCAGGACCCGGCGGTACGACGATCGTCATCTGGAAGAACGTGAGCGACCTTGTTGCGAGCCAGTGTTCGACAATCACGTATTCCGTGTCGGCCAATCCCACGACCCTTCCCGTTGGATCCACGTACACGAACTCGGCGCGCGCCTACATTCAGTCCAACCCTTCCGTCGTCCCGAACCCCGATGACCCGACGAAGTTCGATGCTAACGGAGTTCCAACCACCAGCACGGGCAGCGGCTCGGCGAGCGGCTACAGCGCGTTGGCGACGGCCAGCACCCAGGTCATCGCCTTCCGCGTCACGAAGACGGGAGGACCGTCGCTTCGCGGCGTGCATGACTGGGCCACCAACTACACGATCACGGTGACAAACAACAAGGTCAATCCGACGAACAGCGTGCTGATCGATGACTGGCTGACCGACAATGTGGAGTTCCTCGGCTGCAACGGTGTCGACCACACCGGCAACGCACCGACCAACGTGGGCGTTCCCCTCGAGTACCCGGGAGCCCCCGCCATGGTTCCGGGCTCCTGCACCGCGCCAACACTTGTCGAGACGCGAAGCGCACCGGGAATTGGCGTGCCGGTCTCGCTGGCTCCCGGCGTGTACACCCACGTGCTGTGGTCGAGCCTGGGGAACCTTGCCGCCGGCACCAGCATCACGCTGAACGTCAAGGCCGGGATTCCGCTACGGCGAAACACCATGGACTGGAACGGAAATGCATCCGGCAACGGGACCGTACCGGCCACAACCGGTGCGCAGGCCGCCAATCTCGACAACAACTCCGGGGCCGAAGCGGGCGCGGGCGAATCAACCACGAATACCGTGATCGGAACCGGCACCTACACCGGGCCGCGGGTCGGGGCCATCCTTGCCACCCACTCGAAGACTGCCGTCGCCCCGAACAACGCAAAGGATCTGGCCCTCAGCAATACGGTCGAGGAAGGCAATTCGGCGTTTCTGCAGGGCAACGTTCTGCACTGGGTTCTGACGATCAACACCTCGGAGTACCGTACCTTCACCGATCTGGAGTTACACGACACCATCCCGAACGGACTCTGCGTTCTCGGAGCCGCCAACTATGAACCGACCGGCACCCCGGCTGAATGTGATCCGACCGGTGAGGTTCCCCAGTTCCGCTTCGGTACATCAGGACCGTGGACTGACATCGACTACGCCGGTGTCACCCCGATCAGCGGCGGCACCTACGACGTCGTGTTCGACAAGACCGCCACGGGTCTGGCGACAGCGTTCACCGACACGATTCGAAACCCGGGTGCGCTCTCCGGGGCCGGTCTCGGCTCCTCGAATTCCGCTCTGCAGATTCGCATCCCCACGAAAGTGCGTCGGTATTACCAAACGGGAAACCACAACGACAACTCGTCGTCGCCCGTTCTGGCCAAGGACCTGCTCTCGAATACGGCGACCGTTGACGGCGTCGCGCACATGCGACCCGACACGAACGGCAACCCACTCAACGGTGACCGCCTCAGCGTTGAACCACTAGGTACCCATATCACTTCAGCCGGTGCATCCACCGAAGCACCGGGGGTGACCTTCGACAAGCAGGTCGCCAAAACATCTTCCTCGGGGGCGTGCCCAACCGACGACGCATCGTTCAGC
>JANMZO010000322.1:0-17849 GCA_031383405.1 Acidimicrobiia bacterium | reverse complement strand
GGTGAGTTCGGTGCGGAGGGCGTGAAGGGACGAGACGATGCCCATGGCGTCCCTGGAGTCGCCGGGTTGAGTCCGGTACTCGTCGGCGATGCCGAGGAGTCGCGCGAGATGACGGCCGTAGGCGATGGTGCCGGGTTGGCGGCCTCCGCCGGCTTCGAGGAGGAATTGTCGGGCGTCGTCGTCATCGCCGTGATGGTGGGCAAGTGCTGCGAGCAGCAGCATGGCGTCGCCGGACTCGCGTGAGAAGAGTCCGGTTGCTGCCCGTGCAGCGAGGCGCCGAATGAAACTGATCGCGGTGTCGGTGTCGCCGAGTGTGAGGTGTGCGAGTGCGCGTACTTCGGTTCCGTCTACGAAGGGAAGGTCGAACCCGTCGAGTTGCGCGACCGTCGCGAGCGCGGCCGTCGGTTGTCCGAGCAGCACTTCCGATATCGCCGCCGTCACAGTGCCGATGGAGGCGTCAGCGAACTGAGCACGCCTGCCGAGCTCGTAGGAGAGGTCTCGGGCCCGTTCGAAATCGCCACGTAACAACGCAGCATTGCTCTGTGCCCACAGGGCCCAGATCTCGGCAAAGGCGTGTGCGTCGGACAATCGCGTTTCGGATTCGGTCTGCTGGCTGAGCTCGTCCCCGGATTTGGCCAGAAGCCCGTCGACGTTCTGGGGTGAACCGAATGCGCTGCGCCATGCGGTGAACGCCCACCCAATGGCGCGGAATTTGTTTAGCCGTGACCGTGTCAGTTCGTCGGCAACGGTGGCGGCGAATGCGTAGTCGGTGAGGTGCATGGACGATGCGAAGCGTTGGACGGTGATGCAGCCGTGCAGGTCGGGGTCGAGTTCGGCGACGTGGCCGGTACTGCGGGCGAGAGCGGTTCTGTGCTCGGTGAATCGAACGTCGAGGTAGTAGGCGCTCCAACTGGCGGTGAGGAGTTCCCCGGCGATGATCCACTTGTCATGGTCGCCGGCCCATTCGAACGCCGAAGTGATGTTCGGGCAATCGTGGCGGAGTCGGAGGCCGACGTCGAGTGACCCGACAACTCTGCGGCCGTCGGTCAAAGCAAGTGCATGGAAGTGGGCGAGGTGGCGGTCGCGGATGGTTTCGGCTTCGCCCGTGTCGACGAGACGGTCCTCGGCGTAGGACTTCACCGTTTCGAGCAACCGGAACCGGGTGGCCTTTCGCTTGTCGGCGCGCACCACGAGCGACTTCGCCTGAAGCGTCTCGACGTGACCGGTCGCAGTTCGGCGATCGAGCCCGGTGACGGCCGCGACGGCGTCGAGATCGAACCCGTCGACGAACACACCCAGAGCACGAAATACGCGCTGCTCCTCGGGTTCGAGAAGGTTATAGGACCAATCCAAGGTTGCTTCGAGCGTGCGTTGACGACTGCGCCGGCGCCCGCCGGAGAGGAGCTGAAAACGGTCATCAAGCCCGGCGAGGAGCTCATCGGGATTCATCACCGTGACCCGGGCCGCAGCGAGTTCGATGGCGAGGGGCATGCCGTCGAGCCGGCCACAGATCGCACTCACCGTCGACGTGTTGCTCGCGGTGAGCGTGAACTCAGGATGCACAGCCGTGGCCCGGTCGACGAAGAGTCGCACGCCGGGCGAGTCGGCGGTGTCGGTGGCGAGCGACCCGAGGACGACGACGCGCTCACCGTCGATGTCGAATGCCTCGCGGCTCGTCGCGAGAATCTTCGCCGGGTTGTTGCTGGCCAGGAAGGCGTCGACGAAGGCGGCGGTTTCTTCGATGAGGTGTTCGCAGTTGTCGAGGATCACCAGCGCCTGCTTGTCGGCGAGGAACACCAGGATCTGTCTCGTCTGGTCGCCGCTGGTGAGACTGAGTCCGAGCCCATTGGCGATGGCGGCCGGCACCTCGGCACCGTTGCTTACGGCGGTGAGATCGACAAACCACACGCCACCACGATGATGCGGCAACTCGGCTTCACCCACGGCAATTGCGAGGCGGGTCTTTCCTGAGCCGCCAACCGCGGTGAGGGTCACGAGTCGGCTCTCCGCCAGCAGGCCGCGAACACGACCAAGCTCGACATCGCGGCCGATCAACCGCGTCGGACGAACCGGAAGGTTCGACATCAACGGATCAACGACCCGTAACGCCGCAAAGGTTTCGGCGCCGAGTTGGAAGAGACGCAACGGCTCGGCGACGTCACGCAATGTGCGCATACCAAGATCGGTCACGTCGGTCACGCCTGCGGCAATACGGACCGGCTCGGTGATCAATGTCTGACCGCCATGACCGGCCGCCTCAACTCGCGCCGCGGTATTCACGACCGGCCCGAAGTAGTCGCCGCCCCGTTCCTCCGCCTCACCGAGGTGCAGACCCATACGAACCTTCAACACCGGTCCCGGCCGCTCCACGTTACTAAGCGCGCGTTGCGATTCCGACGCCGCTCGCACCGCATCCGACGCCCGACCAAACGCCGCAGCGAACGAGTCACCGGCGGTCGTGAACACGTACCCACCGAAGCCCTCAATGATGCCACGCAGGATCGCGTCATGGACCAGCAACGACGCCGACATCGCCTCCTTGTCCGCCGCCCACAACCGCGTCGACCCCTCCACATCCGTGAACAGAAACGTCACCGTCCCCGACGGCCGCTCCGTTACTGTCCCGCGATCATGCTCTGCCATGTCAGCCATCGTGACAGGTCTCCGCCGGAAAGATCACGGCGACCACAGCGCGGCAATTGGCAGCGCAACGATCCGCTCGTCGAGTCGCTGTACGCGATCGCCGCAGTGCAACACAATCCCGGCAACGAATGTCGGCCCGAGTCGATCACGGAGCGCCCGAAGGCCTTTCGCGTCGCCAGCGTGCACATCGAACGATGCCTTGACCTCGATGCCGACTACGTTGCCGTTGGCTTGTTCCAGCACGATGTCGACTTCGGCGCCGTCGCGGTCGCGCCAGTGGAACATCGACGCTTCGGTGTCGGACCACGTGAGTTGTCGGGCGACTTCGCCGACGACGAACGACTCGAGGAATGCACCGCTCATCGAACTGTCCGGCCGACGCAACACGTCGGCGTCGACTCCGCATAGTGCGGTGGCGAGTCCGGAATCGGTGACGTGGAGCTTCGGGCGGCGAACGGCCTTCGCCGTGAGGTTTCTCGACCAGGCCGGGACGAGGTAGTGGAAGTAGACCGTCTCCAACATCGCCACGACCCGCTTGGTGACATCGGGACTGGCGCCGATCACACGGGCGATCTCCGAGGTGTTCAGTTCGTTCGACGTTCTGCCGGCGAGGATGCGCATCAGCGTTGCCAGATTGAACGAGGTTGGGAGGCGACCGATCTCGGCAACGTCGCGAGATGCGAGCGTGCGCGCGTATCCGGTCAGGAACTCGCGTCGATCACGACCAGCGAGTCGGATCGCCTGGGGCATTCCTCCACGACACACGCGTTCCATCGTGGCGTGACGCGATTCAGTCTGCGCGCGTACGGTCGTCGGAGCGAGGAGTGACTCGAAGCCGGCGAACGCACGAGTGACGAAGTCTTCGTTGGCCGTTCCCTGGATCTCACCCTGCGAAAGCGGCCAGAGGTCAACAAACAGGGCCCGCCCGGCGAGTGATTCCGAAAGACGAGGTTCAAAGAGAAAGCGGGTGGAACCGGCCAGGTAGAACTGACCCGGAGAGTCGTCGAGATCGACCGCCGCTTTCACGGCAAGGATGAACGGTTCACCGGCGCGTTGCACTTCGTCGACGAACAGCGGACGCTCGCTCTCCCGAACGAATCCACCGGCATCGCGCCGAGCTGCGAGAAGAGCTTTGGCGTCGTCGAGGGTGTTCCAAGAACCCCCGGTCGATTCGTGGACCATTCGTAACAGCACGGTTTTTCCGGATTGCCTGGGGCCGTTGACGATGACCACCCGGGAAATCCGCGAACGTCGCTGAGCGACGCCAAGCGCGCGTCGGGCAAGGAGATCGGCAGGCACAGTGTCACTCTACAGGGTTTCGAACCGTTTTCCGGATAACGTCGATCTCAAACCTCGGAAATCGTCGAATGACATCCTCGGATATCGTCGCAGTCGGGTCGATCTCTGGCCAACCCTGTGTCCCCGTGCGGATTCACTGCAGTCAGGACCAGCCGCGGCGGGTGAGCCCAGCGGAGGACGTGGAGGGAGCGGGTTCGGCACAGAAGCCTGACCGGCCCTCAGAAAACAACAGCACCATGTCGCCAGAGCGCCGCGACGGAGCCGCGGAGAACGTAAGGTTTGCGCATGCGCTTTGGATACTGGATCAACACGTCGTACTCATGGGCCGACACGCTCGCAACCGCTCAGACCGCCCAGCAACTCGGGTGGGATTCGCTCTGGTATTCCGACCATTTCATGCCGAATGCGCCGGAGCCGGTCGATGGGCGGGTCAATGAGGCGATGACAATACTAAGCGCGCTTGCTTCTACCGTTCCGACCATCAAACTTGGCACCATTGTGCTCGGCAACACCTATCGCCACCCCGCCCTTCTGGCGAACATGGCCGCCACCCTGGATCAGATCTCCGGCGGCCGTTTCATTCTCGGGCTCGGCGCGGGTTGGCAGGAGAACGAGCACGCGGCCTACGGCATGGAGTTCGGTGATGTGAAATGGCGGATGGACCGCTTCGACGAGACCTGCGAAGCCCTCAACCTCCTGTTTGCCCAGCACCGCACGACCTACAACGGGAAGCACGTCCAGTTCAACGATGCCCCGCTCGACCCGAAGCCGGTGCAATCGCCGCTCCCCATCCTTGTCGGTGGCGGCGGCGAAAAGCGCACGCTGAAGATCGTGGCCAAGCATGCCCACCAATGGAACGTCTGGGCGACCCCCGACATGTTTGCCCAGAAGCTCGCGATCTTGAACCAGCACTGTGCCGATGTCGGCCGAGACCCGGCCACGATCCAAAAGACGATTGCCGCCCTCCTGTTTCTCACCGATGACAAAGCCGTAGCCGACAAGCTGCGGGCATCGGAGCTACCTCGCCCCTCCATTATCGGCAACGCACAGGAAGTCGCCGACCAGGTCAACGCGTATGCCGCGCTCGGCGTCGACGAGATCATCATTCCGGGGTTCACCTTCCCGAATTCAGGTGCGGCCGAACCGATGCTCCGGGCCGTGATGGAAGGCGTCAAACCGCTGTTGTAGCCGCTGGTCCCGCGGCTGTCCGGCGGAACGTGGCCGACTGGTAGGTTGCGGTCATGGCCAATATCACCATCTTCCACAACCCGAATTGAAACAGTTCAACGAATGCTCTGGCGATCGCCAAGGAGCTGGGCGTCGAGTTCGACGTCGTTGAGTACATGAAGACCAAACCCGGCCGCGAAATCATCTCCGACATCGTGGCCAAGCTTGAAGACCCGGTCCAGGACCTGGTCCGGAAGGACTCGGTGTTCGCCAAGCTCGGTCTCAAGGAGGCCGATTACGTCGACAATCCTGAAGCGGTCATCGAGGTTCTTGTCGCCCACCCGAAATTGCTGCAGCGACCGGTGGTCGTGCGGGGCCAGGTGGCACTGATCGGGCGTCCGAAAGAGCGGGTGCGCGAACTTCTATCAAGAACGTGAGTTGAGGGCGCTCCCACGCACAGCGGACCAGGACCGTCGGCAGCACGACGCGCTGTCAGCCTTACGGTGAGAGGCGAACGGCTTTGGGAATCCGCCGGTCGAGCATCACGCACCACCACGCTGCCAGAGCAGCCAGCACGCCGCCGACGAGCCATGTGCCCCGGAGACTGACATCGAGACCGGCTCCTCCCACTGCGGTGGCCACGCCGAATCCGCCCTGGAACATCATGCTCTGAAGCCCGAAATAGCGACCCATCAGCTCGGGGGGAGCGAGGTCGGCGGTGAGGGGTGCCCGGGTCGGGCCGAGGAACGCTTCCCCGATTCCTCCAAGTACCTGCGCCGCAACGACGCAGAGGAGAGCGACCCGCAGCGACCGGCCGACAGATGCGATCCCGAAGCCGAACGCCAGCGTAAACAACCCGGACATCGCCGCAAGCGCGAGCATGCGCGCCCGACCGCGCACGATCCGTGCGACGCCGATCTGCGTCACGATGACCGCCACGGCCCCAGACATGACCACCAGGCCGACCATCTTTTCGCTCGCCCCGAGGCGCTTCACGAAGGTTGTGGGCATCACCATGAAGGCCATGCCGAACATCGTGCCGACAGCCAAATCGACCGGAAGTAAGCGCACATAGAACCTGTCGGCCAGAACGTCGCGATAGCCGACGGTCGCGGCTTCCTTGCGTGATGAACCCGGTTCGATGGCCGTCACCGGCTCCACCGTCCAGACAATCACGAAGTACGCAATGAAGGTGGCGACGTTCAGAAGGAACATCCGGGTGAACGACCCCGGATCCTTCACGGTGACGATGAATCCGGCAATCGTCGCTCCGATCGCCGCTCCGATGTTCAGAAAGATGCGAAGCCAGGAGGACACGAGCGGTCGGTGCCGGATGTCGACGATCACCGAGGTGAAAGCCTGCTGGGCCGGATACGTGAGGCCCTGCACGAACCCGCCGGCGATCGATATCGCGAAGGCCAGACGAATGGTGGTGGCGAAGGTGTAAAGGCCGAAGATCAACGCAGCGAGGGCAACGGCTGTGAGGAGCGCAAGCTTCGACCCGACATGATCGGCGAACCAACCACCCAGCGACATCACAATGAGGCCGGTCACGCTCCCGGCCGTCATGATCGCCCCGGTCCACGCCCCGGAGAAGCCTCGGACCTCGTTGAGGTAGATGAACAGAAACGCGAACAGCATGCCGTTGCCGATCATGTTGATCAGCGTCGCCGCCAGAAACCGCTTCGCACCGGCCGGCAAGGAACCGTACTGATGTTGTGCGGCCATTTCTCCAGGCTAGGGCCTGAAACGTTCCGGTCCCCGGCAATATCCGTGGCGCTACGGTTCGAGAATGACAGTATCCTCTGCGCGCATAATACCTGGCTGAAGGACGGTTGCGTAAACCCGGCTCACCGGCCCACGCTCGTGATGCATGACCCCGAAATCACCGTTCAGGAAGAATGGTCTGTTCTGGAAGCACGGCAACGAGAAGGCCGTAACTTCACATAGCACTTCCCCGATCTGAAGACGCACGCCGGGCCGTACGTCACCCCAGTCGAGCCCGGCGATCGTGACGTTTTCCCCGGCGAACCCGGGTTCGAGCGGATGCCCATCAGCTCGGAATCGGGCGATCACTTCGCTGCTCCAAATACACAGGGCCTGCCAGGGCCGACCGTGATGCACCCGGGTGGCCTGGCGGTCCCCTTCCAATCCCCGCCACCCAACGTCGACCATGTCAATCGGCCGTTTGGGCAACCCACCCGGAGACACGCTGATCTGAGCGACGCGCCCCAGTCGGCGGGTTGGGAGTTCCCCGGCTGCTCGTAACGCAGGACCGGCAGCGGTCCAGGCATTCCATACCGACTGAAGGTCGGCTTCGAGTTCTCCCGTGAAGGTCGGGCGAAGATGCTCTATCACGCTGGCCTTGCGACCCTGGCCGTAGAGGTCGAAGATCTCGCCGCCGTCTTTCACGGTTCGCTGTGCGTCGGACTTCGTGAACATATATGGCCCGATCGAGAACATTCCCCACCATACGCCGAGGGGATAGTGCTGGGTCTCCGGTCATTCGGAGCAGGAAGATATGCACATTCGCGGCAAATGACCGCAAGGCCGCCACCATTCTGCGTGTCATACCCCCTGCAAGGATGGGGAGATGGGAGCGAACAGCAAACAGCGCCGTGAGGCCAAGAAGCGCAAAGCGCAGCAGCAGATCCACGACCGCCAACGTCGGGCCGAGGAATCCTTGTTGGGAGGGCGGGCGTCGGCCCGTGCCGAGGCAAACCGAACCCCGCCCACCACAGCGCCGAGCCCGGGCGAGCAAGCCAACGCAGCGATCGAGTCGGCCAAGCGAGCCGTCGCTCACGGCGACGAGGTGTTACTTGAACAAGCCCTCGACACCCTGATCGCGCTTCCCGAGCATCAGGGCCAGCGGGTCGGCTGCATCGTCGCTGAATCAATTCTGTTCCTCTCGTTACGCGCGTTGTGGGTGAACGGGTGGCAACCGCTCGACGTCGCCCACTTCGCCGGGAAAGAACTCGGCGCCGAGTACCGCTCCTTCGCCGTCAAAGCGATCGGCCGCGAAAGCGCAACTACGAAGGCGCGTTACGTCGACGAGCGGTGGCGCGAGCAACTCGTGCGAATCGGGGCGATAAACGACTCAGCGCCCGACGTGTCCAATTCAGATCCCGACCGGACCCCCTCGTTGGGCAGTCTGTTCCCTTCTCCCAGCGCCACGCGTGACAACCAACTCGGCCTTCGGGCTGATCTGCGGTGTGCACTCGGGCTCATCGAGCTCATCAGCCGGATGCCGACCCTGCCGTTCCTCATCCCACCACCGGGTCAGCAGCCCGCCGGCCACGTCACGACCCGCCGGGCCTCAACCAGACTCGACGACAAGATCCTCGACCGGGTGCGGGCCCTTCTGGCGAAAGCGGAGTCGACGACCTTTGAGGAAGAAGCAGGCGCGCTTACGGCCAAGGCCCAGGAACTGATGGCCCGCCACGCTATCGACATTGCGATGCTCGACTCCCGCTCCGCTACCCAGGTCGGTGCCGCCGCCCGCCGCATTCACATCGACGATCCCTATCTCGATGCGAAGTGCTCGCTCCTGTCCGTCGTGGCGGCGAGGAACCGCTGCAAGGCCATCAGCACCAAGCAGCTCGCCTTCTCAACCATCTTCGGGTTCGACCCCGACCTCGACGTCGTCGAACTGCTCTTCACCTCCCTGCTCACCCAGGCGACGAGCGCCATGATCGCCGCGGGGAGTGTCTCCGACCGGTCCGGCCGGTCCCGCACCAAGTCCTTCCGGCAGGCCTTCCTGCTGGCCTTTGCCTCCCGAATCGGCGAGCGCCTACGCACCGGCAGCCAGGCGGCGTCGGCCGAAGCTACCGAGGCATTCGGCGCCGCACTGCTACCCGTGTTGGCCCGCCGCGACGAAGCTGTCGAAGCGCTCCGGGCCCAGGTATTTCCGAAGGTCACCTACAAGCGCAGCACCATTTCCAACGCCGAAGGCTGGGCCGCGGGGCGAGAAGCGGCCGACAAAGCCTCCATCGACCTAGCGAAAGGCTCGATCGGCACGAAGTGACCCGCTCCGTACCTCGCGACGTTTGGATACATCTGCCCGCTCCGCGAACAAAAACATCCAAACGTCGAGAGGTGGGCGACGGGAGCGAGCTACCAGGCGTCTCGCAGGCGGTTCCAGGTCCGGTCGAGGGATTCGGGCATAACCCTGGTTTCACCAATGGCCGTCATGAAGTTGGTGTCACCGGTCCAGCGGGGAACGAGATGAATGTGCAGGTGGCCGGGAATCCCGGCCCCGGCGGCTCGGCCGAGGTTGGCTCCGACGTTGATGCCATCAGCTTGATATGCGCGCTGAATAACTGTTGTGCCATGTTGCACCAGAGCCCAGAGCTCCGTGTGCTCATCGGGCGTAAGCACGGCAAGCTCGCCGACGTGGCGAATCGGGATCACCATGAAGTGCCCGCTGGAGTAGGGGTATTTGTTGAGAATCGCGACACAGGTCGAGCCACGGAAGACTATGAGAGAACCCTCATCGCTCAGGGACCCACCCGTATGTGCACCTAGTATGTTGCAGAAGACGCAGCGAACCTCGTCGGCCACCTCAACGCCTGCGGCAATATCGCGTCGCTCTTCCTCGGTGGCGGCGACGATGTACTCCGACCGCCACCCGGCGTCGAGTCGGCCCATCGCGGGTACGCCATCGGACGAAGCCGATGACGACCCGACCTCAGACGACCCTTCCTCAGACGACGCGGTCACCGATCTCCGCAACCACCCGGCCGACGAAGTCGGCAACGGGAACTCCTCGCTCGACATCGACTCCACGGGCATTGACACCGACGGTACCCGCGGCCACGTCGTCGTCGCCGACCACAAGCACGTACGGGATCTTCTCCAACTTGGCCTTGCGTATCCGGGCCCCGAGGGGCTCATCGGCCGCCTGGGTGTCGACCCGCAAGCCGGCGGCCCGACACGCCTCGATGACCGACGCCACGTAGCCATCGTGGTCGGCGCGCACGCCGAGCACCTGCACCTGCACCGGGGCGAGCCAGGTCGGAAATGCTCCTGCGTAATGTTCCAGCAGCACCCCGAAGAAGCGCTCCACCGAACCGAAGAGGGCGCGGTGCAGCATGATCGGCTTCTTGCGGGTGTTGTCGGTGCCGACGTACTCGAGGTCGAAACGGGTCGGCAGGTTGAAGTCGTACTGGATCGTCGACAGCTGCCATTGGCGGCCGATCGCGTCTTTGACCTTCACGTCGATCTTCGGACCGTAGAACGCCGCGCCGCCTTCGTCGACGGTGTAGGCCAGGCCCTCGTGCTCCATCGCGGCAACGAGCGCGGCGGTGGCATCGGCCCAGCCTTCGTCGGTGCCAACCGACTTGTGGAGGTCGCGGGTGGCGAGCATCGCTTCAAAGTCCTCAAAGCCGAAACTGCGCAAGATGTCGATGACGAAGTGCAGCAACGAAATGATTTCTTCGGCTGCCTGCTCCTGGGTACAGAAGATGTGCGCGTCGTCCTGGGTGAAACCACGGATGCGCATGAGGCCGTGCAAGGTACCGGCCCGCTCATAGCGGTAGACGGTGCCGAGTTCGAAGAGGCGAAGCGGAAGCTCACGGTACGACCGCTGCCGGGAATCGAAGACCAGGCAGTGCATGGGACAGTTCATCGGCTTCGGGTAGTAGACGCCGTTGTCCATCTCCATTGGCGGGTACATGCCGTCTTTGTAGAAATCGAGGTGGCCGGAGGTTTCGAATAGGCGGGCATTCGCGAGGTGCGGGGTGTACGCGAACTCGTAGCCGCCCTGCTGGTGACGCTTGCGGGAGTAGTCCTCCATCAGCTTGCGCACAATCGCCCCCTTGGGATGCCACACGGCGAGTCCGCCACCAAGCATCTGGGGAAACGAAAGCAGGTCGAGCTCAACTGCAAGCTTGCGATGGTCGCGTTTCTCCGCTTCTTCGAGCCGGGTCAGGTGCTCCTTGAGCGCTTTGTCGGACTCCCACGCGGTGCCGTAGATGCGCTGAAGCATCGGGCGTTTCTCGTCGCCCCGCCAATACGCGCCGGCGACCTTCATCAACTTGAACGAGCCGAGTCGTCCGGTCGAAGGAACGTGCGGCCCCCGGCAGAGGTCAACGAACCCTTCCTGATCTGCTGAAGCATCCGCTGCGGCCCCGCGGTTGCGGTAGAACGACAGGACGGTGCCTCCGCCCCCCTCCGCCGCATCTTCCTTACCGCCGACACCCCGGATGATCTCGAGCTTGTACGGTTGGTCGGCGAACAGCGCCAGACCCTCTTCGAGAGTCACTTCACCACGGGTGAAGGGCTGATTGAGCTTCACGATCTCCCGCATGCGAGCTTCGATGCGCTCGAGGTCGGCCTCAAGGAACCGTGCACCGTCGGGCAGATCGAAGTCGTAGTAGAAGCCGTTCTCAATGGCCGGACCGATGGTGTACTTCGCCCCCGGATACAGGTCGAGCACGGCCTGGGCCAACACGTGGGCGGTCGAATGACGCAGCACATGGCGGCCGTCTTCGGTCTCCGCAGTGATGATCGCAACGCTGGCGCCATCGGGCAGCGGTCGGTTGAGATCCCAGTCCTCCCCGTTGACCTTGGCGGACAGGGCGGCTTTGGCGAGGCGCGAACCAATCGAAGCGGCAAGATCAGCCGTCGTCGATCCCGCGGGCAACACCTTTTCGGAGCCGTCGGGAAGCGAGATGGTGACCTGTGAACTCATAGGCCTACGACGTTACCGGCGCCAGCCGTGGTGACCGGTTCATTTTCGGCACGAATCCGCATGGCCAAGCCGAGGGTGACCAACCCGAGCAGGGTCAGGGGATGCACCGCGTAGCCATACGGATTGTTGTCCCACGTCAGGGCGACGGCCGAAAGCAGACATCCGACGACCACGAACCAGTCGATCCTCCGACCGGGCCGGCCCGGGGCCGAAGCCCGCTCCCGCCGCAGGTTGTGGAGGGCGACAACCCCGGGAAGCAGCAAAAGCATGTCCTGACGGTTGCAGTGCGGAACGAGAAGGACCGTGAGGGCAAGGGTCAGCGCCACCGTCCGCTCGAACAAAAGCGGGCGGTTCGCGGCCGCGGTCGTCGACCAGACGCGGGCCACCCACACGCCGAACGCAACGACGCCAATCAAAAAGAGTCCGTTGGCCAACCGATCAGCCGTCGGGGTCGAGACTCCGTCCATTCGGGTGAGCATGCCCCGAACGTTCCACATGTAGTGGGAATCACCGCCGAATTTCCCGTTGGAACTTCCGTAGGTCCGGAGGAACTCGGCATAGCGGGCCCAGATCCCGGGCCCGCACACCACCGAGGTCGCAACGACCACAACCGTTCCGATCACGGCCGAGTTGCGGATCACCTTCCACTGGCGGGTCGCGATGAGAGCGACAAGAACGAACACCGCCAACTGCGGCTTGATGGTCAGCACACACAACCAACCCGCGGCCCTCCAATGCCGCAGCGGCACCTCCGCTGCCGGTAGACGAATCGACCGCCGGTATTCCGCGGCCAGACCTACGAGAGCGAGCAGCATGGTCGGCGTGAAGGTTCCGAGAGTGATGGCGCTGAGGGTGGCGATCGACAACACGCCGCTGGTCAGGAACAGCACCTGGGCCCGCCGTGACCACGCGACCATCTCACCGCGGAGCATCATCCGGCACGCGAGGCCAAGACAGACCAACTGGAGTGCGGAGAACGCTGCGTAAGCCGTTCTCACATCAAGAAAAGCCAACCATGAAAGTCCTAAGGACACATACGGTGGGTTGACGAAGGCCAGCAGGTTGTCGGTCGTCATCGGCCTTCCCATGATGGCCGACTGCGTCCGAATTTGAACACCGAGGTCGTACAGCTTCGACGCGTGCCCGTCGTGAACCATCTGCCAGCTGGTGTAGAAGGCCCGAAGATCCGACCCGAGGATGCTCGTGGGAGCCGAGACCCGCCATTGGTAATACGCAACGAACACCAGCACATGGAACACGGCCACGAGCCCGATCAGAACGTTGATCAAAATGTTGCTCGTTGCGGCGCTCGCGCCAGTAGGAGCCCGTCGCTTGCTCATTGTGACGCGTCAAGCAGTCGCAGGGACAGCGGCAGACGACGACGTCGCAACGGGCGTGTCTCCTTTGGCCCGACCCGAGGCGGTGCGGGCGATCGCTCCCATGACCCCGAAGGCCACACCCATCTGGACCGCCCCAACTTCGAACAACCAGAGGTAGTGGTCGAACATCAGGTTCGCTGACACGCTGGCCATCACAATCAGGACCGGACCCCAGTCACGCAGCACGGCCCGCACCGCCTGGAAACCCAGATAGGTGAGCGCCAAACCGCCGAAAATCCCGCTTTCGACGATGATGAGCAGGAACCAGTTGTGCACGGGCTGATCCTCAACAGCCAGCGCGGCGATCTCGGGATGCGCATCGCGTGCCTGCATGTAGCGACCCGGGCCCACGCCGGTAATCGGCCAACGCTTGAATATTTCTCCAGATTGCTGCACTAGGGCAACGCGCCCGTTTCCGGCGGTTTGCACGCCTTGTGTGGCCCGCTCACCCTTCCATGTCCAAGCGTCGTAGGCGAGTGGAAAGGCCGATGCGAACCCGATAGCGAATCCCAGCAGCACCAGAACCACCCGCCAGTCACCCCGCTTCGTCTTCAGTGAGGCCAGCCCGGTGAGAATGGCGAAAAGGGCCAGCGCGCCCGAGGCTATGGCGCCAGCAACGGAGGAGCTGAGCGCCACCATGACACCGGCGCCGGCCGCGCCAAACATGGCGAACGAAACCTTCACGAGCTTTCGATGTACTCCGACCATCCCCAACGCAACGGCAATCAGGCAAAACCCGGTCAGCGGGTACGGATGAAACATCGTTCCGGACGGCACCATGCCAACATCTCCCACCGGGATGAACGGATCAACGACCTCGCCAAGGGCACCGAGCCCGAGCGCCCGTCCCCCGGTCGCCTGCCCGGCCGCGATGATTCCTTCGAAGGCGGCGAGGGCAAGCATCGTCAACATCACCGGTCGCAGCAGTTTTGGCCGACGTTCGATCTGGCTGGCGATCGCCAACAGCGTTGCGAAGTGGAAGAGTGCGGCGGCGCCCATCATGGAAGGGTGAACCGCAAACGCAGCGACCAGAACAGCAAACAAGACGCCCAGGGCCCGAGCAATCGGAGTGCCCGGTAGACGCTGGCCCTTGCGGAAGGCGGCAATGCCGGCCTTGGCACTGAAGCCGACGAGGGCGACCGCAAACACGTCGACCAGCGTAAAGAATGGGTGCCGACGCCAGCGTTGATCGTTCGGGTTACCGAGAAACACGAGCGAGAACGTCGACGACGCAATGGCCCACACCACCAACTGGTCGATGATCAGCTGACGCCCGGATTCACGGTCCATGACGGCGCTTCGGCCCTTCGCGGAGCTTTGGCGCCCGGTCGAGCGCCCGACCGGAAGCGACCCCGCGGCAGGAGGCACGGCCACGGCGTTCGACGTCAGAAGGTCCACAGCCATTCATCGACGAACCGCTCCGAAATCTTGATGAGAAAGAACGTCGAAATTGGGTCGAACGACCTATACCGCCCGACTTCTCGCCAAGCAGCCCCGATTCGCAGCCCCGATTAGCGCAGCCCGATTAGCGACGCCCACCTACGCTTTGTGAGCTAATCCCGCCGGAGCTAACCCAGCTTGACGCCCTGCCGGAGTGAAGCAGGCCGGAGTGAAGCAGGCCGGAGCTAACCCGAGCTAACCCAGCATGACGCCGAGGATGGCCGCCGCCTCGGAAACAGCTTCACCCCGGTTGGCGGCCCGGTCGATCGCCGCAACTGCTCCCGGGGTGTCGAGGTCGTCGTCGAGCCGCTCCCGGACCTCATCAAGCGCACCGGTCCCGGAGCCGTTGTCGCGCCATTTGTTCAGGCGGGTCGTGGCCTCGGGCATGAGGTGGTCGAACCACTCCCAGCCATCGCGGTAGTGGTGTGACACGACGGCCAGACGGATGGCCATTGGATCGGCGCCGTCTTCGACGAGCCGACTCACATAGACCAGGTTGCCGAGCGACTTCGACATCTTGGTGCCGCCGAGCTTCACATAAGACTGGTGCATCCAGTGCTTCGAGAGCGGATCACCGGTTGCCGCTTCGGACTGTGCCGCTTCACACTCGTGGTGCGGGAAGATCAGGTCCTCTCCGCCACCGTGCAGGTCGAGCGTCGTCGTGTTGAGCTCGCGCATCGACAGGGCCGAACACTCGATGTGCCAGCCCGGACGCCCGGGGCCCCAGAGTGAATCCCAGGCCGGTTCGTCGGGAAGCGACGGTTGCCAGAGGATAAAGTCGAGAGGGTCACGCTTCGCTCTGTCGTGAACGTTGCCACCGCGTTCAGCCGCGTACGCCAGCATCTGGTCGCGCGTGTAACCACTGATCTGCCCGAACTTCGGGAACGAGGAAACGTCGAAGTACACCCCTCCCTCCGCCTGGTAGGCGTGGCCGGTGTCAAGAACCATGCCGATGAAGCCCAGAATGTCTGGAATAGCCGACGTGGCCCGAGGTTCGGAGAACGACGGCAGTTGCCCCAGGGTGAGCATGTCGTTGTCGAACTTCGCCGTCTCTTCCGCGGCCAGATCGAGGTAGTGCACATCCTTCTCCCGCGCTTTGGCGAGAATCGAATCATCGACATCGGTGATGTTCCGGACGCAGAGCGTCTGATGGCCGAGGTCACGCAGCCGGCGCTGAAGCACGTCGTAGGTGATGAAGCACGCGGCATGGCCTATGTGCGTCGTGTCGTAGGGCGTCACACCACACGTGTACATCCGCACGGTTTCCGGCGGTTCAAACGGCACAATCGCACGACGGGCGGTGTCGTAAAGACGCATAGGCATTCGAATGTTCTACCGCATCAAAGGGTCACGACGGCAACGAATCAACGGAATTACTTGAATTCGATACCAGTCATGCGAAGCGCGGACCGGGTCTTGTACCGGACGTTCAACTGCAGGAGTACGGCTGCGAACGCTTCGACCGGTGCGGCGTTCGACAACCCGCCGGTGTCGAGGGGGCGACAACCCGGGATCCGGCTCACGATCTCGGACGTCACCTCGGTGGCCTTCGCGTGGTCGGAGCAGATCAGCACATCGCTTTCGATCGGATCGGTGATGTGACCGAGCTCGCGGGCCGGGAGATGATGGAACGCCGCGGCAACAAGTGCACGGGGGACGATGGCCTGCACGCTTGCGGCGACGGAGCCACGCGGAGGAACGAGCGGCTGAAACTCGTTGCCCACCTTCGCGAGCGCATTCGCCATCGAGATAACGACCTTGTTCTTCAGCAGAGGGGCCACGCTGAGTGCCGTTGACGCGGTCGAATCCCACGGGGTGGCGATGACGACGACATCGGCGGCCGCCGCGCCTTCGTTCGTATCGGCACGGATCGACAACTTGTGGTCCGGCCAACGCTCAAGGATCTGGTCTACGACCTCCATGGCCTTGTACTTCGAGCGCGAACCAACGACAACGTCGTAGCCGATTGAAGCAAGTCTTGCGGCGAGGCCGGCTCCGGCCGGGCCGGTACCTCCGAGAACAGCGATTTCCATCCGAAGACCATTACACACCGCCATCGATGCGGGCCACTCTGGCCGCCAAGCGGTCGGTGTCAAAAAGGACCCTCGTTACCCGAAAGGAGGTCTTCAGCCGGCTGAAAGGGACAGTGGGTGCAAACGAAAGGTCAACCGGAGATCAACCGGCGGTCTCCCATTAGGCCCATGTGGCGAACCCCGCCCGCGGTGGCGCGCTGCAGAGCGGCGCTTCCGGGCGATAAGGTCGCCGCCATGGGCATTCTTGAAGGCAAACGGCTCCTGATCACCGGAGTTCTCACCGATGCGTCGATTGCGTACGGCGTCGCGCAGATCGCGCTCGACGAAGGTGCCGACATCGTGCTCTCGGGGGCCGGCCGGGGTCTCAGCCTGACCCAGCGCACGGCCCGGAAGTTGAAGCAGCGCGACGGCGCCGCCGCGATCGATGTGATCGAGCTCGACGTTACGAGCCCCGAGCAGGTTGCGTTGGCCATGGAAGCGCTCCGCACCAAATGGGGGGCGATCGACGGTGCGTTGCACGCGATCGGGTTCGCCCCGGCCTCGTGCCTGGGCGACGACCTGTTCAGCGCTCCGTGGGAAGACGTGTCGATGGCCATTCACATCTCGACATACTCGTTGAAGGTTCTGGCCGAAGGACTTCTCCCGCTGTTCCAAGCGGCAGGCGGCGGGTCCCTTGTCGGTCTTGACTTCGACGCCACCGTCGCCTGGCCGGCCTACAACTGGATGGGCGTCGCGAAAGCCGGGCTGGAGTCACTCAACCGTTACCTGGCCCGCGAGCTCGGCCCACACCGGGTCCGTTGCAACCTTGTTGCGGCCGGACCGCTGAAGACGATGGCGGCCAAGTCCATTCCGGGTTTCGCGAAGTTCGAAGAGGTCTGGTCCGAGAAGGCACCGCTGGGCTGGGATGTGACCGACACGTCGGCGGCCGCGAAAGCGTGCTGCGTGATGATGTCCGACTGGTTCCCGGCGACAACGGGCACCATGGTTCACGTAGATGGTGGCTTCAGCGCTATCGGAGCATGAGCCCATGACCACGCTGCCCTTCTCGCGGGACATGATCAAGGACTACCTTGCGCGCCGCGAGTTGAAGTACACAATCGACGAAGACGGTGATTTCCGGCTCGATTTCGTCACCGAGTCGACCCAGACCCTGTCGGTCCTGCTCATGGCCGACGGCGCGGAATCGAACATCTTCGT
>JANMZO010000240.1:0-10346 GCA_031383405.1 Acidimicrobiia bacterium | reverse complement strand
GCAAGAACCACGCTCGGCAAAATCACACATCGCTACGGCAGGGAACTTTCGTCGGCGCTCAACGGCCGGAGCCCGTCGCTGACGCACCTGTTCCCTACGCCCGAAGCACTGGCCGAGGCCGACCCGGTGACACTCGGGGTGCCCCGATCCCGCGGAGCGACAATCGTTCGCATCGCCGAATCATTCGCCACCGGACGGATAGCTGCAGGTATCGGAGCGGATGCCGACAGGACCGTCGCCGACCTCCTCCAGGAAAAGGGAATCGGACCGTGGACGGCAACGTATGTGCGCTTACGAGCATTTGGCGACCCGGACTGCTTCCTGCCGACCGACCTGGGGGTTAAGCATGCGTTCGCCCGGCTTGGTTTGGCGAACGATCACGCGTCCATAGTGGCGATGAGTGAATCGTGGCGTCCTTGGCGATCGTATGCACTCATGCATTTGTGGAACTGCCTGTAACTCCCGACGAAACGGCCACGGCTCGCAACGTTTACCTTCACGATGGGTAGTCTAAGTTCAGTCTCGGACTGGTCGCCTCGGGGCGCCGGTCACCGGTCGAGCGGTTGAGATCAATCGCCAAGTGAATCCACCATGAGCCGTCGCGATTGAGCAGCAGCCAAGCGGACGGCGTCCGATGGTCGAGTCCTTCCGCCGCCAAGGAGCACGAGCATCATCGTCGTTCCGATCGGCCGGACGACCACGTGGGCGATGAAGGGCACCTCGAGCGCATGAGGATCGGCGATAGACGCGCCGAAGGACACGGGCGGGCCCAAGTCAACAGCAAACGGCCTGGCCGCCCCGGCGATCAAACCATGAGCTTGCTCGGCGGCCGCCAGGTCCGCGTCTCGCGAGGTACCAAAGCGGTGCAGCGCCACGTGAGCGACCTGCTCACTATCGGTCCACGACCTCAACGCGCCGGCCACAAAGCGGTGTCCGCGAAGTCGGGCCAAAGCTGTTCCGGGGTCGGGGTCGGAGAGCGCAGCGTCATACATGTCGACATCGCCGTCGGGCGACTCGCGGTCACGCGGAAGCATGACTTCCGAGTCGTCCAGGAGGAGTTCGCTGAGGAGTTGCAGGGGAAGTCCCATTACTGAGCGGCGGTGAACAGAATCAGCCCGAACAGCGCCAGAAACGGAGCAGCCACGGCGGCGCGCTCAACCGGGGTGCGCATCGAGTCCAGAACTCGGGACCGTTGTGCCATGGCGATCCCGTCAACGATCCCGACCGACGACAGGGACGAGACGACGAATCGAACCGTAACGTAAACCGCACCGCCGATCACGGATGACTCCATTCCTCCCAACGCGCAGATACCCAACGCGGCCCACCACGTCCACGTGGTGAGGATCGTCGCCGCGCCTACCCCCATCCGAAGTCCATACCGCAACGACGCCCTCCACGGTCCCTTTTCATGACCCCAGTGCCGAGGAACCTGCCGGTGAAGCGCAACGGGGCGGGGGCGTCGCCACCGTCGGTACGACACGTCGCCCAACCCGGTCAACAGACAGATCAGTACCACCGGCCAGGTGCCGATGGTGGCGGGCCAAAGGACCCTTCGCATCGTCGCCACCACAAGAGCGACGGTGGAAGCGCTGACCAATCCAGCAGCCACCTGAAGCGCGGTGATGGTGACCTTTCTGTACCCGCGCACGGCAGGCGTCACCGTCTCGGCGACGGAACGGCCTCAAGGAGACCAGAGTGCCGCAAACCCAGCCACCGCAAACAACGAAGATCCAACCCACAACGCCAGCTCCGACTCAATCATCGGCCAACCGTTTCTGCTCGGGTGACAGCGGTCCAGTCGACCTCGACTCAGGAGACATCCCGTCAGGGACACGGATTGTGGGAGTCGCCATCATCCGACGATCGGGAGGGTTGGCCGCGTTGTTGACGAAATCGACGGGGTCGTTGACGTCGTCACGGTTGCCGCCGTCGTACTTGCCGTGTCACCCGATTTCGACTCCGGAGCCGGCGGCGGAATCGTCGTGCTGGGCGCCGGGGGGACCGTACGCGGCACCGGGGTCGGCGGGCTCGATACGGGCGGCGCCGGGTTGGGGGCCGGTTTGCGTTTCCCGTTGGCCCTGCTGGCGACCGTGATCGGGGCAATCGGTTTTCCAGAAAGCTTGGCCTTCCCCAACTCCCGTTCCTCCATCGGCTGAGCGACCACCGGTAGCCCCTGGCCATCCTTTCCGACAAGGAAGCGTGTCTCGTAGCCGTTCACGGCCGACTGGAGGTCGTAGACCCCCTCGTCGGGAAGCGAACCGACTCCGGTCTGGAGAAGGTCGGCGAGCGAGAAACGTCGGCGGTTCGCGATGAGCCAGTCACGCAGAGCCGGATCGATGGCCCCGTTTCCGTGCACGACAACTACTCCCCCGGCCGGCAGGGCACCCACGGCGGTATGGGCTGACGCATCAGCGACGACCACAAGAGCGAACGTTCCGACCGGGACTTTCGTGAACAACCGATCGGCCAACACCTGGCTGACCAGCGAAGGATCCGCTCCCGGCAAGCGATCGACACCGCCGGAACCCGGTGCGTCGGGAAACGACTCGTCGGTCATTTCATTTCCAATGAGCAGCAGGGCGAAGCCATTACCCAGTTCGTCCCGCAATGCCCGTGCGGCACTCGCGCCGACCAGCAGCGGAACGTTTCGAACAGCAGCGTAGGCACCGGCCGAAGCGGCGAAGCGTCGGGCGTTGGCTGATGCTCCCACGCAGACGACCGACTTGAGGGGGCTGCGCTCGACAAACCACCTGGCCACCGCAACCGACACCGAGGGCGCGTCACCATCTGGAGCGATGCTTTCGACCCCCCGAAGGGACCGGAGTCCACTGAGCCCTCCGCCCACAAGAAGGAGACGTTTGACGCCCAAACGGTCAATCTCCTCATGAACACCGGGGCGTTCGCCATCGGGGTCGGCGAGCAACAAAGGAACACCAAGCATGCTGGCGACCGGTGCCGCGACAGCCGACACCAAGGGATCAAGGCCGTTTGCGACGACGACGGTGCTTGCGCTCCCGGCTTTCCGTTGAGCGCTCCGGGCAAGCGACACGTCAACGGCGTCTCCCCCGACATAGCGCTCCACGGGGACTGTTTGCACCCGCGGATCTTCCAGACAACTCTCTACCATGCAATAGACGGCTGATCCATCGGGGCAGTAGCCCTGAACGTTCGGGTGGTTCGTCTTGCAGCAGTCGCAGATCTTCTTCAGGCCGCCGTTCGAACAGCAGCCCGGGCTGGCGTACCAGCACCAACCCCACACAACGTCGGAACCCACACAATCGAAGGTCGGGCACTTCGGGGATATACCGGACTGTCCGCACTGCCGGGCTTGCGCCTGCGACGCAAACACCTGAGCCAGGCCGGACCCGCCGGCTGCCACGAGCGCCGCCTTCCCCGTGGTCCCCAGGAACGATCGCCGCGATGTACGCGAAGCCAACCATCGAGCGGCCGCCTCGCCGATTCGGTCAACAGATTCCATAGTCACTTGCTCTAACGTCGAAAAAGAAGGGGGAATTCATAAGACACAATTTGGCGGATTCGGGTCCAATTGCCTGCGACTCAATGCGCAACGTCAACGCGCAACGCCAGCGTCAGCGACCGCGACCGCTGTCTCTCGGACGAGTTCCTCAATTTGCTCAAGCGTGTTGGCCACACCAGCGCCACGTACCAAACTTGAACGGTCCACCATTACGACGTACGGGGTCGAGCGAACGGAAAAAGCGTCGAAAACTCCGGGTTGGGTTTCGAGGTCAATTGTTTCGAGGTGAACCTCGCGATATTGGCGGCGAATCGCATCAAAGGCCGGACGAAGTTCCCGGCAAATCACACACGTTTGCGACGAAAACACCAGCATCGTGAGACCATGACTCCGATAGTCGATGACTCCAACTGGCGCCCTGTCCCCTACTCTCGGACCTTCCCCGGCAAAATGGGTTCCCATGGGAGCGAGTCGGGCGTGAAGCACACCTATCTGCCTCAGGAGCACTGCGACAGCAAGACACAACATACAAATGACCAGCCACATCACGATGTAACTGGCCATCCACCATGTTCCATTCACGATGAAACTCCACCAGCGAACAGATTGTTGGGTTGAGCCGGAACACCAGGAAAAAGCGACCCGGTGGATTGCCGCAGTCTCACGATTTGGCGGGCCAATCCTCCGCCGGCCACCGCCATCCCACCCACGAGTAACCCCGGAACGCTGAGGTGAAGCACCTCGGGGGCAAGCGCAAGGAGTGCGGCAGCAATCAACCCGGCGTTGCGAAGAAACGTCCATGCCGTTATCTCCGAGGACGAACCGAAGCAATTGCACCGGATACCGCTCACCCCCGAAGCACGGATCAACCGCTTCGCCCGGATCAACGTCGCCGTGAAGCCAATCAGCAGGAGAACCGCCATCGCCCCGCCGACTCGCGGCGCAACGAGCAACGACAGAGCCACTCCCGCTTCGACGACCACAACGGGGTACACGATCCAACCCGGAAGGCGGATAGCGACGAAACCTCGCCGCGTCGCTGGGAGGTTGCGCAACTTGGCTGCGCTGGCGACCCAGAACACTGCGCTCAAGCCCAAAGCGGCTAGCGACCCTACGATGACCACGACGTCCCCATCCAACAAAGCCTACGTCGAAACCGATCCGAACCGGTAGCGACATCGTTGGGTGGGTGAACGTGGGACGAGGGCCATGAGAGATCGACAAGCGATGGCCGCCTCACCGGGCGTGACAGCGGGTACGTTTTCTTCCATGACACCAGAGGAATTCCGGCTACTCGGCCACGAGGTCATCGATTGGATCGCCGATTACCGCGAATCGCTCCCCGCCCGACATGTGCAGGCCACCGCACGTCCAGGTGAAGTCCGCCGTCAGATACCGACCGTCGCCCCCCTCTGCCGGAGTCGCTGGCCGAGATCCTGCAGGATCTCGACCGTATCGTCATGCCAGGTCTGTGCACTTACGACCGAGCGGTCCGACGTTGCCACGACCTGGACGGTAATTCGAAACGCGGCCGAACGGCCATGGCACGCTGAGAGCTTGAGCGCATGACCGGGCCCTTCAGTTCGTAGACCAACAGCCGGCTCAGGAAGGGTGACCGTGGCAGCCGAGGATAGGAGGACTTTGGTGACCGACCCCGTAACGAACACATCAAACCCCGCACCGCTAGCGCTAGCACTGCGCTGCCGATGGTGCCGACGCCCATTCGACCGCAAACCCGGTCCTGGACGGCCCCAGGAGTTCTGTAAACGGAGTTGCCGGCAGCGTGACTACGAGTCGAGGTCACGGGCTCAAGAGCATGGTCTCGACGAGGCCGACCTTATCCTCGCCCGGTCGGTCATCGACCAACTCCGCGATGATGTCTACGTGTTGCAGTGTGCGATCGAAGACGTCGACCGTGATCTTTCCTGCACAGACTCGCCTCAGGATGTACGAGACGCCCTGAACTGGGTCCTTGAAGCGGCGCGTCCACTCGTGGCCAACCCCCACTACCGTGGCAACGGGTGAGTTGACGGACGCTCAGCATCCGCCTCTACGATCAGCGCGGCAGTAGCACGCCGGGGTTCAACACCCCGTTGGGGTCGAGGGCCGCTTTCAACCGGGCGAACGTCTGCAGTTCAGCACGGGTCCGACCGAGCGAAAGATACGGAACCTTCGCCACGCCGATGCCGTGCTCGGCCGAGATACTCCCGCCGTGGGACATGACCAGCTCCAGAATCAAAGCCTCCGTAACGAGTGCCGCGTCATCACCCCCGGGAGAATCGAACGTGTTCGGACCCCCGTTGGATCCCGAAACGTGCTTGCGTCCGAATGCTCCGGGCACATTCACATGGAGGTTGCCGTCGCCGAGGTGTCCGAACACGATTGCAGGAGCCGACAACGGCAGAGTGTCGAGCTCGGCGATGAAAGCGGAAATCGCCCGCTGAGGTAGCGAAATATCCAGCTTGAGCGGTACGCCGATCGTACCGATGGCTGCGGTGTGCTCCTCCCGCCAACGCCACAGTGCTGCGCGCGAAGAGGGGCCGGTCGCCACGGCGGGCTCAGCTGTGAGGTCAGACGCAACGAATGCACAGGCAGCGGCGAGTTCCATGTCAACGTCGCCATCACCGGCCACCTCAACGAGCAGCAATGCGGTCAAATCATCCACAGGCCAGGGCATCTCACCTCCGAACACGGACTGTACGAGTTTTACCCCGGTTCCGAGCATGAACTCCAGCGCGTCGAGCGACGGCAGCACGCGTCGTAGACGAGCAGCCACCCGCACGGCCGCTGAAACGTCCGAGACCGCAAGCAGAGCGGTCGACATTCGCTTCGGAGTCGATCGAAGTCGCAGAGCAACCTTCGTGATGATGCCGAGTGTGCCTTCGCTCCCGGTCAGAAGACCTTCAAGGTCGTATCCCGTGTTGTCCTTTTCGAGGGCCGCCATGTGCGACACGATGGTGCCGTCGCCCAGGACCGCCTCGATGCCAAGAACCTGGCGTCGCATGGTCCCGTATCGTACGACGTTGATGCCGCCGGCGTTCGTGGCAACCATGCCTCCAATGGTGCAGGATTCCCGCGCTCCGAGGTCGACACCGAACGTCCAGCCCGAGGACCGGAGCGCCTCCTGCAGTTCGCTCAGCTTGACGCCCGCGTCGACGATGATGTTCGCACCGAGGGTGTCTATCGGTCCCGTCGCTCGGAGTCGCTCCGTCGATACGATGACCGAATTGGTGCTCGTCGGAACGCTCCCACCTACGAGACCGGTGTTTCCCCCTTGGGGCACGACATGAAAATGCTCGAGGTTGGCAAGCGCCACGACCGCCTGGACTTCGTCCAGAGATGCGGGCCGTACAACCGGTACGGCCCCACTGTGGAAACGACCCGTCCAGTCCGTACGGTATGTCGCGGTGACGTCGGGATCGACGACAACGTACGAAGCACCGACAATCATCCGCAATGCTTCGACGACACTGTCGGACAGTGGAGACTTTTCGGGGGCGGTACGGCCGGTCACCGCTGATAACCCTATGTACGCCTGGCTGCGGCCGGAAAACCGGCGTTAGACGTTCTGGATGCTGACGGGCACACCAAGCGGAATGGTCTTCGCCATCTTGGTGATGGCAGCGTTGGTCATACGGATACAACCATGGCTGATGGCCTTGCCGACGTCGGACGGATTGCGTGTGCCGTGGACGCCGATGCGGCCGTCGCCACCCGCGAACTTCTCGATCCTGGGGTCCTCCGAGAAGCCTGACAGACCGAAGGCGAACGCCCCGTAGGGGCTCCCGGTCTTGGGGCGGAGGAGGTCGACCGTATAGAAGTATCCGGTAGGAGTAAGGCCGAGATTCGCCGCCCCGACTCCGACCGACTCCTGCTGAATTACCCGGCCCGAGTTACACACCGTAAGTCGACGGGCGTTGAGTTGAATAACGATGTAGTACGAGTGCTGGTAGGTGTGTACCTCCGAAGCTTTGATCCAGCCGGTGAGACCGTTGGGACGTCGGGGAACGTTGACATTCAGCCAATCTCCGTCTCGGGAGTTCACCGTGAACACGGGAACCCCGTTGACCTCGATCCCGACGCCCAAGGTCGTGATTGGATCCTGCTTATCGTCGGGATCTTTGTAAACCCGGATCGGCGCACCAAATTTTGTATTGTTCATCGCTGCGACCGTCGTTAACGATTTCGTCGGACATGGATTCGGAATGGTCGTCTTCGTGACCACCGGATTCTTGGTGGCGGCCGGAGCAACGCCGGCTGGCGCAATCGCGGCGCTTAGCGCGATCGCCACGAATAACGCAGTTCTGATCCGGTGGGAAGTCCGCGTGGAACTCGTACGTGAGCGGTACGTCATTTGGGAAGTGCTCCTTCGTCCTGGGTTGGGAACGAACCAAGTGGAATTGGTCCGGGGGGCTCTCACTGGGTGAGACCCGTTGGAAGTTGGTCAGTAAGTCTACGTGCCAAGGGTGTCCATTTTGGGTTTTCCGAATGTGATGAGCGCATGAGGATGCCAGTTGGATTCCGGAATCAGGACCTTGGGATCCCGGTGATCCCGCACAAGGAGCGAGCCGGAAATCCCTTTGCGTAGGTCAGTTCGACGAGGGCAAGAGGTCTTCCTCGCCGGCGGAAGGTGAATCGAGCAACCAGTCAGCCGTGGGCAGCGCGATGTCAATCGACAGCGATGACCCTGACCTCTCCTCGAGTACGAGGGAACTGGCATCGCCAAAGGCGAGCGCCGCCTCCCCGGACACGAGTTTGCGTACGGCCCCACCGACGATCTCGGACCGCCAACCAACAGCGAGACGTGCATCGGAGTCGCCCCGTAGCAGACTCACCAGATCAGACCTGGTTGCGAGGAGCGTCGCGTCGATTTTGGCATCCCGCGCCAACTGCGCAACCCACGCCGAGACCAGGGTCAAGGCCGGCCGGAGCTTTCGGTCGAAATCGTCGGGCACAGGTACCTGAAGGGCCGACGACGGCATATCGCCGGCGTCGCGAACCACCTCAAGAATTTCCCGGTTGGCGCCGCCTTTGAGGTAGCGCCCGTCGAGCCCGCGCATAGTTCCAAGTGCGTCGACCGTGTCAGGTCGGGACTGGGCAATCGTGAGCACGGCGAGGTCGGGCAGGACGAACCGCACCGGCTTGTCTTCGGCCTGGGCCCGACGTTCGCGCCAGACACAGAGTTGTTGCGCTACAAGGCGGTCCTTCCCCCGGAGAACGCGACCGTCTTTAAGGCGCCACCAGGCCCGCTCGGCATGACCATCGCCCCGTGACCGGGCCTGAAGAATCACCAGTTCTTCGTCAAGCCATTGGGTGCGACCCGAGGCTTCCAACTGCTCGTTCAACTGATCGCGCAACTCAAGGAGATGTAGAACATCCGACGCCGCATAGTTCTTCTGCGCGCTGGTAAGTGGACGTTGAGTCCAGTCGGTGAGTCGATCGCCCTTCGAGAGGCGAAGTCCGAGCACGCGCTCCGACAGCGTCGACAACGACGGTGTGGAAAAGCCAACGAAGCCTGCCGCAACCTGAGTGTCGAAGATGCGACGAGGCGCCGTACCGGTCAAATGCTGGAGCACCTCGAGGTCCTGGTCCGCCGCATGGAACACCGCGACCACGGAGGACTCGAACAGCGGGACAAGCGCCGAAACGTGCACCGCAAGCGGATCGATCAGAACGAGTCCGCCGGGCCAGGCGATCTGTACGAGCGCGAGATGCGGGTAGTACGTTCGCTCTCGGTGGAATTCGGTATCGATGGCATACGCCGGTTCCTTTAGCAGCGACCCGACGAGATCGGCCAGAGCCGCCGGGGTGTCGATCCATTCGTGAGGAATGTCCGCCTTCTCGCTCACCGACGAGTTCGCGGATCCTGTCCTCAGGTTCCTCATACGCTGCCTGAAATCTCGGGCGAGGGGGTCGCACCGCAATGGGTCGGAAGTTGCTCCTCCACCCACGCTAGGGTGCCACCGAGCACGTTGACCGCATCGACACCCTGCATGCGCAACCACTCGCAGGCCTGGTGGCTGCGACCGCCGGAGCGACAGATCACATACACCGGCCCGGCGGTCGGAAATGTCGCCAACTCATCTGGAACTCGTTGAAGGGGAACGAGACGCGCCGAGATGGCCCGGACTTCCTCATATTCGTGGGGCTCCCGGACATCGACGAGCGGGGCTCCGCCACGCACGAGTTCGAAGACTTCCTTTACCCCGATGCCCGGCACCGGATTGCTCATGTTCCCAAAGTACACCCGCCGAACGGTGGCACCGGCGCAGCGCGGACCTGCGCCGGAATCCGCGGGCTCCGTTCGCGGCCGGTGCACCAGAGGCTCAGTTGACCATCCGCTGGTGGATCAATTGCCCGGTGGGCCCTCGGACCGCCTCTTGAGGAGCTCCTCAAGATCCTGCGGCGAGTCGATGTCGTCAGATGAGCCCACCCGGTCCGGCCGGTAGACGACGGTCAAACCGGCGAACGCCGCCTCGAGCCGTCGTTCTCCAGACAGAAAAGCCCGTTCAAGAACACCGCACGAATCGAGCCGCACCGCACTGTGGAGCGGTTGGCTGCGTCCGAGGCGCGTACTGATCACGGCATCGATGAGCGGCGATTCTTCGAGTTCCTCCAAGAGAGGCACCAATTCATCGAAAGAGAGGTTGGGCATATCGCAAGACAACACGAATGAAATCCCATTCGTCTGATGTGTGGTCGCAGCCGGGTCCTCCCCTCCGCCGGCGCGCGTTTGCAGCACCCGAAGGCCGGTGATCAGGCCACCGAGAGGACCCTCACCGGGCCACCGGTCGTCGACGAAGGTGATGGTCCGTGAAGCCGTCCTTATGCGGCCACCCGCTCCCAACGCTTCGTCGAGGTCGCG
>JANMZO010000236.1:0-2590 GCA_031383405.1 Acidimicrobiia bacterium | reverse complement strand
GCCACCGGTGCGGAGCAGAAGGAGATGCAGCGCCTGCTGCACCAGGGCATGGACGCCGGCCTCTGCGGCTTCTCGATTCAGCGATTCGGCCCGAACTCGATGCAGGCCGACTTCGATGGCTCGCCGATGGTGACCGACACTATGTCCGACGATGACATTCTCTGCCTCGCGGAAGTGCTGCGCGAGCGCGACGAGGGCTCCATCCAGATCACGCAGACGACGAGCTCCGATCCGAGCGACCCCGACGACCTGGCGTTCAAGCTGCGCCTGGCCGAGGTCGCGCAGCGCCCGATCATCGATAACGTCGTGCCGGTGAGCCAGCGCGACCCGCGCGTCCATGAGGAGCGCCTTGAGTGGCTGGCTAAGGCCCAGTCCGAGGGTCTGCGCATCTTCGGTCAGGGTGTCACGATGCGAGCCGGCTTCGTGTTCGCGCTCGATAACTGGAACCTGTACGACTCCAGCCCGGCGTGGCGCGAGGCCACCACCGGTACCATCGAGGAGAAGATCGCCAAGCTGAAGGACCCGGCCATCCGGGCTCGCTTGAGGGCTGACACCGACGCGGCCTCGACGGTGTTCGCGCAGACGCAGCTGGCGGTCGGTGGTCCGCCTCGCAAGCTCGTCGTGCAGGGCGTCGCACGACGCCAGGATATGCAGCGCTACGTGGGCAAGAGCCTCGAGCGCATCGCCCAGGAAGAGAACAAGCACTACGTCGACGTCATGGTGGACCTGTCGCTCATGACCGACCTCAAGACCGAGTTCCTCGGCGAGGGACCCGAATTCAACGTCGACCACATGGCAGGCGTGCTCACCGAGTCGCCCTATACGGTGCCCGGCGTATCCGACGGCGGCGCGCACACCAAGTTCTTCAACGGTGGTGCCTGGCCGACCGATCTACTGACCTGGATGGTTCGCGACACCGGTCGGGTGACCCTGGAGGAGGCGCACTACCGGATGTCGGCCCTGTCCGCCCACGCCGCTGGTTTCAAGGACCGGGGCGTGCTGCGCGAGGGTGCTGCTGCCGACGTCGTGGTGTATGACCTCGACGAGCTGGCGATCGACCCGCCCTGGATCGGTGAACAGGTCTACGACCTGCCCGGTGGCGAGTGGCGCCGGGTCCAGCACGCCAAGGGGTACCACCACATCTTCGTCAACGGCGAAGAGACCTACGCCGACGGTGAGAGCACGGGCGCCACGCCGGGACGCCTGCTTCGTCACGGCCGAGGCTGAACAAAACCGTGTTGCGCTCGGGCGGATGCGTATTTTGTAACAAGCGCCGCCGGAGACCGCCGTTCAGCACGCGGCCGGCGGGCTCGCTCAGCGATCGCCTCGGTCGCCCGCAGCCTCGGCACCCGCTCCGTCGTCAACTCGCCTGTGTTCCAAACCGACCCATTCCCGGTTGGGTGAACGCGTCGTCAACTCGGTAAGTTCTACGCGACAGCGATGTACGCGTTCGGGAGGACGAAAATGGTACGAGAGTATTGTGTTGTAGAAACTGCGAACCACGTCATGACAGTGACGATCAACCGCCCCGATCGTCTGAATGCGCTTCATCCTCCGGCGAATGCGGAACTGGGTCACGTGTTCGACGACTTCGCCGCCGAGGATGACCTGTGGGTGGCCATCATTACCGGTGAGGGCCGGGCGTTCAGCGCCGGCAACGACCTGAGGTACCAGGCCGAAGGTGGAGCCCGGGCCGATATGCCACGCGGCTTCGGAGGCCTGACGTCACGCTTCGATCTCGACAAACCGGTCATCGCTGCGGTGAACGGCATCGCGATGGGCGGCGGCTTCGAGATCGCGCTGGCGTGCGATCTCATCATCGCGTCTGAAAGCGCGGTCTTCGCACTGCCGGAACCCAAGGTCGGTCTCGCCGCCCTCGCCGGCGGACTCCAGCGTCTTCCCCGACAGATCGGACCCAAACGGGCCCTCGGCATGATCCTGACCGGACGCCGGGTCCCGGCCCAGGAGGGTTATGAGTTGGGTTTCGTGAACGAGGTGGTTCCACACGAGCAGTTGATGGTCCGGGCCAACGATTGGGCCCAGCTGATCCTGGCCTGCTCCCCCCTGTCGATCCGGGCCAGCAAAGATGTCGTGTACCGGAGTCTCGACATGGAGTCACTTTCCGAGTCGATGGCCGCGTCGTACGAGTCGGTCCGCCGACTGGTGAAGAGTGAAGATTTTATCGAAGGGCCGCGGGCATTTGCCGAGAAGCGACCAGCCAACTGGAAAGGACGGTAACTCCCATGACTGAACGGTCAATCATCACCGGCACCGACGATCTCCTCGCCGTCCTCGACGACGGCGTGTTGACCATCACACTGAACCGGCCTCAGGCGCGCAACGCCATGTCAGGTGCCATGACCTCTGCATTGGCGGACCAACTGGCCAGGGCCGAACTCGATCCCGAGGTGCGGTGTGTCGTGCTCACCGGTGCCGGAAACGGTTTCTGTGCGGGTGGCGACGTGAAAGGTATGGCGGCCAGCGGAGACGGCACCGTCGGGAACAGTACGATCGACGGAGCGATCCACCGGCAGCGGGTCAACCAGCGGGCCACGGCCGGGAAGCTGTTCACCATGCCGAAACCGACGAT
>JANMZO010000223.1:0-23346 GCA_031383405.1 Acidimicrobiia bacterium | reverse complement strand
TCGGTGCGATGCTGCCTGGTACCGCTTGGGTTGGGTATGGCGAGCGACGCTGATAATCGGTGGGATGCTGCCTGGTACCGCTTGGGTTGGGTAGGGCGAGCGACGCTGATAATCGGTGCGATACTGCGCCGCTCGTGGCTTTGACGAAGTCGGGCAAGCGCGTGGTTAGCACCCCTGTAGTGGTCACCGACGCGTCAGTGTGGCGAAGTGCGCACTCCCACCGACGGTCATTCCGATGAAACCGTGCCGTCGGGCCCCTCAAAGAAGCGCCGATCGACCACTAAATCGGTCAAGGGCTCGCCAGTCGCTGACTCGCCCACCCCATTGAATCAACGGAGCTGGCTTGGCGCGTTCGGCGAGGAGTTGGTTGCCGGGTGGTACGAACGAAGTGGCTTTGTCATCGTGGATCGCAATTGGAGGACGAACCGTGGAGAACTCGACCTTGTGGTCGCGAAAGGTCCGCTACTGGTGTTCTGTGAGGTGAAGACCCGGTCCAGCGCCGCGTACGGCGCGGCGGCCGAAGCGGTCACGCCGAGAAAGCAAATGCGCGTGCGTTTGTTGGCAACGCGGTGGCTGGAGGCTCACCCCGAGACTCACCCGAGCGAGGTTCGTTTCGACGTGGCCGCTATCACGGGCACCGACGTTTCCATCGTCGTGAGCGCGTTTTGAGATCGTCGTGAGCGCGTTTGGAGCCGTGCGGGGTTCAGCCGAGCAAGGCCCACACAACCAGCATCGCTACGATCCCGAGCGTTACCGCCACCAACGCGTAGTCCGACTTGCGTCGCTTGATCTTCCGGTACGGATTGAATCCCACGCACTAAGTATCTCCTGAAACCAACAATCCTGGGTTCGTCGACAATCTCTGTCACACCCCGGGTTGTACGGTGCACGTCGTCCGGAAGCGCAGCCCCTGGGAGGGGCTCGTCTCTGATTTCAACAGTTGAACTTGAGCATGTCCTCCGTTCGGCGCCGGCGATACGGCGACCCCGCTTGTCCGAGCGCCCTTCATTTGGGCTCATGTCGTTCTCTGGGGGTCATCGTGATTGCCACCATTCCTGCTGCAACCGTGCTTGGCGTACACGGACAACCTGTCGTCGTCGAGGTGCACGTCTCCAACGGGCTTCCCGGGTTCACGATTGTGGGTCAGCCCGATACGGCATGTCGGGAGGCCCGTGACCGGGTCCGAGCGGCGATCCTCTCGTCCGGACTGGTTTGGCCCTCGACCCGGGTCACGGTGAATCTGGCTCCGGCCGACGTCAGGAAGGTCGGCGCGTCGCTTGACCTCGCAATCGCCGTCGGCGTGTTGGTGGCGACGGGGCAGATACCCGAAGACCGCGTGTCGGGCCGGGCGTTTCTCGGTGAGCTCGGCCTGGATGGTTCGGTACGCCGGTTCCCCGGAGTCGTACCGACGGTCGATGCTGTCAAGTCTCCCGAGGTGGTCGTACCGCTCGAGTGTGTCGACCTCGCACGTTTGTTGGAATCCCATCACGTCCGGGCCGCTTCGACCCTGCTCCGCGTGTTCGAGGCACTGTGTGGAACGGCGCCGTGGCCGGATACCGAGCGTGGAGGCCCTCCGCCGCTCCTGCCGTACATCGCGGACATGGCCGATGTCCGCGGTCAGCCGGTCGCCCGGTTTGCCATGGAGATCGCCGCTGCGGGATCGCACCACGTGTTGTTGTGCGGTCCGCCCGGTTCCGGGAAGACGATGTTGGCGGAGCGGCTTCCCGGAATCATGCCCCGTCTTACGCACGACGAGTCGTTGGAAGTACTTCGCGTTCACTCGGCGGCCGGGCTCGATGTGAATCTCACCGCCCTTCCCACCGTTGTGCCGTTTCGTTCCCCGCATCACCTCGCGTCGGCCGTAGGTCTACTCGGGGGCGGGTCGGCGTGGCTTCGACCCGGCGAGCTGTCTTGCGCGCATCGCGGCGTGTTGTTTCTCGACGAGCTCGGGGAGTTCCCGGCGAATGTCCTCGATGCGCTCCGCCAACCTCTGGAGCGGGGCACGATCGCCGTCGACCGGGCTCGGGCGAGCGTCGTGTTTCCGGCTCGCTTTCTGCTCGTGGCGGCTACGAACCCGTGCCCCTGCGGGTGGGCGAGCGCAGGCGCTCCGATCATTTCGGAACGTGGCGAGCGTCGGCCGACCTGCCGGTGTGGCTCTGCGGCGTTGCAGCGATATGCGCGCAGATTGTCTGGTCCGTTTCTCGACCGCTTCGATCTCTGCCTCGAGGTCGAACGGCCCGATCCCGTCGAACTCCTTACCGCGACCGAGATGGAGTCATCGGCGACGGTGGCTGATCGGGTGGCAGCGGCCCGCGCCCTTGCACTCGCACGGCAGGGGGTGAACAACGCGTCGTTGATGTCGAATCAACTCGACACGTTTGCCAGTTTGTCGTTTGCTTCCAGGCGGCTGCTCGATTCCCTGCTCCGGCGGGGTGAGATCACAGCCCGGGGCGTTGCCAGGATACGTCGGGTGGCACGCACGGTTGGTGATCTGCGGGTCGTGTCGTCGTGGTCGACCTCGCTGACGACATCGGAGTCGGGGTGCACCACCACCTCCATGTTGACCGATGACGACGTCGCGCTTGCCCTCGAACTTCGCCGTCGGCCGTCGTTTGAAGGGCTGGCAGCGTGAAGCGGGGCGAGCGAACCGAGTCGAACCTGATGGAGGAGCAGGTCAACGCTCCCATCGCGCCCGGGTCAACACGTACCTCGCGTCCGGATCAACACCTCGGAGACCTGGCCGAGGCGGCGTTCGGGGGTTCCGACGAAGTTGCGGCAACGGTGCTGTGTTCGTCGTCGGTGGCAACGACGGCGCGTCTGCGGGCGTTGCTGAGTTCCGCGACTCCCGAAGGTGCGCTGTCGGCGATGGTCGACGGGCCGAACGTGGTCGCTCGCGTTCTGACCGAAGCGGGATGCCGGCTGTCGGTGACTCTGGTCGAGCAGTGGGCGGCGGAGTGTGCGTCACTGGTGCCCGGCCAAGTCGCCCGGGATCTTCGCTCGCGGCGTGAGTCGGTGTGGTGGCCGGGCAAGGCTACGAAACCGGGCGACACGATTTTCGGCGAGTTGTTTGCTGATGACGACGATCGTCCTCCGATACTTTTCTGGCAGGGGAGCCTCGCAGCGCTTGCCCGTCCTCGAGTTGGGATCGTTGGAACCCGCAATGCGTCAACGGCGGGCCGGGAAATGGCTCGAATGCTTGGTCGCGAGTTGAGTGACCGGGGCGTGAACGTAGTCTCCGGACTCGCGCTGGGCATCGACGCAGCCGCTCACGCCGGAGCCTTGGCGTCGCCGATCGGACAACCGATTGGTGTCGTGGGGAGTGGTCTGGGGGTGGTGTACCCCCCTGCGAACCGTCGCCTCTGGCACCATGTTGCGGAGCGTGGGTTGTTGATATCGGAGCTGCCCTACGGTCGCGGTCCCTCTCCGAGCACGTTCCCGGCCCGCAACCGGATCATCGCGCAACTTGCCCAGGTCCTGGTTGTTGTTGAATCCGGTGCGACCGGAGGATCGCTCATCACGGTCGACCGGGCCGAGGAGCGGGGTCGATCCGTGCTCGCCGTACCGGGCAATCCGCTAAGCCCCGTATCAGCCGGCACGAACGAACTTCTCCGGCCAAACCTCCTGGGCGCTCGCGCCTTTCCCTGTCTCGGGGTCGCAGACATCCTCACGCTGCTCGACGTGGAAGTCGTGTCCGACCCGGGCTTTGCCGACGATCGATTGCAGCCGTCGTCCACCGATGAGGCCGTTCTTTCCGCTCTTGGATGGGACGACCTTTCCGTCGGCGCGTTAGCTGCCCGGGTCTCCGATGAATCCGAGGGTCAACCTCTTGGTTTGGCAGAACTGGCGCTGTCCCTCGCGCGGCTCGAAGCGCAGGGCTGGGTGTCACGCGCAACCGGCCGATGGCGCCGCGTCGGGGTAAACCGATGAACCTCCGTTCAGCTGCCAGAACGCTACGTTGTTCGTGTGGAGTGGCATGTAGACGATTTCGAACGCTCGTTGAGTGGCTCGTCGGCCAACACACGCCTGGCGTACCGGCGAGATGTCAACCATTTCGTATCCTGGGCCGTACGCTCGAACATTCAGGGCCCGCCAGCGGTGAATCGCCTCGTGCTTCGTCGCTACCTGGCCTTCATGGTTACCGAAGGGTTTGCCAGACGCTCAACCTCGCGGCACATCGCTTCGCTGCGAAAATACTTCGGGTTTCTGATCCGCCAAGACATGGTTTCGGTCGACCCAACGACCCGGCTGCACAGTCCTTCAGGTACCGGACGGCTCCCGAAGGTGCTCACCCGCACCGAGATCGACGGTCTGCTCGACCCTGGCTCCAGCTCCTCGAACCGGGTTCCTCAGCAACCGTTGCGTTCCTGGGAGAGCCCGGAATTCCGTGTCGCGCGCGACGAGCGCGACCAGACGTTGTTGGAATTGCTCTACGGGAGCGGTTTACGCGTCAGCGAACTCTGTGGCCTTACCGTCCGCTCGGTCGAATCTTCGCTCGGCGTCGTAAAGGTGTTGGGAAAGGGCAACAAAGAACGCGTTGTTCCACTCAGCGAACCATCGATGGCCTGCCTCGGCGGATGGATAGCCAATGGGCGAGAGCGTTTTGTGCGGCACATGCCCGCCTCCGGTGCTGTTTCCGCGAAGGCCGAGGATTTGTCGACGGTCTCGGCGCGGTCCCCGGCTACTCGGTCGAAGCAACCGACGGTGCTGCTTTTCTTGAACAATGCGGGAAAGCCGATGACGCCGCGCGACGTCCGGCGGGTCGTCGACCGCCGTTCGTCGGTTCCGACCCATCCCCATGCGCTACGTCACACGTTTGCCACGCATCTTCTCGACGGTGGCGCCGATCTTCGAGTTGTGCAAGAACTGCTCGGGCATGCCGATCTGGCTACGACGCAGCGCTATACGCACGTCAGCAAAGAGCGCCTCCGAAAGGTATTTGACAGTGCCCACCCCCGCGCCTGAACGCATCACCGGTCGTTACCGCCATCGCGGTCAATCACCGCTCCTCCTTTGCCGACCTGGGCATTTCGCTCGGGGCGGCCCCTATCGCGGGCAAGGCCTGGCACAGCCACTAGCCTTTGAGATCTCAGCGAATGCCAAGGATGAACGGTGACTGAAGAAACCGATGAACAACGGGCAATGGCGGAGCTCTGGCGTTCGTACAAGACAAAAAAATCCGGTGACGTTCGAGATCGTTTGATCCTTCATTATTCTGCGCTCGTGAAGTACGTTGCGAGCCGAGTTTCGGTCGGTCTTCCGCAAAACGTAGAACAGGCCGACCTGGTCAGCTACGGGATCTTCGGCCTCATCGACGCCATCGACAAGTTCGAGCCCGACCGGGGCATCAAGTTCGAGACCTATGCGATCCGGCGAATTCGGGGGGCCATCATCGACGAACTCCGGTCTATCGACTGGGTTCCGAGATCGGTCCGGTCGAAGGCCCGGGCCATCGAGACCGCATTCGGTTCCCTCGAAGCCGATCTGGGCCGCGCGCCGACCGACGCCGAAATGGCCAAAGCGCTCGAAATGACCGAGGCCGAGCTTCAAACCATCTTCACCCAGGTGTCGTTCGTGGGCATTGTTGCCCTCGACGATGTGTTTGTCCGGGGTGGTGACCGCAGCGAAGCGACCACCCTGGCCGACACGATCGCTGACAAAGGAGAAGGACCTTCGGGCCTTTACGAGGTCGAAGAGATGCGTCAAGCCCTCGCTACTGCGATCAACCGAATGCCGGAGCGGGAAAAAGTCGTGCTGACCCTGTACTACTACGAAGGACTCACGCTCGCCGACATCGGCGAAGTGCTCGGCGTCACGGAAAGCCGTGTCTGTCAAATTCACACCCGGGCCGTGCTCCAGCTCCGAAGCAAGCTCGCCTCGGCCTCGCCTGCGTAGGGCGTCGCTCGTCTCGGCGTAACCGCTCACACGTCCCCGTTCGCACCACTGTCGCACAATGTCAGTGTTCTCGGACCAGCCCACCTTCCCCCCGCTGATCACTTCAGTGAAACCGCGAGGTCGGTCATGTCCCATCCGCCAAGCACCTTCCGTTCTCTGAGCGCCGTCTTCCCGCTGCCGACGCGCCCGGGCCGGCCCTCCCAGCGTGCCCGCGTGCACCGACCACCGTCGACTCGTCGGGTAGGTCGAATGTCGGTGCTCGCAGCATCGATTGCCGCACTCATGTCGTTCGCTTCAGTTTCGGGCGCCGTCGCTGATTCTGGTCGCGTGGTGTACCAACTCCCGGTGTCGGGCCGGATCGTCGACGATTGGCGTCCTCCCGAAAACCCCTACGGAGCAGGGAATCGTGGAATCGATCTACTTGCCGTACCGGGGGAGACGGTGTTCGCCGCGGCCGACGGTACCGTTACGTTTGCCGGCCAGGTCGGAGGCTCACTGTTCGTGGTGATGATCCACGCGGATGGCCTCCGCACGACAATCGGTTTTGTCGGGTCGGTCCTGGTCCGGGTCGGCGCGGTCCTGCCTCGTGGGGCCAAGGTGGCCGTTGCGAAAGGGCCGATCCACTTCGGGGTGCGAAAAGGCGACACCTATCTTGACCCAAGAACACTCTTCACCCGACGGGTCTGGCTCGTGTCTTAACCCAACGTTTGGCCCTCGAACCTGCGACTACGCGCAAGTGTGGGGTCGCGTTCGGGCGTAGTGCCGAGCCGTGAAACGACAGGGGGTCGGTTCGTCTAGAATCAATGCGCTTCAAGAATCGCTTGAAGCCAGTCCTGTCATCATCTTCCGGTCGCCTGTCGGGTTTCGGCTCGCATGCGCTCAGAGTTGGCGGGAGCAAACGCACCATCAACCGGAACACAGGAGTCAACAATGGCCAATCCGGCCCCAGTTATCACCATGCGTCAACTGCTCGACGCGGGCGTCCACTTCGGTCATCAGACCCGTCGTTGGAACCCGAAGATGAAGCGCTTCATCTATGGCGAGCGCAACGGAATCTACATCATCGACCTCAACCAGACCCTGAACCGGGTCGAGTCGGCGTACACGTATGTCCGCGACCTGGTGGCCGGAGGCGGCACGATTCTCTTTGTCGGTACGAAGAAGCAGTCGCAGGACCCGATTGCGAACTATGCCGATCGCTGCGGCATGCCTTACGTCAACGAGCGTTGGCTCGGTGGCATGCTCACCAACTTCTCCACGATCAGCGGCCGCGTCAAGAAGATGCAGGAATACGAGCGGATGAAGGTAGCCGGTGATTTCGAGCACATGCCGAAGAAGGAGGCGCTCATCCTGAGCCGTGAATTGGAGAAGTTGCAGCGCAACCTCGGCGGTATCCGTGGCATGAACCGTCTGCCCGACGCCATCTTCGTGCTCGACACGAAGAAAGAGCACATCGCTGTTACCGAGGCCAACAAACTGAAGCTCCCGGTGGTTGCCGTCGTCGACACCAACTGCGACCCTGACGTCATCGACTTCGTGATCCCTGGCAACGACGATGCGATTCGCTCCGGCAACCTGCTGTGCCGGGTTATCGCCGACGCCGTCGAAGAGGGCCGCTACATAAACGCCCGTCGCAATGGTGGCCGCTCAACCGTGCCCAACACCGCAGACGCACTATTCGACGCCGAAGCTGAAGCGAAGCGTGCTGAGCAGCAGGCCACAGCGCGCAACCAGGCTGCTTCAGCTCAGGCCGAGCGTGAAGCCCGCCTCCTTGCGGCGAAGGCCGAAGCGGCGGCCGCCCCGGTCTCCGAGACGCCTCTCGCCCCGGTCTCCGAGACGCCTTCCGAGACGCCTTCCGAGACGTCAGCTCCCGAAGTTGCGGCCGCGGAGGCCTGAAACGCGTTTCGCTGAGTCGGTGACGGGGGCTTCGTCCTCCGTCACCCACCTTCGACCACAGTTACACGTCTCCGGCACGTAGTTGCCGGTGCGTCGAACGCACCCCGAATTACCTTGTCCCGCACGACCGGTCGCACAACGACCTCACCTGGAAGAGAAAACCGTGGCACTTTCCGCTAAAGAAATCCAGCACCTTCGTGAAGTTGCGGGCGTCGGCATGATGGACGCCAAGAAGGCACTCGAAGCGTGCGACAGCAACTTCGATGAAGCGATCAAGTACCTCCGCGAGAAGGGCCTGGCCAAGATGGCCGAACGCTCGGACCGCGACAACGCCCAGGGGGCGATCGCGATCGGCCGTTCCGGCCGGGCGTTCGCCATTGCCCAGGTGAAGTGCGAGACTGACTTTGTCGCCAAGTCGCCCGACTTCAAAGGGCTCGTCCAGGCGATCGCCGACACGGTCGCGGCGAAGGGTGAGGCTGCTGTCTCGGAGCACCAGGCCCCACTGGAAACGCTGATCGTCTCGCTGAAGGAGAAGATCGAACTCGGCCGAATCATCCGGTTTGAGGCGCCCGCTGATTCCATCATCGATACGTATCTCCACATCCAAAGCGAACGGGGCGTCAACGCAACGATGGTTGAAGTGATCGGTGGCACGGAAGAGATGGCTCACGACATTGCGCTGCATATTGCGTTCGCCCGTCCGAAGTACCTGACCCGTGACGAAGTGCCAGCCGATCTCGTGGCCTCGGAAAAAGAAACCCTGACCCAGATCACCCGCAATGAGGGGAAACCCGAAGCTGCGTTGCCCAAAATTGTCGAAGGCCGTATGAACGGGTACTTCAAGGATCGTTGTCTGGTCGAACAGGATTGGGCGAAAGACAACAAGCTATCCATAGGCGCGATGCTCGGTTCCGCAAAAGTCACCCGGTTTGCCCAGGTCGAAATCGGCTGACCGGAACACCGCGCCGGAAGCGGTCGGGCCGGGTACGCTCCAACGACCGCGTTTCGCGGTCCACAGCTCGCTACGACCTGAGGTTTTGAAACATGGCAACACCCAAGTGGAATCGTGTCCTGTTGAAGCTTTCCGGTGAGGCCTTTGCCGGTGAGCGCGGAGAATCGATCGATGGCACGGTTGTCGCTCGTATCGCTTCGGAAATCGCCGAAGTCCGGTCTGAGCTCGGGGTGGAGATTGCGATCGTGGTGGGTGGCGGTAACATCTGGCGAGGTGCCGGCGGAGCCAATTCCGGGATCGACCGTGCGACGTCTGACTACATGGGCATGCTCGCAACCGTGATGAATGCCCTGGCCCTTCAGGATGCCCTCGAAAAAGCCGGGCAGCCATCTCGGGTGCAGAGCGCGATACACATGTCGGAGGTCGCCGAGCCCTACATTCGTCGACGCGCCCTTCGTCACCTCGAAAAGGGCCGGGTCGTGATTTTCGCGGCCGGTATCGGTCAGCCGTTCCTGACGACTGACACTCCGGCGGCGATGCGCGCTGCGGAGATCGACGCCAAGGCCGTGCTGAAGGCGACCCACGGTGAGGTCGACGGTATCTATTCGGCGGATCCAAAGCTCGATCCGACGGCGACAAAGTACGACACCGTCTCGTATGCAGAGGTGTTGGAAAGGGGTCTGAAGGTCATGGATGCGACCGCGATCGCATTCTGCATGGACAACAACCTGCCGATCGTGGTGTTCAACCTCATGGAGCACGGCAATATCCGCAAAGTACTCATAGGTAACCCGCCGATCGGTACGCTTGTCTCATGATTGAAGATCTGTTGACCGACGCCATGGAGAAGATGGCCAAGGCGGCGGCCCACGTACAGGATGAGTTTCTGGCCATTAGAACGGGCCGTGCGAATCCAGCGTTGATTGAAAGGATCCGGGTTGAGTACTACGGGACCGAGACCCCGTTGCAGCAGTTGGCCTCGTTCAGCGTGCCGGAAGCGCGAACGCTCATCGTCCAGCCGTTCGACAAAGGCTCGATGAAAGCCATTGAAAAGGCGATTCAGAACTCTGATCTCGGCATCACACCGTCGAACGACGGCACGGTGATCCGCCTCAACTTCCCGACCCTCACCCAGGAGCGCCGGAAGGATTTCGTGAAGATCGCAAAAGGTAAAGCTGAAGATGGCAAAGTGGCCGTGCGCAACGTCCGCCGCTCGATTCGCACCCAGTTGGAGAGGCTCGAGAAAGACTCCGAGATTTCGTCCGACGAACTGAAACGGGCCGAAAAGGATCTCGATAAGATCACGGAGGAGTACGTGGCCGAGATTGAGAAACTTCTAGTCCACAAAGAGGCTGAACTTCTCGAGGTCTGACGAACAACGTCGTTGACCTGCGCAGAGCCGACTGTGTTCCATGTCGGCGATTCCAGGCGACCTGGGCGCACTGGGTGGTCGAATCCGCGCGGTGCGCGACATTTCCGACTAGGAAGTCGTCCAGTAAAACTTCAGGCTCGGAAGGTTCTCTGAGCTGGTGGATTCGAAGGAAGAGCAGAGGCATCAATGGACGAAACCGAGCCCGAAGAAGTTCGGATTCTGGGAGCGAGTGAAGCGGCGACGAGTCGCCCGCCTGAACGATCCGACCGACCTTCTTCGGCACCCTCCGGCCGCTCTGTTCCGACCCCGTCGTGGGACGATGAGGAAGAGGGCTGGGACTCCGAATGGCTGGCCGCCGACGGCGATCTCGACCTTGATGGCGATCCGTTTCCCCGGCCCTCGGAGGCCAACCGCGACAACGGAGACGAACCCGCGTGGGGTGATGATTCCGGTCACGCCCCTCCGACCGGTGGTCATGACGATGAGGGGCAGTATTCCGCTCCCTCGGCCGCAGCCCCACCCGTACTTCGTTTCGAAGACGACGAAGCCCACGACGACGGCCGCGACGGCTGGTCGAGTTTTTCCGAGCGAGGTCCCCGTTGGCGTACCGGAGGTGCTGACTTCGACGAGAGCGATGAAGACGCAGTGGCTGCGCTCGGCTCAGACGCTACTCGGGTCGGCACGCTCGACCCCGACCGCGCCGAAGAGAGCGACCTGTACCGTTTCGCCAATTCCGATGCCAACTCCGATGCCAATTCCGACACCGACGGGAGGGACGGCGACGCGAGAACGCAGAGGCCCCGGTTGCCACAGGACGGCGCCCGCACGAGCGGTCGCGCCGGTGCTCGTCGACCGCCTCAGCGCTCGAGCGGTAGGCCTGACGGCCCGCCCCAACCGGGACAGCGATCTGCTCCAGCCCGCAATTCCGCCACTCTCGCGATGAGGGTCGGCACGGGTGTGCTGCTCGTCGGCATCTTTATCGCCACGCTCGCGCTACTGAAGGAAAAAGGTGGCGTGGCGCTCGTTTCCCTCGTCGCGGTGCTGTGTGTCTTCGAGTTCTACACGTCATTGCGTCAGCGCGGATTCCAACCAGCGGTGTTGCCCGGAGCTATTGCGACTCTGCTGTTTCCGATCGCGGCGTATTCCGAGGGCAGCGTCGGCGTGGTTATCACGTTGCTGCTTGCCACTCTGGCGACACTGCTGTGGTACCTCTTCGGCGTGGTACGTGACCGCCCCGCCGTCAACATTGCCGTAACACTCCTGGGCGTGCTCTATGTGGGCCTGCTGGCTGGGACGGCCGGGATGTTCCTTGCCGCCAAGGACGGTGTGGGGATTCTCGTCGGAGCCGTCGTCGGCACGATTGTCTACGACATGGTCGGGTTCTTTGTCGGGGCCAATCTCGGCCGCCGGCCACTCGCCCCTGACATCAGCCCGAACAAGACGGTCGAAGGCCTGATCGGTGGCATGGTTGCGGCCTTCATCGCGTCGATCATTCTCGGGAAACTCGTCGGCCTCGCTCCGTGGGACAAATCGACCGGTGCCACGATGGTGCTTGGTCTCGCGATAGCGGTTATGGCCCCCCTTGGTGATCTGACCGAATCGATGATCAAGCGCGATCTCGGTATCAAAGACATGGGGACGCTGCTACCTGGTCATGGGGGTGTCCTCGACCGGGTCGATGCATTGTTGTTCACCGTCCCGGCGGTGTACTGCATCGCGCGCTGGAAGGGCTGGGCCTGAGCGTTCGTTGGGCTGAGGGTCGGCGGGCTGGCCGGTCTCGCTCCCCCGGAAGAGCGACGAACGCGCCTTCAGGGGTGAATGTCTCATCGTGTAGTCATACCGTCCGTGTCAGTCTGTACGGATGGCCACTACGAACGCCACGCCCACGCCTCGAGTAACGACGACCGCGACTACGACGCCCACGACGGCATCTCGGAGCGGGTCGACCGAGCATCGGGCCTCAGGCGTGGCGGCGGCGTTGGCCTTTGGCCCGACGCGGCCCGATGGTCGGATCTCAGTTTCGATCGCCGGGTCGAGCGGTTCTATCGGCACGCAAACGCTTGAGGTGATCCGGGCCGAACCCGAGCGTTTCGTGGTCGAGTGCCTTGGCGTGTTCGGCAGCGCCGACGAACTGTTGGCCCAGGCTGAGGAGTTCCGCCCCCGGCTCGTTGCCGTGGGCGATGACCGCGTGGCCAGATACGTGGCTGAGCGGCTTCCTGCGGGCGTCGAGCTCACCGCCGGCCCGAGAGCCATGGCAGACATTTCCGGTGAAGCCGACGTCTGCGTGAACGGGGTTGTTGGCTTTGCCGGACTGCCGGTCACCCTCGGGGCGTTGGCGGCCGGCAAGCGTCTCGCCCTAGCGAACAAAGAGTCACTCATTACGGCGGGTCCGGTGGTGCGTCAGGTACGCGACACCCCTGGCGCGCACATTGTGCCGGTCGATTCGGAACACTGTGCGGTGCACCAGTGCCTGGCCTCATATCGAGCCCCGGTCGACAGCTCGGCCGATCGTCTCCGTCGGATCGTTCTCACGGCCAGTGGAGGCCCGTTTCGCGTTCGGGCCCGAGAGGCCGGCGGAGGTATGGCAGCCCGAAAGGCACTCGCTTCAGTGGGGGTGGATGAGGCACTGGCTCACCCGACGTGGAGGATGGGACCGAAGATCACGATCGACTCTTCGACCCTGTTCAACAAAGGTTTGGAAGTAATTGAGGCGAAAGAACTATTCGATGTCGATGTTGACCGGATCGATGTCGTCGTCCACCCGCAATCGGTGGTGCATTCGATGGTGGAATTCACCGACGGAACGACGATGGCGCAGCTGTCCATGCCCGACATGAGGCTGCCGATCGCCTATGCGCTTGCCTATCCCGACCGCACGGGTACTGGGTTTGGCCACATCGACTGGTCCGCGCTGAGCCGACTCGATTTCGAAGCGCCCGATCGCGTGGCGTTCCCCTGCCTTGACATGGCCTACGAAGCGGCGCGTCTCGGCGGCCTCGCTCCGGCATGGGTCAATGCAGCCAATGAGGTCGCCGTGGCAGCGTTTTTGGCGGGTCGAATCCGGTGGGGCGACATCGAACGGGTGATACGCGCTTCACTTCTGGTCGCGGATTCTGCTAAACCACTCTCAGTGGGCGATGTGGTCGAAGCTGACCGCGCAGCGCGTGATTATGCGGAGCACCACATACAGACCATTTCTAACTGAGCGACACGAAGTCCCTCAGAACACGAAGTCCCTCAGACACGAAATCCCTCAGACACGAAACCAGACACGAAGAGACATGAACATGAGCAATTCCCCCCTCCCGGATCCGAACCCCCAGATCGTTGCGCCCGGCTCCGACCCTGATCAGCGCCGAGCCGCCCGGATCGCGACGCTCGAAAAGGCCGACCTGATTGATCTCACCGCTTTCGGCGGACCGTTGGCCGATCCGACCCCTTCACCGTCGGCGGTTCACCCGGTAGTCGGTCTTGCGCTGGTCGCCACGGTTCTCTTCCTCGCTGTTTCGAGCGGTCAACTCCTTACGCTCGCCGTCGTCGGGGCACTTGCCGGGATGATCTTTCTGCACGAACTCGGGCACTTCCTGACGGCCCGGGCGACAGGCACCAAGGCCACCGAATTCTTCGTCGGCTTTGGGCCGCGATTGTGGTCGTTCCGTCGAGGTGAGACCGAATACGGGATCAAGGCCATTCCACTGGGCGGCTACGTGAAGATTTTGGGGATGACCAACCTTGAGAGCGTGGCGCCTGAGGACGAGGCCCGCACGTACCGCCAAGCGTCGTACCCCAAGCGCGTCCTCATGGCTTCGGCCGGCACGCTCATGCATCTCCTCCTGGCCTTTTGCCTGTTCGTAGCGTTGTTGACAGGGCCGGGTCGCCAAGAAACCACCGGGCCTGCTTTGGTGAACGTTCTTGAAGGTTCGCAGGCCGCGGCCGGTGGATTGCTTTCCGGAGACCGGGTGGTGTCGATGAACGGCGAGACGATCAAGACTTGGGAAGATCTCCGGGCCGTCGTGGAAACCAACGGTGAGAACCCGATCGCGATGCAGATGGATCGCAGCGGAACGCTCATCTCGCGAACGGTGACCCCGAAAGTGGAGGGGGACCAGATCCTGATCGGTGTGCGCCTTCGGCCGATCACCCGTTCAGTTCCGGCCGCCGCCGCGGCCAGCGCGAAGGAAGTCGTACGCCTCGTGCCGCAGACGTTTGTCTCGCTCGGACATTTCTTCGCTCCATCCAATCTGAAGGCCTACAGCAAGAACATCGTCGCTCCGCCGACCACCCAAGCAGGCAAGGACGAAGCGGCCAAAAACCGGATGCTGTCGCCGATCGGGGCGACGCATCTCCTCGAATCGGCCGCCCGGTCGGATGTCCGGTTGTTTTTGGAGATCTTTGCCTCGATCAACGTGTTTGTCGGTATGTTCAACATGTTGCCGATCCTTCCCCTCGACGGCGGACACGTGCTCATCGCGACTTACGAACGACTGCGCTCGCGCCCCCGTCGCGGCATCCGCTACCGGGTCAACGTGAAGCACTGGTTGCCGGTTACCTACGTCGTGATGGCCGTGATGTTGCTGCTCAGCTTCTCCTCCCTGTATCTCGACGTCCGCAATCCCCTGAACATCTTCTGATCCGGTCAGCCGGTGTGGGTCCGGTCCCCGTGACCGAGTCCTTCTGTTCGGTGGACGCGAGTACTTCTGTTCGGTGGACGCGAGTACCGCCGCAGACCGGGCAGTATGGAGAGATGTTGCGATCGTTTCCCCGACGCGTTACCCGGCAGATCATGGTTGGCAAGGTGCCCGTCGGCGGTGATTCGCCGATCACGGTGCAGTCGATGACCACGACCAAAACGGCCGATGTTGAAGCGACGCTGGCGCAGATCTACGCGTTGGCCGCGAACGGTGCCGACATCGTCCGTTGCACCTGCAACGAGGTTGAAGCCGCCGAGGCCCTCGCGCGGATCGTGCCCCGCAGCCCGGTGCCGATCGTGGCCGACATCCACTTCCAGTACAAGCTGGCATTGGCCGCGCTTGAGGCGGGAGTGCAGTGTCTTCGACTCAATCCCGGCAACATCCGCAAGGCCGAGCACATCCGAACGGTGGTCCGCGAGTCCCGTGATCGAGGTGTGCCCATTCGGATTGGCGTCAACGGCGGTTCGCTCGATCCCGATATCGAGGCCAAATACGGGCAGACCCCGGAGGGCCTCGTGGCTTCAGCGCAACGCGAACTGTCGTACTTCTACGAGGAGAACTTCACCGATGTGAAGATTTCGGTGAAGGCGTCGAACCCGGCCCTCATGATCGAGTCATACCGGCTACTCGCTGACACGGTTGACTTCCCGTTGCATCTGGGAGTGACCGAGGCCGGCCCGCTTCCCGGTGGTCTGGTCAAGGCGACCGCCGGCATCGCCACCCTTCTGGCTGAAGGGATCGGCGACACCATCCGTTATTCCCTGACCGCCGATCCGGTCGAAGAGGCGAGAGCCGGTCGCCTGCTTCTCGAATCGCTCGGCCTGCGGGAGCGGGTTGGTCTTGATCTGATTGCCTGCCCGTCGTGTGGACGGGCCGAGATCGACGTGATCAAGGTGGCCACTGAGGCTCAAGATGCGCTGCGGGAGCTCAAGATTCCGATTCAGGTTGCGGTTATGGGCTGCGTTGTCAACGGTCCGGGTGAAGCCGCTTCAGCCGACCTCGGGATTGCGGCGGGCCGCCATCGTGGACACCTGTTCGTGAAGGGCAAAGTGGTGAGGGTGGTACCCGAAGACGAGATGGTGTCGTCACTCGTAGCCATGGCGAAGGAGATCGCTGCGACGAGCATCGACGCCGTGCTGGAGCACGCCGACGCCGGTGCAGCGGCCGAAGCGGAGAAAGACCGACGCCTTCTGCTCGGCGAAAAGGGCGAAGACGCGAACCACTCCGAGGAAAAGGTTGCACTGATCAAAAAGCGGGTGGCGGCGTCCGACTGACCTCCGATCAACCGACGGATCAACCGACGGATCAACCATTGCGTGGAAGCCGTGCATGAAAACTGACTGGAACCCGGTGTTGTCAACGGAATTGGCAAAGCCGTACTGGGCCGAACTGCAACGGTTCGTGGCGACTGATCGGGCGTCGCATGCGGTGTATCCGGCGAAAGAGGAGGTGTTCTCGGCGCTTCATCTCACGTCCTACGCCGACACGCGTGTGGTGATTCTGGGCCAGGATCCTTACCACGGGCCGGCCCAGGCGCACGGACTGTGCTTTTCCGTTCGACGCGGCGTGGCCGTGCCTCCGTCGCTGGTCAATATCTACAAAGAGTTGCATGCCGACCTCGGTTGCCCCGTTCCCAGGCACGGCAACCTCGAGCACTGGGCGAGCCAGGGGGTGCTTATGCTCAACGCAACCCTGACGGTACGCGCGCATACAGCTGCGTCGCATCAGGGAAAGGGGTGGGAGATCTTCACCGACGGCGTGTTGGAAGCGGTGGCGAGGAAGCCCGAGCGGGTGGTGTTCGTGCTGTGGGGTGCGTCGGCACGGAAGAAGAAGGCCCTGATCCACGCAGCAGGAGCGGCTACGGCTGAACGGCGGCGGTTTCCCCACGTGGTGATCGAATCGGCCCACCCGTCGCCCCTCAGTGCGCACAACGGCTTTGTCGGATCGCGCCCGTTCTCGAAGATCAACGCTGCGCTCGCCGAAGCCGACTTCACCGAGATTGACTGGACACTGCCCGAATGACCGTCGGTGTCCGGCGCTTTGACGCAGTTCTCTTCGATGTCGGGGGAGTGCTCACGACCTCGCTCGGCCCGATCATGGCAGCCAAAGTTGCCGCGGCAGGCATGTCATTTCTCGATTTCCTTCCGTTCGGGCTCGGACCCTTGGAAACCGACACCGACCATCCCTTCCACCGGCTAGAACGCGGCGAAATCACCCTTGACGCGGCCGAGTCAGCTATTCGGTTGAGCCTCGTCGCGGCAGGTTTCACAACACCCATGAGCTTTCCCAGCAAGGAGGAAATGTTTTCGGGGCTCCACGCCGTGCCGGAGATGCTCGACCTGGTTGCCGAGGTTCGGGCGGCCGGTTACGCGACGGCCATCGTGAGCAACTGCATCGAGGCCTGGGACGGTTGGTCGGGGGTTCTCGACAGCGACGCCCTTGTCGATGTCGTGATCGATTCGTGCCGGGTCGGGCTCCGCAAGCCTGACCGGCGGATCTACGAGTTGGCGATGGACCGGTTGGAGGTGGTTCCGGAGCGGACACTGTTCATCGACGATTTCTTGTGGAACATTCCGGCGGCGCAGGATCTGGGCATCACGACGGTCCACTGCACCGACCACACCGTGGCCGTCTCCGAATTGCGTCGACTTCTTCGGCTGGGCTGACTGCCGTCTTCGCCTGATTTGACTGCCGTCTTCGCCTGATTTGACCGCCGGCGACCAGGGCGGAGATCGTCGGCATGATCGACCGCTATACTGACCTACCGCTTTGACACAGGATTGTGCCGATGGCGTGGGCAGTGCCCACGCCATTTGTATTTTGCTGCCAGTCGCCGTCGCCAGAAGTTCGTTCAGCAGAGACAAATTCGCCGCAGATAAGGTCGCCAGAGATTAAGGAGGTGCCACATGACCACAATCAAGCCTTCGATCCAGGAGGAGTTGGTCCTGTTGCTCACTCCGGCGTTGGCTGAAGCCCGGTACGAACTGGTCGATGTCGTTACGAGCGGTATGGGTACTGCCTCGGCGACGGTCGAGGTCTTCGTCGACAACAGCCCGGATCACCCGCTCGGCGGTCGCATCGATCTCGACGGGGTGAGTTCGGCCACCCGGATCGTCGATGCTGTTCTCGAACAGACTGACCCTGTCGTCGGTGCGTTCACCCTGGAAGTGTCGAGTCCGGGACTTGAGCGGGCGCTTCGTACTCCAGCCCACTTCACCCGTTTCATCGGAACGACGGTTTCGGTGAAGACCCATCCCGGTGCCACTACCGAACGCCGTATCGAGGGCCGACTCGACTCCGCCGAGGCCAATGCCGACGGGGTGATTACGGTCGACGGCGTCGAGATCTCGTACTCGGCGATCGAACGGGCTCGCACCGTGTTCGTATGGGGCCCTCAGGCCAAGCCCGGTTCCGGGCCGAGCAAGTCGGCGGCAAAACGAGCAGCAAAAGCGAAGAACCTGCCACCGGTTGCGGATGATTTCGCAGCGAGTCCTATCGGGAGTGTCAGCGAAAGCAACACTCTCAGTGCAGCACCCGACAAGCAGACGCTGGTTTCGGCCGGCGTCGATCACGATGAGGAGTAACGATGAAGCTTTTGAATCAGGATTTCATGGAGGCGCTCGAGGTCATTGAGCGCGAACGGGGAGTGCCCAAAGAGCACCTCCTCGATGCGCTGGCCAACGCGTTGGTCACCGCCTACAAGCGCCAACCGAACTCGGCCGAAGAAGCAGTCGTTTCGATCGACCCCGACACCGGTGAAATCTGGGTGTACGCGCAGGAACTCGACGACGACGGCAACGTCGTTCGCGAGTGGGACGACACGCCGAAAGATTTCGGTCGCATCGCCGCCACCACGGCAAAGCAGGTCATCGCCCAGCGGATCCGAGAAGTCGAGCGGGAGATGAAGTTCGAGGAGTACTCGGGTCGCGAAGGCGGCCTCGTGACCGGCATCATCCAGCAGGGCGACAACCGTTACACGTTGCTCGACCTTGGCCGGGTTGAAGCGCTGCTTCCGCAGGCTGAGCAGGTGCCACACGAGCGCTACGAGCAGGGCTCGCGCCTGAAGGCGTACATCGTCGAGGTCCGCAAGACCGCCAAAGGCCCCCAGATTGTCGTCAGCCGCACCCACCCGGGCCTGGTGAAGTGCCTATTTGAACTCGAGGTTCCCGAGATCGCCGATGGCGTGGTCGAGATAAAGGCCATGGCCCGTGAACCCGGGCATCGCACCAAGGTCGCGGTGTTCTCCAACGATCCCAACGTCGACGCTTCGGGTGCCTGCATCGGTGCCCGAGGTGCCCGTGTCCGGATGGTCGTCAATGAGTTGCGCGGCGAGAAGATCGACATCGTGCCCTTCAGCGACGATCCGGCCGAGTTCGTTCGCGAAGCCCTCGGGCCGGCGAAGGTCAAAGAAGTCCGGATCAATGAGGCGCTCGGTATCGCCACGGTTATTGTTCCCGACTTCCAGCTGAGTCTGGCGATCGGCAAAGAAGGCCAAAATGCCCGGCTCGCGGCGCGTCTGACCGGTTGGCGTGTCGATATCAAGGGTGAAACCCAGTTGGCGGAAGAAGAAGCCAACGGTGGTTCCGAGGAATACGCCGAGGGTGAATGGGTTATTGACCCAACCACCGGCGAGCAGCTGTGGGTTCCGGCCGACGGCAGCGAGGCCATGTCGGCCGAGCAGTACGAGGCGGCGGCGTTTGGCGATGAAGAAAGCCAACCTCTCCCCGGGTAGGGGACGCGCCGGCCGGGAAGGCCGTGGGGGAGCGAAACGTCGGGTCGGGCCCGATGGGCCGGGCCCGTGGCGCACGTGTATTGGATGTCGGGCCGTTCGGCGGCCCGACGATCCAGAGGCTGGATTGGTGCGATTCGTGCGTGCCGGACCAGCAACGTTGACCGATCCGCACGTCGAAGGTTGTGTTATTTCCGAAGTCCCGACCGCTCCCGATTCGGGGCAGTTCGGCTCCGAAGTTGAGATTTCCCGTACCGGAAGCGGTCGTGGAGCTTGGCTATGCCGACAGGTTTCGGCCGCCGAAATTCCGGTCGCTAACCCCTCATGTCTCGCTGCCGCCACCAAACGTCACGCGTTTGCGAAGGCGCTGCGCGTCAAGCAGTAGCATTATCGCCCGGTCAGACATGGCCGACTCGTTCGATTCGTCGCTGTTTCGAACCAATAACAAGGGATTGGGCCGGCTTGGCAGCAAAGATACGAGTTCATGAGCTAGCAAAAGAGCTTGGACTCACCAATAAAGAAGCACTCGACCTGAGCCTCTCGCTGGGCATCGGGGTGAAGAGCCACTCGTCCGGAATGGAGGGGGCCCAAGCCGACCGCGTTCGCCGGAAGGCGGATCGCGAAGGTTTGATCCGAGACGTCCAGCCCGAAGAGCCTCCCAAGGTCACGAAGAAGGCCGGCTCGAAGTCAGCGGCCGAACCCGTCGCCGAGGCAACGGAGGTCACCTCCTCACCGGGCGTTGAAACACCCTCAACTTCTCCGTCAACCGGGACCGCCGCCGCGGCATCGCCTGTCGGTGTTTCAGACGAGCCGAAGAGAAGGGCTGACGCCGTTCACGCGGCTGAGCCAGCGGTCGAGGCTGCTGCTTCTTCAGGGCGGGCTGAAGTCACGACTGCCCCGCCCGAAACCACCACTGTCGTTCCCGGGCTGGCTACCGAGTCAGCGGTTACCGTGCAACCTTCGGGTGCCGCGTCGCCGAAGTCTGCCGATCGCGGCCCCGGCACGGTGCCCGGTCCCCGACCGCCCGTCGAGAGCGGGGCTTCCACGCCGTCCGCCCCGGCTTCCACGCCGTCCGCCCCGGCTGGCCCGTCAAGGATCATTTCGTCCAGCAATCGTCCGGGCAGCACGACTGCCGGCAACCGCTCGGTTGCCGCGCCGTCGGGACCTCGTGCACCTGCGACAGGTGGACCTTCAGGTCCCGGCGCCACTCCCTCGTCTGGGGCTCCGGGAGTTCCCGCGCCTCAAACCGGTGTGCTTCGTCCCACTCCGCAGGTCCAGGTGCCGGCCGCCGATGCTCGGCGTGGCGCGTCTGCTGGTACGCCTACGGCCGCCAACGCCGGGGCACCCACCGTCCAGGATATGCCGGGCGCGTCCGGTGGCGACGGGCGCGGGCCTGCCCGCCCTCCTTCTCCCGCGTTGCGTTCCCAGTCGGGTAAGCCGATCCCACCTCCTCCGGGCATGCCCCGAAGCTTCAGCGGCCGTCCGATTCCGCCTCCGCCGGGTCCCCGTACAACGCCGGTGCCCACCGGCCGCGGACCGGGCGGACCGAGCCGTGGTCCCGGTGGCCCCAACCGTGGTCCCAGTGGCCCCGGTGGTCCGGGTCGTGGTCCCGCCGGTGCTGCCGGTGCTCCCGGCGCTCCGGGAGCAGCTGGGGCAGGTGCCGGTCCTGGCCGTCCGAATTACGTTCCCGGCCGTCCCGGCGGCGGCAACTTCCCGCGCAGTTCAGTTCCTGGAGCGGGTGTTCCGCGCGGCCCGGTTGGTGGCGGTCCGGGTAGTCGTGGCGGTCCCGGAGGCGGCCGCGGCGGCGGAGCGCGTCCACAACAACGCCAGTCACGTTCAAAGCGTCGCAAGGCGTTCGAAGAGCTGGAGCCAACCAGGCTTACCTCGTATTCGAGGTCCGATGCTCAGGTTCCGACCGGCGAGATCATCGTTGAGCGCGGGATGTCGGCCCAAGACATCGGTCCGCGGTTCAACCGGACGTCCTCCGATGTCGTGCGCTTTCTCATGCAGCAGGGGGAAATGGTTACCGCCACGCAGAGCCTGTCCGACGAGATGATCGAACTGTTCGCGTTGGAAGTGGGCGGCCAGTTGTTGCTCGTCGATCCGGGGCAGCAGCAGGAGACTGAACTGCAGCAGTTGTTCGACGACGGCGAAGACAACCCGGAGCTCGAGCGGCCGCGTCCGCCGATCATTACGGTCATGGGTCACGTCGACCACGGCAAGACGCTGTTGCTCGACCGTATACGCGAGACCAACGTCATCGCCAGCGAGGCGGGCGGCATCACCCAGCACATCGGTGCGTACCAGGTCGAAAAAGGCGGTCGGAAGATCTCCTTCATCGACACGCCCGGCCACGAGGCGTTCACCGCAATGCGTGCCCGTGGAGCCAACGCCACCGACATCGTGATCCTCGTGGTCGCCGCGAACGACGGCGTGATGCCGCAGACGATTGAAGCGCTCAATCACGCGAAGGCGGCCGATGTGCCGATCATCGTCGCCATCAACAAGATCGATATTCCAGACGCCGACCCGAACCGGGTGATGCAGCAGCTCACGGAATACGAACTCGTCCCTGAAGCATGGGGTGGCGACACGATCATGGTCGAGATGTCGGCATTGCAGCGTCTCGGTATCGACGATCTTCTGGAGCAGGTTCTTCTGGTCGCCGATCTTGAGGAGCTCACCGCCAACCCTGATGGTCCGGCGCGTGGCATCGTCCTCGAAGCCAACCTCGACACGGGTCGTGGCCCGGTGGCCACCGTTCTCATCGAGAGGGGCACGCTCCGGGTCGGGGATCCAATCGTGGCCGGCGCCGCATGGGGTACCGTACGCGCACTTATCGATGACCATGGCAATCAGATCAAGGAAGCGCCGCCTTCGATGCCGGTTCAGGTGCTCGGCTTGTCGGCCGTTCCCGGCGCTGGCGATGAACTTCGAGTCGCTCCGCAACTGAAGACGGCGAAGACGGTCGCCGAGGCTCGTGAGGCGCGCTTCCGCTTCGCCGGTCTCCGCGGCACCTCGTCGGCCATCGGTGGCGGCGTGAAGCTCGAAGACATCTTCGAGCAGATCCAAAAAGGCGAAGCGGCAACGCTCAACCTCATCCTGAAAGCCGATGTGCAGGGTTCACTCGAAGCCCTCACCGAGAGCCTCAAGAAGCTTGAGCGTCCCGAGGTCAGGATTGCGTTCGTGCACCGGGCGGTCGGCGCGGTTACGGAAAACGACATCCAACTGGCCGCGACAACCGGTTCGACGATCATTGCGTTCAACGTGCGTCCGGATCGAAAGAGCCGTGCGCTGGCCGAGGAAACCGATGTGCAGGTCCGCACGTACCAGATCATCTACAAGGTGATCGAAGACATGCAGGCAGCCATGGTCGGTCTTCTCAAGCCGGAATACGAAGAAATCGTTACCGGTGATGCCGAAGTCCGCGAGGTCTTCAGTGTGCCCAAGATCGGCTCGATCGCCGGTTGTATGGTGCGCAACGGTGTCATAACCCGAAACTCCAAGGTGCGCTTCCTCCGTGACGGTGTCGTCATCTGGACCGGTTCGATCGCTTCACTGCGTCGTTTCAAAGACGACGTTCGCGAGGTGGCCACGGGCTTCGAATGCGGCATCGGTCTGTCCGACTTCAAGGACCTCAAGCCCGGCGACGTTATCGAAACATACGAAGAGAAGGAGATCCCGCGGGCCTCCTGATGACCCGCGGGTGACCGTTATCTTCCTTGCGGCCGATCGAACGCTTGCGTGCGGTGCCGCTCAACCATTCAACTCTTCAGCGCTGGTACCGGGCCTTGATTCCAGCACCGTGTGTGGG
>JANMZO010000213.1:0-64387 GCA_031383405.1 Acidimicrobiia bacterium | reverse complement strand
GTCGGTTTGCGACGAGTGTGTCGTCACCCACCTTCTCGACCGAACCGATGCTTTCGGCCGTACCTCAGCCCGCATGGCTTCGCCGGAGGGCGTGCGTCCGGTCGCGCCTGTGGTGGTGCTCGACGGTGAGGAGTTCTCCACGCTCCGCATGCTGCAAGCGGCGGGGATGGCACCCCAGAACCGCCACGTGGCCCGGCACCCTTCGGTTCGCTCTGCCGCACTCGTTGCCGTCTGAAGATCCTCCGATCCTCCGATCCTCCGATCTGCTGAGGCGCTGAGGCGCTGGGGCCCGTTGGGGTTCCCCTGGTGTGCACTCCGCACGACCCTCGTATGCGCACGACCCTCGTATGCTTTCGGCATGACCGTTGCCGTTTTGCCGGGGCCGCGAGCGAAAGGCGGTTGGCAATGACCAGGGGAGGGCTCCGGCGCCAACGTCGAGCGGCATTCGACGCTAGCCGGGAGGGTTGGCAGGAGTTAGCCGACCGAATCCTCGCGCTCGCCCATCCGGCCGGGCTCGATGCGGTGGGGATCACCACGGTTGCACCCTTCATCGAAGCGCGAGCGGCCATTGAAGATCGCAAACGTCGAGGGCTCGCCGACACGATGGGTTTCACGTTCGCCAAACCGGAGCGATCAACCGATCCGGGTTTGACACTCCCCGGCGCAGCGTCGTTGATAGTCGCCGCCCGAAGATATAAGCGCGCAGATGAGTTTCCGGTCGCGGGCGCTCTGGCGGGTCGAGTGGCCCGCTACTCCTGGATCGATCACTACAGACCGTTGCGGATGGGGCTGCAGGTGCTGGCCGACGAACTCCAGGGCGCGGGCTTTCGAACCCGGGTAATGGCCGACGACAACGCGCTCGTCGATCGCGCGGCGGCCTATCGAGCCGGACTCGGCTGGCTTGGTAAGAACGCGAACCTGCTCGTTCCAGGTCTCGGATCCTGGTTTGTGCTCGGAGCTCTCGTGACCGATGCTGCGCTACCGGCCACTTCGGCTGTACCCGTCGCCGACGGATGCGGCGGTTGTGTGAGATGCCTCGATGGATGCCCGACCGGGGCCATCATCGCTCCTGGCGTCGTCGACGCCCGACGCTGCCTGGCCTGGCTGGTGCAGAAGCCCGGACCCTTCCCCACAGAGTTCCGTGAGGCACTCGACGACCGGATTTACGGATGCGACGACTGTCAAGAGGTCTGTCCGCCCAACCGCACCGCCGAACGCCACCATCCGTATCCGCCAACCGAGCCCGACGCTGAACCGTTCATCGCGCTCGACGATCTTCTGCGGTCATCCGACATCGAGTTACTGCAACGCCACGGCCGGTTTTATCTGCCGGGCCGCGATCCCAACATTCTCCGCCGCAACGCCCTGCTTGCTTGGGGCAACGTCGCCGCCCGGCGAGGCATTTCACCATCTTCCGAAAGCTGTGATCTCGTCCGCCGGTTTGTTGACCACCATGACATCTCCGTCCGCGACGCAGCGGTCTGGGCCTGGAAACGGGCCGGTCTGGCGGAGGAATGACAACGAAGCCGCGAACGCTGCGATGCCGGTCGTCACTTCGCCGGCGTACTGATGCGCGACACCCTTTGGATCACCGGGTCCCCGGGATCATCTCCTCTGTCCGGTGGCGCTGAAGTTTCGTGGACGTGAAAATCGGTGGCTGTTTTCCTCGCAGTCCTTCGTCCGGTGGCACGGACGTCTCGTGGACGTGAAAATTAGTACCCGCCATTTTCCGTTCAGAGACAGGTCTGGCGATTACGACGTGCAAGGTATTTCTGGGAAGGTGCACTAACTTGACCGGTCGAAATGCCGCACCTCCTCGTCACGAACGATTTTCCCCCGAAGGTGGGTGGAATCCAGTCCTATCTGTGGGAACTTTGGCGTCGCCTCCCAGCCGGAGAGTCCGTCGTGCTCACGACTCCCTATGCCGGTGCCGCGGTGTTCGACTCGGCGGCCCCGATGCCGATAGTTCGAACCCGGCAGCGGTGGCTGCTTCCGACCCCGCTCCTTCTGCATCAGATCGAAGCCCTGGCAAGAAGGCATGCGATCACCCATATTGTGCTGGACCCGGCGATTCCGGTCGGGTTGCTGGGTCCGGTACTGGCCAGGCGCGGTTTTACGTATTCGTTGGTCGTTCACGGGGCCGAAGTCACCGTCCCCGGACGGATCCCCGGCATCCGTTCGTTGCTCGCCGCGGTCCTGAGGGGCGCTTCGCACACGATCGCAGCCGGAGGCTATCCGCTCGCCGAAGCCGAGCGGGCCGCCAAACGTCGCCTCACCTCGACCGTTATCCCGCCTGGAGTAGACGTCGTGCGGTTCTCGCCTCCCTCAGGTCAAGCTCACCGTGCCGCGATCCGGGAACGTCTGGGGATACCCGTCGGGGGCCCGTTGGTCGTTGGGAGCAGTCGGCTCGTGCCCCGCAAAGGCTTCGACGTCGTCATCGCGGCTGTGGCTGAACTCTCCGACTCCCAACCCGACCTGGTGTTCGCGCTCTCGGGAAAGGGTCGTGATGCCAAGCGGCTGGCGAAGCTCGCCGCACGGGCGAAGGCGATGCATCCGAACGTGCACATTCTGCTTCTGGGTCGGCTCCCCGATGCTGACCTGGTCGACCTCCTCCGGGTGGGCGACGTGTTTGCCATGCTTTGCCGCAACCGATGGGGTGGGCTCGAACAGGAAGGCTTCGGGATTGTGTTCATGGAGGCGGCCGCCTGCGGACTTCCCCAGATCGCGGGTGCGAGCGGTGGCTCACACGAGGCGGTCATCGATGGTCTGACCGGCTTGGTCGTTGCCCATCCAAAAGACGTGAGGGCCGCTGCGGCGGCGATCGACCGTCTCCTCGGAGATCGGGCCCTGCGTGTTGCCATGAGCTCGGCCGGACGAACGCGCGCTGAGCGCGAGTTGACCTACGACGTGCTCGCCGCGACACTCGGTAGCGTCCTCCGCCCATTGAGCTGAGACCACTTGTTGGCGGCCTGATTCCGCCTGACCCGCGAGTTGGTGAACACTTTGGGTGGTTCACCCTGGGTTTGCCTGACGCGCCACTAACATGCACGGTCAAGCACGGCTGATGTCGTGCCGATGACCGAGGCAAGGACGTACAAATGGCTGAGCACGCAACCGAACATCTCAACGTGAACGCCAGTGTTGCTGATTGCATCGCGGTCACCCTCGATTTTCCCCGCTACCCGGAGTGGGCCCCCGACATCAAAGAGTCGACGGTTCTCGAGACCGATGATCGTGGTCGCGGAACCCGAGTGGCGTTTCGGGCCGCAGCGATGGGGCGCAGTGCCAGCTACGTTCTTCGGTACTCGTATTCGGAGGATTCGAGCCGAATCACCTGGGAATTGCTCGAAGGAGACATCATGCGTGGGCTCGACGGCTCGTACCTGTTCGAGGCAAGCCCCGATGGTTCGACCGACATCACGTACAACCTCACGGTCGAGCTGACTGTCCCGATTCCCGGATTTGTGAAGCGCCGGGCCGAGGGCAAGATCATGACCACCGCACTTCGCGAGCTGAAACACCGCGTCGAGTCGTTGTCCGTGTGAACTGGCTCTGACCACGACCCGAATCGACGAGCCGCCGACCTTGTCCGATCCCCGTTGCGGGCGAGCTGACCTGCCATGACACGCCTTGGCGTCGACATGGGCGGCACGAAATGTGCTGCCGTGCTGTTTACCGATACCGCCGATCAGCGCAACGCGGTCGTGGCGGAAACATCGCTGCCCACGCCGGCCGGCGGTAAGGCGGTGATCGAAACGATCGTCGAGGTGATCGAGCAGGTGATGGCAGGTCAGCCCGAACTGCCGACATCGATCGGAGTAGGCGTGCCGGGTCTCGTCAGCGCCGGTGGGGCACTTCGCTATGCGCCCCACCTCTTTGGGGTCCTTGAGGTCGAGTTGCAGGACATTCTGCAACACCGGGTCGGCCAGCGCGTCCTGGTCGTCAACGACAACACCGCGGCTGCGTGGGCCGAACACCGCTTCGGTGCCGGCGTGGGTTTCGCCGACATGGTCTACGTGGGGCTCGGCACCGGCATCGGCGGTGCTGTGATCGCGAACGGCTCGCTCATCATCGGGCAGAACGGGTTCGCCGGGGAACTCGGCCACATCACTGTCGACCGGAACGGTGACCTCTGCGTGTGCGGCCGTCGAGGGTGCTGGGAGCTCTACGCGTCGGGAAGCGGTCTCGCCCGACTTGCCGGTCGCTCAGGGGAGACGGTAACCGAAGCGGGTCGCAACGGCGATGCCCGGGCGCTCGCCGTTCTCAACCGGTTCGCTTCGGAAGTGGCGACCGGTTTGGCCGACCTGGTCAACATTTTCGATCCCGGTTGCGTGGTTCTCGGTGGGGGTGTGCTCGATCCGCCCGAGCCTCTGCTGGCCATGATCAGCAGTGCCGTGAGCGAATTGCTCGGTGACGCGTCAGCGCACCGCCCCCTGCCCCGGATCGCAGCGGCTGTTCTCGGCAAGCGGGCCGGGGCCGTCGGCGCAGCGATTCTCGCCGCAGGCGACTAGGCCCGCACTGGAATCGAGGGCACTGGAATCGAGGGCAATGGAATCGAGGGCAATGGAATCGAGGGCAATGGAATCGAGGGCAATGGAATCGAGGGCAACGGAATCGAGGGCAATGGAATCGAGGGCAACGGAATCGAGGGAAGAAGTCAATTCGCCAGCATGCCTCGGAAGCAGAATGCAATCGCCTGTTCGGCCACTTCGTCGGGATCTTCGCCTCGACCGTGGATGCAACGACGGGAGAGTTCATTGGTTACGCCCAGCACCGCGTGCGTGATCATGAACGGGTCACCGTCACGGAACTTTCCTTCGACCATGCCATCTTTGATGTGTCGCATCGTGTCGGCCAGGCCAACCTCCTGTCCGTTGCGGAGCACGGCGGCGAAGGCACGCTCGGTCGACGCGAACTGGAAAAGGTTGAAGACGTGCCGGTTCTCGGAAAGCCATCGCATCGTTGCATACATCCCGAGTTCGATTCGCTTCACCGGGTCAGACTCTTTGATGATCGCCTGCTGTTGGCGGCGACGCAGACCGAGCTGCGCGTCTTTGAGGATCTCGACGAAGAGCTCCTCCTTCGACTCGAAGTACCAATAGAAGACACCCTTGCCCACACCGAGTTGGTCCACGATGTCGGCCACCGACGTCGGGTGGTACCCATTCTCAGCGAATTGGCGAGCGGCGAATTCCATTATCTGGTTTCGACGTTCGCGTCCCCGCTGCGTTAAGCGCCTTGGTTCCACAGCCAAAACCTACGAAACCCGTCATGAATGTGCAAAACGTCAGTGACGGACCCGTTACAGAAATGCGAACATTGCGTGTCGAAGCAGCAGGGGTGTCGAGGAACCCTTACACTCAATGCATGACGTACCGACTCCTCAAAGCAGTTCTGGGGCCGTTGCTCCGCTTGCTGTTCAAGGTGCGCGTAGAGGGTCTTGACAATGTGCCGGCAAGTGGTCCCGTTATTCTCGCCAGCAATCATGTGAGCTTTTCCGACTCGATCTTCCTTCCTATGGTGTTGAAACGCCGGGTCACGTTTGTCGCCAAGGCGGAGTATTTCGAGCAGCGGAAAACAGCGTGGTTTTTCCGGGCCACCGGGCAGATTCCGGTGAAGCGCGGTGGTGGTCCGGCTTCGGCCCGAGCCCTTGAAGCGGCAAAAGAAGTGCTCGACGCTGGTGATGTGTTCGCGATCTATCCGGAGGGGACCCGATCCCCCGACGGTCGCCTGTACAAGGGGCGCACCGGTGTCGCCCGTCTCGCCCTCGATGCAAACTGTCCGGTCCTCGCTGTTGCCATGATCGGTACGCGTGAGGCCCAGCCGATCGGTCAGGTCAAGCCGAACTTTTTCATGCCGATCACGATCAAGTTCTCAACTCCCATGCAGTTCGACCGCTACAAGGCCCGCCGCGACGATCCGCTTACCTTGCGCAGTATCACTGACGAGATCATGTTCGAGCTGAGCCAAATGTCCGGACAGGTCTATGTCAACGAATACGCCCCGAAGAAGCAGGCCGACCCGGGCGAACTTGTTGAGCTCCCGTCGGTTTCCGTTCGGGTGACGCCGGAAGAGACACCCGCCCTGGTGTCGGCGAGCGCATAACGCCGTCCCGGCACCGAACCGGTTGTTTGTCCAACGGAGATCTCCGTTGACCACGCGCCCAAGGGTGCGACCCAACAGCCCTTGAGACCTAAAAGCCCTTGAGACCTAGCAGTAGTTGAGAAGTGTTTGGACGCGTATGTAATTCGAATCTGGTTGTCCGACCGCCCCGGGGCGCTGGGTGCGGTGGCAAGTGAGATCGGCGCCGCCGGTGGGGATCTCATCGGCATCGACATATTGGAGCGCGGCGGCGGGCGGGCCATAGATGAGTTGATTGTGGAACTGGCTGAACCAGCTTTGGTACCGGTACTGATTGCCCATTTGCGTTCGGTCGAAGGTGTTGATGTTGAAGACATTCGCGAGGTCAGTGACCGTGCAGTCGATCCGCGGCTCGATGCTCTCGATACGGCCATCGAGTTGGTCGAAGCCCGGTCGGTCGAGGCGCTCCTGAAGGTGCTTGCATCACGCGGGTGTCGGGACTTCGAAGCCGACTGGGCTTCGGTGATCGATCACAGCGCGCCTGAGCCTTTGGCGAGTGTCGGACGGGCACCGGAGAAGCCGTGGATAGCGGCCTTTCTCGCGGGAAGTCGGGCGTCGGTCCGCGTGGCCGCTGGCGAGACCGGCCCCGACGACGTCGCATGGGCCGCGATGTCGTCGGCGGAGCTGACACTGGTGCTCGGCCGTAAGGGGCGCCCGTTTCGTGCTCGGGAGCGGCGTCAGGCGACCGCGTTGGCGCGAATTGCCGACGCGAGGTGGACCGCTCTCGTTCGTGGCTGATGAAGCGAATCGATCGGGCCTGGCAACATGGTCGCCTCTCGGCCGTGTCGGAACTCCGGTCGGCGTCTGCCGTGCCCTAATCCTGCTGTGCCTTAATTTTGCTGTGCCTTAATTTTGCTGTGCCTTAGTCCTGCCGTGCCTTCATTCGGCCCTGTCCTAATTCTGCCCGCGCCGCTAACGCAGGTCGGCGATCGCCGAGGCGACCGCAAGCGTCCTGCGGGCGTTCTCGACGTGCAGGTTCTCAATCATGCGACCGTCGACGGTGGCGACCCCGCGACCTTCAGCGCTCGCCTGTTCGAACGCCTCGATCACCCTCCGGGCGTAATCGATCTCGTCTGCCGACGGCGCCCAGATATCGTTCGTTGGCTCGACCTGGCTGGGGTGGACGAGCGTCTTGCCGTCGAATCCCATCTCGAAGCCCTGACGCGCTTCAACGGCGAAACCATCGGCATTGCGCACGTCGTTGAAGACCCCGTCGAGAATTGCTCGCCCCGCCTCCCGTGCGGCAAGAAGAGCCGTCGCCAGGTGGGGGATCAGGGGAGCTCGAGAAGGAACCATCTGCGCACGTAGCTCTTTCGCAAGATCGTTCGTACCCATAACAAGAACGGAGACCCGCTCGAAGGCCGCAATCTCGCGGACCGAGAAGATCGCCACCGGTGTTTCGACCATCGCCCAGATGCGGGTGTGGTCGGGTGCTCCCGCAGCGTCCATATGGCGGGCCACTTCAGCCAGCGCCGAGACCCCGGAAACCTTCGGAATCACGATGGCGGCCGGTCCTGCACCGGATGCGGCGGCGATGTCGTCGGCACCCCACGGCGTGTCGAGCCCGTTGCAGCGGATCGTGAGGGTGCGGTTGCCGTAGAGTCCGGACGTTGCTGCGCTGCACGCCTGCTCCCGGGCGGTCGCTTTGGCGTCGGGGGCAACAGCGTCTTCGAGGTCGAAGATAATGCCGTCGGCCGGGATGGACCGGGCTTTTTCGAGAGCCCGTGCGTTGGCTGCGGGCATGTACAGAATCGAACGGAGTGGGCGATCAGAAATTGACATGGAGATCTCCTTCTAGAAGCCGTAGGCGGCTGCGAGGTCGGGGTCGCGCCGGGCGAGTTGGCGGGCCAGCTCGACGACGACCTTGCACTGTTTGACAGACGCGTCGTCTTCCATCTTGCCGTCGAGCAGAATGGCTCCCGTACCGTCTCCCATTGCATCGATCACCCGCTGTGCAGCGGCCACGTCGGCCGGGCGGGGGCTGAATACCCGCTTCGCAATCTCGATCTGCACCGGGTGCAGGCTCCAAGCTCCTACGCAGCCGAGCAGGTATGCGTTGCGGAACTGATCCTCGCACGCGACGACGTCTTTGATATCGCCGAACGGCCCGTAGTAGGGGAGGATGCCGTGCATCACACACGCGTCGACCATGCGGGCGATCGTGTAGTGCCACAGGTCCTGTTGATACGTGGGCCGTGGGGCCGCGGGGTTGTCGGCCGACGGATCCTGACGCACGATGTAGTCGGGGTGGCCACCGCCCACGCGGGTCGTCTTCATCCGGCGGTTGGCCGCGAGGTCGGCCGGGCCCAGGCAGATACCCTGCATGCGGGGCGACGCGCCGCAGATTTCTTCGACGTTGGCCACCCCTCGGGCGGTTTCCAGAATCGCGTGGAGCAGGATCGGCCGCGCCAGCTTGGCTTTTGCTTCGAGTTGGGCGAGCAGGCGGTCGACATAGTGGATGTCTTCGGGTCCTTCGACCTTCGGGATCATTATCACGTCGATCTTGTCGCCGACTTCGGTCACCAGTGTCGTGATGTCGTCGAGCGCCCACGGCGAGTCGAGGCTGTTCACGCGGGTCCACAGCTGCGTGGTGCCCATGTCGACGGTGCGGGCGACCTCCACGAGACCGGCGCGTGCCGCCTCCTTGTCGGCCATGGGGATGGCGTCTTCGAGGTTGCCGAGAATCACGTCGACCGTTGGAATGATCTCCGGCAGCTTGGCGACCACCTTCGCGTTCTGCGGTGGGAAGAAATGGATCATCCTCGACGGACGAAACGGAATTTCGCGGAGAGGCGGTGGGGCGCCGACGGCGAGCGGCTTGAAGAAGTCCTTGGGGCTGCGCATAGCTGACCACGATAGGCGGTGCACTCCAGCGGCAGCTAACCCAGGGAGGTCGGTCCGGTCGGAGCGAACGGACCCGGAGGGGAAGGAAACCGGGTATGTCAGGTGGTCGGGGGCACGGTTGCCCACGAGCGGCTGCGCTGCACCGCACGATGCCATTCGCTGTAGAGCCGGTTTGCGTTGTCGCGGTTCTCGGGCCGGAAGCGCTTCTCCTCTTTCCAGCTGGCGAGCACTTCGGCGGGGTTGCCCCATACTCCTTCTGCGAGACCCGCCGCGAACGCCGCACCGAGAGCCGTGGATTCGGCGACGACCGGGCGGGACACGTCGACCCCAAGCTGGTCGGCCTGCATCTGCAGCAGGAGATCCATGACAGATGCGCCTCCATCGACGCGCAGTTCCTTGAGTGGCGTGCCCGACTTCATCGTCATCGCGTCGACGACGTCACGGACCTGGTAGGCCATCGACTCCACAACTGCCCGCGCAATGTGGGCCCGGCCGACGCCGCGGGTGATGCCGACAATTGTTCCGCGCGCATAGGGATCCCAATAGGGGCTCCCCAGGCCGGTGAAAGCCGGCACGACATAGACGCCGTCGGTCGAGGCCACCGATGCAGCGAGCGGTCCGATCTCGGTCGCGGAGCCAATGATCTGCAGGCCGTCGCGCAGCCACTGAATCGCCGCTCCCGTGACGAACACGGCGCCTTCGTAGGCGTAGGCGACTCCGCCGTTGGCCCCGAGGTCCCACGCAACGGTCGTGAGCAATCCTTCGGAGGGGGCGGGGCAGGTTGGACCGACGTTGAGGAGGACGAAGCTTCCGGTGCCGTAGGTGTTCTTCGCCATGCCCGGGGTGACGCAGGCCTGCCCGAACAGCGCGGCCTGCTGATCGCCCAGGATGCCGCTGACCGGCACGCCGCCCACTGCGCCGCCCGCTACGGATGACACGGCCACTCCGAACCGACCGGAACTCGGGCGCACATCGCCGAGAGCATCGATCGGTACGCCGAGGCAGTCGCACAGTTCCTGGCTCCAACGGAGATCGATGATGTCGAAGCACATCGTGCGGCTGGCGTTGGACGGATCGGTTGCGTGGACGCCACCGTCGACACCACCCGTGAGATTCCAGAGGATCCAGTCATCGACGGTGCCCAGGGCCAACGACGCCGACCGTGCGACTCCGCCGTCGCCGAGAAGCCAGGCGTACTTGGTGCCGGAGAAGTAGGGATCGAGCACGAGGCCGGTGCGGGAGCGCACGAGATCCAAGGCGCCGTCGGCAGCGAGCTGCTCGCAGGTCCCGGCGGTGCGTCGATCCTGCCAGACGATGGCGCGGTGCAGCGGAGTCCCGGACCGTAGGTCCCAGGCGACCGCCGTCTCGCGTTGGTTCGTGATCCCGATCGCCCGAATGGTTGTGCCCGGCGCAAACGTGGCGGTCAACTCGGCCAGTGTGGTTTCGACGGCGTTCCAGATTTCCGCCGCGTCGTGCTCGACCCAGCCCGGTTGGGGGAAGTGCTGGGTGAACTCCCGGTACGAGAACCCGCGCGGGTTGCCCTGCTCATCAATGGCAAAGGACCGGACCCCGGTCGTGCCCGCATCGATGGCAATGACGACGGACGGGCTCGACGAAGTGCTCATAGCCGAAGGGTAACGCGGGAACGCCGTGTGCGACCGTCACAGCATCCCAGGCAACCACCAACGGGATGTTCCGCTGGTTGGCAAATCTGCGCAAAACTCTGAGAGTAACGGTGTCGATCGTTACCTTGTGGACCTGCGAAGGAAAGTCTTCACTATGCGAGTTGCGATGCTCACCGCCGGCGGGCTTGCCCCCTGTCTCGCGGCATCGATCGGTGGACTCATCGAGGCCTACTCGGCCGTCGACGCCTCGATCGAACTCATTGGTTACACGAACGGATACGCGGGCCTCCTGAAGGGTCATCATCGGGTGATCGGTGATACTGCCAGGAGCGAAGCGAAGGCGCTTCTGACCCACGGGGGCAGTCCGTTCGGCAACAGCCGCGTCAAGCTCACGAACGTAAAGGACTGCGTGCGGCGCGGCCTGGTGGCCGAAGGCGAGGACCCACTCGCGGTAGCTGCCCGCCAACTGACCGCCGATGGTGTCACGGTGCTCCACACGATCGGCGGCGACGACACGAACACCACGGCGGCCGATCTCGCGGCATTTCTCGCTTCCAACGGCTACGAGCTGACAGTGGTGGGTCTGCCGAAAACGATCGATAACGATGTGTTTCCGATCGCCCAGTCCCTGGGCGCGGCGACGGCCGCCGAGCAGGGCGCGGTGTTCTTCGAAAACATCGTCTACGAGGGCTCGGCCAACCCCCGATCGCTCGTGATTCATGAGGTTATGGGCCGCAACTGCGGATGGCTCACCGCGGCCACCGCTCGTGTGTACCGCGAACGCCTGGACTCTCGGGTGCTCGCCAAATCACTCGGCTACGGGCGCGAGTTCTTCGACATCGACGCGGTGTATGTGCCGGAGATGCCCATTGACCTTTCGGCCGAAGCGGTCCGTCTACGTGAGGTCGTCGATCGAAAGGGCGCCGCGAACATCTTCGTCTCCGAGGGAGCCGGCGTGTCGGAGATCGTGGAGGAGTTGACCTCGTCGGGCGTCGAGGTCGATCTCGACGCGTTCGGTCATGTCCGACTTGATAGCGTAAATGTTGGGGCCTGGTTCTCGAAAAAATTCGCCTCGCTCGTCGCGGCGGAAAAGGCACTGGTCCAGAAGTCGGGTTACTTCGCCCGGGCCGCCGCCCCCAACTCGGCTGATCTGGCCCTTATCGACTCGATGGTGAAGCTGGCGGTCGAATGTGGCCTCAACCGGGTGCCGGGCGTGGTCGGCCACGACGAAGACCGGGGGAATGTGCTTCGGGCCATCGAATTTCCTCGAATCAAAGGTGGAAAACGCTTCGACCCGATGACCCCGTGGTTCGCCGAACTGCTGACCGAAATTGGCCAGCCGAATGCAGCGGTGGTCTGACCCTCGTCATCTGAACGAACTTCGGGTTCGGGCCGGGTCTCCGTCCAACTGGTTGCGACCCGGACGGATACCGATACCCCGAGATTGCCCGCTACGGTGTGCGCCATGACCAAGAGCAGAGTCGCGTCACGAACCCGCGTAATCAAGGCCCCGGCCGCCACGATCTTTGAGGTTCTCGCCGACCCGGCGAAGCATTCGTTGTTCGATGGCTCCGGCTCCGTTGTTTCGGCCAAGTCCGATGCCCCGCAGCGCCTGGCCAAGGGGTCGACGTTCGGAATGAAGATGAAGGTCGGCGCGCCGTACAGCATCGTCAACACTGTGGTGGAGTTCGAGGAGAATCGTCAGATCGCGTGGCGGCACTTTGGCGGTCATGTCTGGCGCTACGTGTTGGAGCCGGTCGACGGAGGGGACGCGACGAAGGTGACGGAGGCATTCGACTGGAGTACCTCGAAGAGCCCACGGTTCATCGAGCTGATGCGTTACCCGGCGAAGAATGCGAAGTCCATCGAGAAGACTCTGGACCGGCTTGCTGAACTGGTCGAACGCAGCTGATACGCCGCGCCCATGTTCGTCTTCGAGCGACTCACGGCGCAACAGTCCGTCGACCGGCAACGTTCTGCCGCTGCGGCACTGACCGCCGCCGGATGCGGACCGGGTGACCGCGTTGCGATCGTGGCCCACAACCATCCCGACGTTCTGTCGCTCGCGATCGGTGCGTTACGAGTTGGCGTGGTGCCGGTCATGGTCAATCCCGACCTGCTTCCCACGGAACAGACCGTCATTCTGGCCGACTGTGAGCCCCGAGTCGTGGTGTACGGGGACTCGCTCGAAGCCTTTCTCGATGAAGCTGATGTTTCGGCATGGACCGGTTCGCTGGCCGACGGGCCGTTGGCCCGCCCGATGCACTACACCTCCGGAACAACCGGTCGTCCCAAAGGTGTGTGGTCGGGCGTGTTGGAACCTGAAGCCGCAGCTGCGTTACTTCTTGAGGAACGCGAACTCTGGGGCTTCCATTCCGGTGATCTGAACCTGGTGTGTTCACCGCTCTATCACTCGGCGCCGCTTCGATTCGGTACGGGAACCCTGATGGCCGGAGGCTCTGTTGTCGTGCTCCGGAAGTTCACCCCTGAGGCGGCTCGAAGTGCCATACGTACACATATGATTACGTCGGCGTTCATGGCTCCAGCCCATTTGCAGCGGATCTTTGATCTCCCGATGGATGAGCAACCGTCGTTTGAGTCGTTCCGATTGCTCGCCCACGCCGGAGCGCCGTGCCCGGTTGCCTTGAAGCAGCGCGCGATCGAAGCGTTCCCGCCCGGTTCCGTGTGGGAGTTCTACGGTTCGACGGAAGGCCAGTTCACGGCATGTTCGACTGACGATTGGCTGACTCATCCGGGTTCGGTCGGTCGGGCGCGGCCAGGTCGCGTCATGGAGGTCGACGCGGAAACGGGAGTGCTGTGGTGTAGGACTCCTTCATATGCGCGCTTTGAATACTGGAACGATTCCGTGAAGACAGCCTCGGCGTGGCGGGGCGAGGCCTTCAGCGTGTTCGATCTCGGACGCGTCGATGACGACGGGTTTGTGTACCTCGACGGGCGCCGCGACGATCTCTTGATCACGGGGGGAGTCAACGTCTATCCGTTGGAGGTCGAGATAGCCCTTTCCGCGATGAGCGGCGTGGCCGAGGTCGCCGTGTTCGGCGTTGACGATGAACACTGGGGTTCCCGGGTGTGTGCGGTGATCGTGCGGGATCCGAGCGGGGGAGCAAGGGCACGAACAATAAGCGAACATACAGTTATGGAGTTCGCCGGAACTGTTCTGGCGCCATACAAACGCCCGAAACAGGTCGCGTTCGTCGATGAGATTCCGAAAACTCCAACAGGAAAAGTACGGCGATCGACCCTGGCCAGAGATCTCGGACTCGACCTGGTCTGAACTGCTCGCATCCCGATTCGATCGCGTGCACGAATCAACCCGCCCGACTCCGCCCGTCGGACCCTACGCCATAGGGGTTTCGGGACGGGCGACGGCAATCGCGTCGGCCAGGAGTGTGCGGAGTTCTCCGTGCAGCGGTCGACCGGCCGCCACCATGAACTCGGCGGTCGGTTCGCCATGGCCGGACAGGTCGGTGATGAATCCGCCAGCTTCGCGCACGAGCACGATTCCGGCACACATGTCCCACGGGTTGAGGCCACGTTCGAAATACGCATCGACGCGGCCGCACGCGACGAACGAAAGATCGATCGCAGCCGATCCACCGCGCCGGAGATCGCGTACCTGCGAGATGACAGACGACAGGATACGACCCTGCCAGTCGCGCCGCTCGCTGGAGTAGCCGAAACCGGTGGCGACGAGCGCGTACGCGTTGGTCGTCACATCGGAAACCCGAACCGGGTCACCGTTGCGGGTCGTGCCTTGGCCGGTTGATGCACAGAACGTTTCGTGAAGCGTTGGAATGTCTACTGCGCCGACTACCGGCATGGCGTCGTATTCGACGCCGACCGAGACACTCCAGAACGGGTGACCGTAGAGATAATTCGTAGTGCCGTCGAGCGGGTCGATGACCCATCGCCATCCGGATGAACCGGTCCGGTCAGTACCCTCCTCACCCAGGATGCCATCGTTGGGGAAGGCCCCCAGTATGCCTTCCACCAGAAGAGTCTCGGCGCCCCTATCCATTTCCGACACCATGTCCGTGGCGGAGGACTTCGTCTGGAGGGCGGTCCGAGGCCGGGTGAGACCTTCGAGGAGAAAGGCGCCGGCATCTACAGCGATTCGCTCAGCGACGCTCCGACGGGCCGCCAGCTCGCTCGGTGCCGGAATCACGACGGTTCGATCCCTTCCGGTTCGAAAGGTGCCGGATCGGCCGCACCCAACGGGGCAGGGCCGGATGTGGTTTCGGGTGGCTGTTGTGGCGTAGAGCCATCGGACCCATCGGAACTATGGGATCCGGCGGGTCGAATCGGTTTGCGGAGTACCTGTCGGTTTCCGAGGACCACCCGTTCCTCGCGTTCTTTGACCGCGTTCCACTCGCCCATGGCGCGCAGCACAAGAACCGCAACGATCGCTATGCCGATTCCGATGAACAGCGCGCCAATAATCGAGCCCCCCGCCTTCTGCGCCGAGCAGTCGCCGTTGCACTGCACTTTTGCGACGCCATAACCGATCACCGCGCCGGCCAGGCCGCCGACGACGATCGCGGTGAAGGCCAAGGCCCGAGCCAGCTGTGAGGGCAGTGCGCTGACGGGTGCGTTGCGCTGCTCGTCTTGCGGAACGCCGCTCGTCGGGCTCATGAGCGCTCCTTGGCGAGTGGCGTGATCATGGCACCGGTCGCCGCGGCGAGGTCAGCTGGAACCGAACGGAAATTGTGTTTCGGCGTGCCGGCCGCCGCCCAAACGGACTGGTAGTTCAGCAGATAGGGATCGAAGAACATGCGAAGTGGCTTGGGGTAGCCAAACGGAGAAATCCCCCCGACCGCGAAGCCGGTCGCTTCCCGTACCGCGTCGGCATCGATCCGCCACGCCTTCCTCGCCCCCGCAGCTGCCGCCAGCTTTCTCTCGTCGAGTTGGTTGTCGCCGCTGATCAGGGCCACGACCACCTCACCTTCGCCCTTCGACGACTCTCCGACGGCAAAAACGAGTGATTTCACGATCGCCCCTACCGGAACGCCCACCGCTTCGGCGGCCTCAACGGCGGTGCGCGTAATATCTGGAAACTCGATGACCTCAATGGTCAGGCCAGCTGCCTTGGCGGCGTCGGTAACGATGATGGCGTTGCGGTGCATACCAGATGATCGTTGCACAACTCCTTCCCCCGCTCTGATCACCCGGCCCTTCAACCTTGGTTTCGGCGGTACCGGATCGGGGGCTTTCCGCATTCGGCGACCTTCCCTGGCAGGATAGGTGTATGGGTGCGCCAAGGGGAGATTCATCGACGGGGCTTCACCGCTGGCATGTGGCCGGTGGAATCATCGAAGTTGAGGGTCGTGTGCTTCTCGTCGAGAACCTCCGACGGAATGGGACGACCGACTGGTCGCCTCCCGGTGGTGTGGTCGAGAGCGGTGAGGAATCCGTCGACGGACTGACCCGTGAAGTGCTGGAGGAGACCGGTCTCGTCGTCGACAGTTGGCACGGGCCTATCTACACCGTGGAGACCGTTGCCATCGATATGGGCTGGCATCTGTCGGTCAAGGTGTTCCGTGCCCTTTCGTGGAACGGCGATGTTGCAGTAGGTGAAGATCCGGATGGAATCGTGACCGACGCCCGGTTCCTCGATCACTCCGGATGCGAAGAGAAGATGGCCGGGAACGGTCTATGGGTCCGTGAACCCCTGCTGAGCTGGATGGGCGAGCGCTGGCCCGACCATCGCGCATTCCGTTATCTGCTTGAGGGCACGAACCGGTCCGCGATGACCGTTACCCGCCAGTAGCTGGTGACAGCCAGCGGATTGGACCGACACGTGAGGGGCCCGTCAGCACCGAAACGACTGTCGCCGGCAGTTGGCTCGGCGCGTACGATCCTCCACGTCGACATGGACGCGTTTTACGTCGCCGTGGAAACCCTTCTCGATCCTTCTTTGACAGGGAAGCCGGTGGTCGTCGGCGGGGATGGGGCCAGAGGCGTCGTTGCGAGCTGTTCCTATGAAGCCCGGGTATTCGGAATCCGATCGGCCATGCCGTCGACGCGCGCAAAGCAGCTCTGTCCGGACGCGATCTTCATCCGGGGCAACCACGGACTCTACGGTGAGTTCTCCGGCAAGATCCACGACGTGTTTCGGTCGTTCACGCCACTGATTGAACCCATCGCGCTGGACGAGGCCTTTCTCGATCTGACCGGCGGCCGAAAGCTGTTTGGAAGCGGCTCGAAGGCCGCTTCCATGATTCGTGAACGGATTCTCACCGACTTGGGTCTTCCGTGTTCGGTGGGGGTGGCCACGAGCAAGCTCCTTGCCAAGTTGGCGTCCAAGGTGGCCAAGCCTCCGATCGGTGGAGGCCCTCCACCGCCGGTTCCGGGCGCCCGTCGTCCGGCCCCGGGGGTCGTCACGGTTCCGCCGGGATCGGAACTCGCCTTTCTTCACCCCCTGGCGGTCCGGTCGTTGTGGGGCGTTGGTCCAAAGACTTTTGAGCAGCTCCGACGGTTTGGGGTAGAGACGGTTGGCGACCTCGCCGAACTCTCCGAGGCGACGTTGGTCGGTGCGCTCGGTGCAGCGAGCGGTAAGCATCTTCATGCGCTGGCCCGAGCGATCGACGACCGGCCCGTCGAAGTCGAACGACCAGCCAAGTCGATCGGTCACGAGGAAACGTTCGCAACGGACCACTTCGATTTGCCCCCGCTTGTGACCGAACTTCTCCGCCTGTCCGACGCGGTGGCCGCGCGGACCCGGGCGGCCGGCGTCCGGGGCCGGACCGTTCAACTGAAGGTGAAGCTGAGCGATTTTCGGCTGCTGACCCGCAGCCGAACCTTTCCCGAAGCGTTGGATACCGTCGAGATGATCCACGCCGCCGCCGTTGCCTTGCTGCGGGCCTCTGATGTGGCACAGGAAATCAGCGAGCTGGGTGCGCGCCTGATCGGTGTGAGCCTCGCCAACCTGGTCGAGCAGCCTACGGAACAGTTGTCTATCTTCGACCCCGCCGCAACGGGTCAGTTGGGCAACACCGCCCTCCCGACGCGCCCGGAAGCACGCGTGGGCTCTCGCGAACCAGACCGGGCGCTGGCCGGAACGGTCGATGCCATTCGGGCGAAGTTTGGAACCGTGGCCGTCGGTCCGGCCTCACTTGTGAAGAACGGCCTGCTTCGGACGAAGCGTCGCGGCGACACGCAGTGGGGTCCGAACGCCGACGAGTAGGCACGGAAAGCGCCGCTGTTTCATTGCCAGCTTGGACCTGCCGGGGTTCTGCGGGTGCCGGTAATGCCTGGTTACCGCGACGTACCCCCTCAGGGTTTCGCGTCGGGTCCGTTTTGGGGGCCGTCCGTCCGACGACGTCGCTCACGGTTCGTGGCTATCGCTCGCTTCTGCACTGCCGCAGAGGTGTCGATCAAGCGATGGGTCAGCGCCGAGATGCTTTCTTGGGCAATTTGGCGGAGACGCCCGACCAGAGCGAACGAACCGGCCAGCATGGACAGGAATCCGACGTAGCTGATGGCCACGTGTCGGGAGAGTCCGAGAATCACAAGGGCCAGCCCACCAACGATGCCCGCAACGCCAGCGATGGTCGGAGTGCGGGACGGACGGCGTTGCGCGCTCAGACCGACCGTTCGCGCGAGACCGGGATCGCTGTCATAAAAGCTTCGCTCGATCTCCTCGAGCATCTTTTGCTCTTCTTCGGAAAGCGGCACGAAAAACCTCATTTGCCGATTGGACGATGGTGGGAACTTCTCATTCAGCCCGTGTGAGCGATGGTGAACGGGATGAGTCTCGCGCAGATCCCGAGATAGGACAACGTTTCTGTGACCGACCGGCTTCGGCGGCCGACGCGAAGGTCACGGTTTCTCACGGTCGGCCGGGGTAATCCCACGTGCGCCAGGTCCTCCGGGCCCAACGAACTTGACCGGGTCCGACGATTCGACAACGTTCGGTGCGCGTCGCGTGATTGCCGACGAGAGTTCCTCAGCTCGTATGGCGGCGGCTTCGGTTATCGCGGCCGGGCTCTCCGAGGCGTAACGCGCTCGCTGGATGAGCGTAACCAACTCGGTCAGTTCGGGGTAGTGGTCGACCAGCGGTGAAGCTGCGGCCATCTCGGTTTCCGTGCGTTCCGGAACCGCCCCCACTTTCGTTGCGGCCAACTTCCACGCTTTTTCGACACGGATCTCCGGCCGTGACCGTTCCTTGGCCCCGTTCTGCGGGCGAGCCATGTCGTCGGGGGTTTCTTGGATCCGGCGTCGGGCAATGTAGAGAACCCCCAATGCGATGGCGATCATGAGGGATCCGCCGAGAATGAGGGGCACTCGTGACGAGGGTTTCGTCGAGACCGCAGGAGGGCCCAGAGGGGCCGGGGAGGTCGGGGAAGTCGGGGAAGTCGGGGCCAACGTCGTCGACGGAACGGTGACCTGAGCGATGGTGGTCGCCGGAACCGCTGATGATGGCTCCGACAGGTCCTGAGGGTCGACACCGGTGGTTTGGGCGAGGCCCGGGAATCCCCTACCCGGGGTTGGTTCGAACGGGAACCAGGTTCCATCGCCCAGCCGTACCTCCGGCCACGCGTGCGCATTCTTGCCCGTCACGTGGTAGCTACGGTCGAACGGGTCGTAACGGCCCGGTGTGAACCCTACGGCAACGCGGGTGGGGATACCGATGGAGCGGGCCATGGCGGCGAACGCCCCGGCGAACTGCTCGCAGTAGCCCTTCCGGTCGGTGAACAAGAACCGCACGAGGGCTGATTCACTTGAGCCGGGAGGTACCTCCAGGGTGTACGTAAACTGGGTTCGAAAGAAATCTTGAAGCGCTCGGGCCTTCTCGACGGTCGTGGGCTGGGCCTTCGTCAGTTCCAGAGCGAGGCGGCGCACCCGATCGGGGAAATGGGCCGGAAGTTCAATGTTCGGATCATCGCTCGCCGGACTGACGTCGTATCGCCCGAGATCATCGAGTTCGAGGTTCCGTGGCGTGCTCGAGGTGACTTCGTACTCCACGCCGCGTTTCAGCGGCCGCTTGGCGAGCAACGTGTCGGTTCCAGCGGAGAACGAGACGCCTTCGACCGTTCCGCGGTACGCAGTTGGCGCATACGCAACTGGAAGTGACTCGGTGCCGAGTTCGGCAACCTGGAATTTCTGGGTGAGGACCGTGGACCGGTCGGTGGCGGGGGGACGCATGTCTCCTTTGTCTACGAGCTTGCGGAACTCGCCGTTCGACTGCCACGACTCACCGTTGAACTCGTCGAGCGCGGTGAGTCGCCAGTACGAGCTGCGGTCGTTGCCGTTGGCGTCGCGTGACATCACGGAGAACTGTTCGTCGTCGCTCTGTTTGAGAATCCGACGCTGCAGGGAGACGAGCGGACTCGTGATGACCCGCTGGTTAGACTCCGTTTCGTTGACCCGCCAATCAAGGGACGGCTTCAATTCGTCGATCGCGAGGCGCTGAGAAGCGCGGCCGGCCACCAGGCCAAGTCCGAGGAACGTGAGACCGAGGACCAGTGCACTCGCGAGAAGCGAGCCGGGGTCGTTCCGAAACCACGGCGTCCGTCGAGCCCGCTCGTGGAGTCCGACGGAGATCAGGTAGAGGCTCAGCGAAACTAGAAGCGCAACGATCCACGCGCCCTGGTGCGTGTCGCCTTTTCCCGGAGCGATGATGGCCGCCGAAATTGCTACGGCGCTCGGGGTGACGAGTGCGCCGATCGGCGCTGGAATGCCGAAGCACATGAGATCCGCCGTGAGGCTCACCAGCCAGGCGACGAGGCCGACGATGACGCCGAAGCCAACCAGCGACGGAGACGGGGCCACGATGCGGTTCACCTGCTCGAGCGCGCTGATCATCTCCTTCCTGGCCGCGTCAGCCGCCCCGAGGTTGAGTGGCCGGGAAGTCTGGTTGGTGAACCACACACCCAACACCGCGGCCTCGACGATCATCGAAGCGACCAGGGAGAACCAGGATGGTACGTGGAGGATCCGGGCCATGGCGGGAACGCCGAGGCCGGCGGCGAGGCCGATCATGATCGGTGTTTGCAGGTGGGTGTCGACGAAGATCCGCAAGAGCGAGAGACAGGCGACCGACACGAACAACGCAAGAGACGCGTTGAGGGCCGCTGTGGTCAGCCCACGCCGAAGTCGGGGCGACCGGCGTAATCCCGGCTGCGGATGCTGGTCGCCGGGACCCACGGGTCGCCGGTCCGCGCGAAAAGACGGTGAGGACAACCTGCTCCGGTCGAACGTGGTGTAACCCACGGTCAGCCCGACCTTCGTGGCCGGTGCATTACGAATTCAAGTTCGTCTTCGAGGCCATTGAGTGAATGCACCCGGAACACCGTGTAGGAACTTTCGGCGTATTCGGGTGTCGAACGGCGGGTGCATCGTAGAACCGGGCCGCGGGCGTTGTCGGGCACCCTGGTTTCATCCGTGGCGACGACAATCCCCGTGTCGAGCAGCGCGAGTTCCGCAAGCCCGTCGGTGCCGGACTCACGATCCGGTGCCGCACGGCAAAGCGCGGCCATGGCGCGTTCGAGACCCGGGTGACGCGAGTGGCCGGAAGGTCCGACAAGGACAAGCTCGACCTCGTCCGGCAGGTCGACGGAGTACAGGAGCGACGCGGTGACGGACAGGACGAGTTCAAAATCGCGTGCGTTGGCCGGTGCACTGATATCGGCGGTGACGAGGTTGGTCCGGGCGGCCCGGCGTGCGTTCTTCAGGTCTCGCATCATGAGCCGGTCGGTTCGGGCCGATGTCGGCCAGTGGACGTGGCGGAGGTCGTCGCCGAGCACGTATTCACGCAGGTCGCCGGGCTCGCTTTCGGCGTTGGTGTTCGAAAGCTCAAACAGTCGGCCGACGAGTTTGGCGTCGAGGTGGCGTGTTTCAGGCCAGACATGGACCGTCGTGGTGGGGATCCGGGTGAAGGGAAAACGGGTCAGACCGAGCGAGTCGACCAACGTGATCCGACCCGGACCGAGTTGATGAAGTCCGCGCGGCAGGGTCCGTTCATAGGACAGGTCACCTACGCGGCACAAGCCGGCCGACAACGAACGAACCCCAAGCTCGGGCTCGTTTGTGAGTCCTGGTGCATCGTTGCTGCCCACGCGTTCGACGATCGTGGCATAGGGAAGTCGCGAGCGGGTAGCCCAAGCTCGTAGCGTCACCGGAAACGGTTGGTTCGCGAACACGTTCGCATCAGGGTGAACTCGTTCAACCCTCAACCGAACGAATCGGGCCCGAAGCACCTGAACCCACAGAGCGACAACCATTACAAGCACGAGGGCCGCAAGCACGAACCCCACGGTGGTGAGCTCAGAGAGCGCGAGAAAGCGCCCGGCAACGACGAGCCCCATACCGGAGGCCAGCAGAACGAGGCCGCGCCGGGTAGGCATGGTGAACCGGACGGAACCGACTACTTCGAGCGCCGGACCGGAACGGGTACGGACCTGACGATCTCACGAATAACCGTCAGATCGTCGGTCTGTCGACTGGCCCGGGGATCGAGCAGGATGCGGTGGGCGAGGACGGACTCGGCGAGAACCTGAATGTCGTCGGGGGTGACGAAGGAACGGCCGGACATCAACGCCCGGGCCCGGGCACTTCGGATGAGGGCGAGTGATCCTCGTGGTGATGCACCGAGACGAACCGCTGGATGGTTACGCGTCGAGTCAACGAGGTCGAGAATGAATCCCTTCAACATGTCGGCGACATGCACCTTCCGGGCGGTTTCTATGAGCCACTGCATCTCGTCGATCGTGGCCACCGGTCTGAGCCGGGTCAGTGAAGCGTCGGACCCATCGGTATCGAGGACTAACTTCGACGCGTTTCGATCGGGATATCCGAGCGAAACCCGCATCACGAACCGGTCCAGTTGGCTTTCCGGAAGGGGGTAGGTGCCGCGATGCTCTATGGGGTTCTGGGTGGCGAGCACGAAGAACGGCTCGGGCAGGTTGCGGGTAACCGCATCGACGGTGACCGCCCGTTCCTCCATGGCTTCAAGCAGCGCAGCCTGCGTCTTCTCGGGCGCCCGGTTTATCTCATCGCAAAGGAGGATGTGGCTGAAAACCGGTCCGTGTCGGAACTCGAACCCACCCGTCTTCTGGTTGAACAGCGTTACGCCGACCACGTCGGTGGGGAGCAGGTCGGAGGTGAACTGCACGCGGCGCCAGTCGGTCCCGAGCGAGAGCGCGAGAGCTTTGGCGAGGAGGGTTTTTCCGACGCCGGGGACGTCGTCGATCAACAGGTGACCTCCGGAAACGATCGCGGTGAGTGCGAGTTCGATCTGACCGCGCTTGCCGTGCAGCACGAGGTCGAGGTTGTCGGCAACGCGCTTGAGAAGGCTCTCGGCCACCACTTCGACGGGGGAAGATGTGTCGACGTCGGTATTCGCCATGGCGACGACGCTACTCCGGGGTCGCGGCATTCCCTCGCATCAAGGTAATTCCTGTCAACCACCCTGCCGCGGAGTCAGGCGCCTGATAAGGGTATCGGCCACGGGCGAAAGACCTTCGTATCTGGTAGTTCGGGGGGCGTCGGGGTTAGTGTGGCTTCCATGGACATGTCGTACCCACCCGAAGCTGACGTTTACCGCGAGAAAGTTCGGGCGTTTCTGCTCGCGAACCTCCCGGAAGGATTTGCCGGTACCGGCACGATGGAGGGGGTCGAGGCGGAACAGTTCGTGACGAACTGGCGCAAGGTTCTCTTCGAGAACGGCTATCTGGCCGTCAACTGGCCGAAGGAGTACGGCGGCCAGAGCATGTCGGCGCTTGAGTCCGTGGTCATTGCCGAGGAGTTCGCCCGGGCGGGTGTTCCGCTCGGCGGGCCCAACGACGGCTTTGGCATCACGATGGTGGGCAACACGATCATCCGGTGGGGTACCGAGGAGCAGAAGAAGCATTACCTTCCGAGAATTCTGTCGGGTGACGACAAGTGGTGTCAGGGCTATTCCGAGCCCAACGCCGGATCCGACCTCGGCAACCTGGGTTGTCGCGCCGTACTCGACGGCGACGAGTTCATCGTCAACGGCCAGAAGATCTGGACCTCGGCCGGCCATCTGGCGGACCATATCTTCGTTCTCACCCGCACCAATCCTGATGCTCCCAAACACAAGGGCATTTCTTTCCTTCTCATGGACATGAAGCAGCCCGGTGTAGAGGTCCGTCCGATCCGCATGATCTCCGGGGAGAGCGAGTTCAACGAGGTGTTCTTCACCGACGCCCGTGTCCCGAAGGAAAATGTGATCGGTGGCGTCAACAACGGGTGGGCGGTGGCCATGACCCTGCTCGGCTTCGAGCGGGGGGAGGCGGCGGCGACACAGTCGATCCGGTTCCAGAGTGAGTTCAACCGACTCACGGAACTGGCCAAGACCTACGGAAAGAACGACGATCCGGTCATCCGTCAGCGTCTGGCGTGGTGCTACTCCCAGGTTCGCATCATGGAGTTCAGCGGCAAGCGCGTCCTGACCCAGTTCCTGGCCGGGAAGCACCCAGGGCCGGATGCCTCGATCGGTAAGTTGTTCTGGAGCGAGTACCACCAAAAGGTCACGGAACTGTCGATGGACATCATGGGAATGGACGGTCTCGCGCCGACGGGTCGAATTCCCTCGTCGGCGTTCGGCCCAGACGAAGCCGGTGCCACGAACTCCACGAACTCATGGACGAACACGTTCCTTACCGCGCGGGCCGGAACGATTTATGCGGGCACCTCTCAGGTGCAGCGCAACATTGTTGGCGAGCAGGTTCTCGGGCTTCCGAAGGAACCTCGCGCCGACGAAGGTGCATGGAACCTGATCAAGAAGTAACGCAGCGCCGAACAACACGGCCCGTTACCTGGAGACGCCGGGAAGCGCTGTAGCGTATCGGGGTCATGGTGATCGAGTCGTTGTTGCCCCCGACCCCGGCAGTCGTGGCTGAAGTTGGGGATGCAGTTGTGGCTGGAGCATCGGCGGACCGAGCGGCTGGGTACGCGACATCGCGACGGGCTGAACGGATCGCCCACCTGTTACCGGTCGTGTCAGCGGTTTTGGCCCGCCCGGCGCTCTGGCTTGAGGCGGTTCGGGTGCTCAGGCGCTTCGCCCGTCGCGGTTGGTGGAGGTCGTGGCCGCCGATCCCGAGTCCACCCTCCGACTACCTTGCGTTTCGAATACAGACGCACAATGGGGGTCCTTCGTGTGGGGGTCCTTCGGATGGGAAGCGGTTGGTTGCTGCGCCACCGACGGCCTCCGATGTGGTGGCGTTCTTGAAATGGACCGGGTCAAACCGGCAGGTCCTGGGATAGCCTCGCTCTCATGGCCGGCGCACTCGTACTCAACGCTTCGTACGAGCCGTTGTGTGTCGTGCCGGTACGCCGGGCGATCGTGCTGGTGCTCAACCGCAAAGCTGAGATGGTTTCCGCGGCGGATTCTGCTATGCGTTCGGAGCGCAACGTCTTCGCCACGCCCTCGGTAATCCGGTTGGTGCATTTCGTTCGGGTTCCCTTCCGGACCCGTGTACCCCTGAACCGTCGGGCGATCTTCATGCGAGACGCCAATCGCTGCCAGTACTGCGGTGCAACGGCGGAGAACATCGATCATGTCATTGCCCGCTCACGCGGTGGCGAGCACGTGTGGGAAAACGTCGTGGCCGCGTGTCAGCCCTGCAATGCAAAAAAGGGCGACAAGCTCCTGGAAAACACCGCGATGGTTCTCCGGAAACGACCCCAGGCCCCGCATGCCCTCACGTGGGTGCTTGTGGCTGTCGGAAACGTTCGCCCGGATTGGGAGCCTTTCCTCGGTCTCGAACGTTCCGGGGCCCTGTCGGCCTGACGGTCTGGTTTGAAGGGTAGCTGTGAATAGTTCACACCTACCCTTCAAACGGGCAGCGAGGTTGGTTCCGACATCGGTGAAGTAGCGTTTTGTTCGTGTCGGTACTTCCTCAAGGCCTGAAGCGGGCCGTCGTCGCGCTGGTGACGCTTGGCTCGGTCTTGGCGGCTGCCGTGGGCTCTTCCGATGGCGCGAACGGAGCAGCGGCGGCTGTGGCGAGTAAATCGGCAAACAAATCGGCGAAGAAATCGGCAGTCCTCCAAGAAGGGTCGCTGCGGTGGACACCATGCCAGGACGGACTCGGCTTTGACTGTGCGACGCTGGATGTGCCACTCGATTACACGAAGCCGGGTGGCCAGAAGATCGGCGTCGGATTGACCCGCGTGCCGGCAAGGAACCAGTCGAAGAAGATCGGCGTGATGCTCGTCAACCCGGGCGGCCCCGGAGCGTCGGGTCGTAAGTTCGTCGGCCAGCTGGCCTTTGGTGCGCTTCCCAACGAAATCCGGGACCGTTTCGATCTCATCGGGTGGGATCCTCGCGGGGTCGGCGTCACCATGACCGTCAAGTGCCTGCCCGACCGGGACTTTGACCGAATCAACGCCATCGACGCGACGCCGGACACGCCGGCGGAGTTTGATCAGTTCGTCGCGGGCGTAAAGGAGTTCGCCGACGGGTGCGCGAAACGCAATGGTGACAAGCTGAAATTCACCGCCACCGACGACGTGGTAAACGATATGGACCGCATCCGGGAAGCGCTCGGAGTCGAACAGATCAGCTACCTGGGGTTCTCCTACGGCACATACCTCGGGGCGAAGTACGCCGACCGGTATCCCAAGCGGGTGCGCGCATTCGTGCTCGACGGAGCGCTTGATCCAACGGTCGACTCTGATGAGCGCGTCCGGCAGCAGGGGGTGGGCTTCGAAAAGGAACTCAACGCGTTCTTTGATGCATGCGACCGCCTCAGCAACTGCCCGTTTGCGCGCAGCGGTGAAGTCGCAGCTGACGCGTTCGACCGGATCATGAACGCCATCGATTCGAAGCCGTTGAAAGCGAAAGGGGGCCGAGTCGTCGGTCCGGGGGAGGGGTGGACCGGTGTTCTCACGGGGCTCTACAACAAGGAGCAGGGTTGGCCGGTCCTGCGTTCCGCGCTGCGCGCCGCAAACCGCGGCGACGGCGCAGAACTCCTGGCCATGTACGACCAGTATGCCAACCGGGGGTCCGATGGAGTCTATGAAAATGTGGCCGACGCCAACGCAGCCACGAATTGTCTCGACGTTCCCGCGTCGAAATCGGTAAGCCACTACGCGGATCTTGCCGACGAATTCGCCAAGTTGGCGCCCCGGTTCGGACGCTTTGCGGCCCTTTCGTCGATGGTTTGCGCGTTCTGGAAGGTACCCGTCCGCGGTTCGTTGGCTCCGGTGAAGGCGGTGGGCTCCATGCCCATCGTCGTCATCGGAACGACCCGTGACCCGGCGACCCCCTACGTGTGGGCCAAGTCGCTTTCGCGCCAACTCCAGGGTTCGGTGTTGCTGACGTACGACGGCGACGGCCACACGGCGTTTCTCACGCGTAACCAGTGCATCCTCGATGCGGTCACCCCGTATCTGGTCGACCTGAGCGTCCCGAAACCCGGCATCGTCTGCCGTTCCTGACGACTGCCCCGGTCGGCCGATCCGGTTTGAAGACCAAAACGGCCGACAACCCGCCGGGGCCAGTGTTCAAACCGCACCCCGGGGCGGGGTGCCCGGCGATCTTCGCCGGGTGATCTACGCTGGTAGCAGGTTTATTGTGCTCATGAGTGATTCAGAAGATTTGTCCGTACCCGAGTTGTCCACTGTTTCGGTGTCGTTTGCCGACCTTGGAATCCCCGAAGAGCTCCTGAAGGCGCTCGCCGACAATGGGATCGCCAGCCCATTTCCTGTGCAGGCGCTCACGATTCCCGACGGCCTAGCCGGTCGCGATGTTTGCGGTCAGGCGAAAACCGGCTCCGGTAAAACGCTTGCTTTCGGAATTCCCCTGGTGGCCCGGGCTACGAAAGCTGAGCCGCACAAGCCGACTGCGATGGTGATGGTGCCGACCCGCGAGTTGGCTTCTCAGGTCGAGAAGGAGATCACCTGGCTGGCCGCCTCGCGTAACATGCGGGTTTGCGCGGTCTACGGCGGGAGTTCGATGGACAAGCAGCGCAGGGAACTGGCGGCCGGCGCCGAAGTAGTGGTGGCCACACCGGGCCGACTGATTGACCTTGTCGGCCGCGGCGACATCGATCTCTCGAACGTCCGCTTCCTCGTGCTCGATGAGGCCGACCGCATGTGCGACATGGGCTTTCTGCCGAACGTCGAATGGATCCTGCGACATATGCCGAAGGACCGCCAGACCATGCTGTTCTCCGCGACGCTCGGGTCCGACGTGAACTACATGATCAAGAACGAACTCACCGACCCGGTGCGTCACACGATCGAAAGCGAGACCACGACGGTCGATTCGTCCCGTCACCATTTCCTGCATGTCCACGAGATGGACCGTGTGAAGGTCGTTCGCGCGATTGTCGACTCGTTCGACCGGGCCCTCGTGTTTCTCAACACGAAGCGGGGGTGCGACCGACTCGTTGACGACTTGAAAGACGTGGGGGTTCAGGCTCGTGTTATCCACGGTGATCTCGACCAGACCCGACGCGACCGGGCGCTCCGCCAGTTCTCGGAAGGCCAGATCCATGTGTTGGTTGCGACTGACGTGGCCGCTCGCGGGTTGCACATCGACGGCGTCGATGTCGTCCTGCAGTTTGATCCAACCGACGATCACAAGACGTATCTGCACCGGGCCGGCCGAACCGCCCGCGCCGGGGCGACGGGCGTAGTCGTGACGCTTGTGCTCTGGAATCAGAAGCTCGAAATCGAACGGATGCAGAAGCGTCTCGACCTGTCGATTCCGGTCGTCGAGGTCTTTTCGAACAGCCCGATTCTGACGCAGCTTGCGACTTGGGATGCCACCGATCCCGTGGTCCCGGCCTGACCTGTCGGGCTGGATGACGGTGAGCCGCTGACCGGCGTGTCGTCTGCGCTCTCCTGGAACCTGATTGAGCGCGAGGGTCGGCCTTCGGCGTTGTTCGATATTGGCTGGTTCGAGTCGGCGGGTGCGCAACGGATGATTGTCCACCTGCATCCGACGAGTTCGGCCGTCGTGCTCGGCTCATCGCAGCATGACGAGATCGTGGATTTGGCCGCCGCATCGGCCCTCGGTGCAGATGTGGTCCGGAGGCGAAGCGGAGGGGGAGCGGTGTGGCTCGACCATACGCTCGACTGGTTCGACGTCGTTCTCCCCGTCGGCGACCCGCTGGTCGACGCGGATGTTCAGAAGGCCTTCCATTGGCTTGGCGAGGTGTTCGCCGAAACCCTCCGGGCGGTCGGGGTGGGTGCCGATCCGGGTGCCGAGGTCCGGGTGCACCGGGGTGCCCTGGCCCGGGATCCGTTGAACAGAGTCGTCTGCTTTGCCGGACTCGGTCCGGGTGAGGTGACCCTCGGAGGTCGCAAGGTCGTCGGCATTTCGCAGCGACGCACCCGCAACTACACCCTCTTTCAGTGCGGAGTTCTGCGCGAGTGGTCACCTTCGCCATTGGTTGAACTGCTCCGCCCGGGCCTCGTGGCGGCCGGGTTGATCGGAACCGGGATCCGCGGCACTGAGCAACTCGCGTCGTCGCTCGCCGACCGGTGCGTCGGTGTCGGCGTTGCCGGAACCCGGGTGGTCGCCGGCTTGATCGAGCGACTCCGGTACATCTGACCCCTGACTCGGCGATGGAACTCGGCGATGGAACCCGGCAAGGTTTCCGGAAGGTGATCCGGAAATGGGGACCTGAGTCGCTCAACTGATGACCTGGCCGGACCCGACCACCGCCGTCGACCGGGAACTCCCGACGGGAAGAAATCGGACGGGAAGAAATCGGACGGGAAGAAGTCGGAACGGTGGACACCGTGGCTCGACGGAGTCGCCATTTACGCGGCAACGTTGACTCGACGAACCCGCCCCGATCGAGACGGCCCCGCGGGTTGACCGGAGATCATGAGATGAACTGCAGCGCATGCGGTGCCGACGTCGCGGGCGATGCCTACACAGGAGCTGAGAGGGCGGCGGTGTCGACGAGGGGCGCAGCCAACGACCGGGACTGGACCCGATTGCAGGAGCTGATTGCGCCCGACTTCCTCTTCACCAGCCGAGGGTCGCTCGGTTTTCCTCCCGGGGGACGGGCCGAGTACATCGACATGATGAGCGACCTGGTCGCGATGGCGCCTGACCTGATGTGGGTCCCCCAGAAGTGGGTCATCGCCGGTTACGTGACGATCATGATCACGCTCGCAACCGGCTCCACTCCGCAAGGCAACGCCTCCGTCTGGGAGTTCGTGACCGTGAGCCGAATCTCACCCGACGGACTACTCCTGCAGTTGGAAGGATTCGACGCCGATGGCTCGGAGGAAGCCCTCGCCGTGTTCGCTCAGCCGAGCCTCGGCCCGCTGGGGGTAAGCGGATGCCATCGGTGACTTCGCACCCGCGAGGTCCGCGTCGTAGCATTGGACCATGACCGATACCAAAGAGCGTCCCGAGATCACGTATGAGATCGACGGCCACGTCGCCATTCTGCGCTTCAACCGTCCGGAGCGGATGAACACGATCTCGGGTCCGATGCTTCAGCTGTTGAGTGAGTTGCTGTTGAAGGCCGACCGCGACAAAGACGTTCGCTGTGTGATCCTGACCGGTGAAGGCCGGGCGTGGTGCGCCGGTCTCGACATCAAGGCCCAGTCCGAAGGCACCGGCCTCCTGTCGAATTCCGGAATGGCCTCACCGGAACTTGATCTGCGCGATGCGCCGCCGACGGTGTTGCACAACATGGACACGCCGGTTATCGCGGCCCTCAACGGGGGAGCCGCCGGCTACGGCATGGATCTCGCTCTTGGTTGTGATATCCGTATTGCGGCCGCGACGGCCAAGCTCGCTCCCGCGTTCACCAAGCGCGGCATCGTTCCCGAAAGCGGTGGCACCTGGTTGTTGCCGCGGATCGTCGGGTACGCGAAGGCCGCCGAGATTGCGTTCACCGGTCGTACGCTCAGCGCCGACGAGTGTCTCGGACTCGGGCTCGTGAACCACGTTGTTCCGGCCGAGGACCTGATGTCACGGGCGATGCACATGGCGGTCGAGATCGCCGAGAACGCACCGCTCGCCGTGCGGGCCACGAAGCGCATGATGCGGATGGGGGAGACCGAGACGTTCGAGCAGAACGTCCACCACGTCTTCCTCCAACTCCTGCCCCTGTTCCGCACAAAGGATTTCGCCGAAGGTATGGCGTCGTACCTGGAGCGCCGGCCGCCGAACTTCGAAGGCCGCTAGGACCTGACCGTGGCGGTTCGAGCGTTGCGGCCGTGCGTTTTCGGGTCGACGGACGAGTTGGCCGTCCGGTGTGCCGACTGGATCGCTGAGCGGCTCCAACGGGCGCTGGCCGACCGCCCGACCGCGAGTCTCGCGGTGAGTGGTGGAAATTCCCCGACCCCGCTGTTCCAGGAATTGGCCGTGCGCGACGTGGCGTGGGAGCGCGTTCACCTCTTCCAGGTCGACGAACGGCTCGCTCCGGATGGTTCGATGGCTCGCAATGCCACCCAGTTGCACGATGTGCTTCTCGGCCCGTTGCACCACCCGTCGGCGATGACTCATCTCGTCGAAGCGGGAGCGGAGCGGTCTTTCGGGGATATCGCGGCCGACTATGAGGCCGAGCTTCGTCGGTTCACCGGCGGGGTGCTCGACGTGGTGCACCTCGGTCTGGGCGATGACGGGCACACCGCGTCGCTTGTCCCCGGCGACCGTCTCCTCGGTGAAGCGACCCGACTCGTCGGCTCGACCGGGCTCTACAACGGGAACCATCGGGTGAGCCTGACCTATCCCACGTTGGCTTTGGCGCGTCACATCGCGTGGTTCGCCGTCGGGGCGGGAAAGGCGCCGATGGTGAAGCGGCTCCGGGCGTCGGATCCCTCGATTCCCGCCGGTCGGGTGTTCGGCCACGACGAGATGATCTTCGCCGACACGGCGGCCGCCGCGTGACGGCTCACGGGCCATCCGGGCGGGCCTGCTATCCGGGTTCGTTCGACCCGCTCACGATTGCCCATGTGGCGATTGCCGACGCGGTGCGCGAGCAGTGTCGGGTTGAGCGGGTTTCTTTCGTGCTCTCCGAGCGGACGCTGGGCAAAGACGCCGGCCAGCGAGCGGCGGCGCAGCGGGCCGAGGCACTGCGATCGGCCCAGGTTGATCGGTGGTGGTTGGAAGTGGAAGTCACGGCGGCTCAGCTGCTCGTCGACATTGCGTTTGGGTTCGACTGGCTGGTGCTCGGGGCCGACAAGTGGAACCAGATCTGCGAGCCGCAGTGGTACGGCTCGGAAACCGCACGCGACGCCGCGCTGGCCGGGCTGCCGCGGCTGGCCTTCGTTGAGCGTCACGGCCACGAGACCCGCGCCCTGCCGGATGGAGCGGTGCTCCTCACGCTCCCCGACCCGGCGCTGAAGCACGTATCTTCCTCGGCCGTGCGGTCGGGAGCGGAGCACTGGCGGGCCTGACGCTCCCAACCGGCGCCCTGGACCGCTGACCCACCCGTGTGGAAGTGAGCGAACGTGGGGCCAACTGTGCCCGACCGATCCCCAACCCAACCGAAAGCGATCGAAGACAGCACGCTTTCGGATGAGTCGGGTGCTGGCGACCTGCATGTTGGGTCCTGCAGGGCCTCGGTCGGGTATTGCCCCGGTCCTAGGACACGCGGCCGAAACCGTAGAAGGCGATGGAACGGAGTACCCGACTCAGGTAACGACGGACCCCAACGGTACGGGAATCGGGCCGTTCGGCGAGCAAAAAGGAAAGGGTTGGGAAACCTTCTCCTGATGTTGGGTAGTCCGAGCCTGGTGTCTTGGCCCAGCGGGCCGTGACATCTCCCCAACGGCTGCCCGATAGACCATGTCGACCGAAAAATCTTTCCTGAATGCGACAAAGCCCTTTACCCCTGGTGGAGGAAAATGGTACGTTGTGGGTCATCGGGGAAGTAAATGGAAGCTTTCGGCACTGGAAACAGAGTCAAAAGAGCCACCGGAGAGAATTTCGTGCTGGTTGAGGCGAAAAGGAACTCGGTTTCTTGCTCGGACGCGTCCGTTTGCCGGCCACGGTTCACGAACACGGTCTACTGGAATGGTTTCGGGCAGGACATCGTCGCATGTTGCTAGGGCGCACGCAGCTCACACTCGACGACAAGAACCGTATCGTGTTGCCCGCCACATTCCGGGACTCCCTTCACGGCCCACTGTACTTCGCGCTCGGTGACGAAAACCAGGTCGGAATCTGGCCCGAAGAGGCCTTCCAACTGAAGCTGGCCCTCAAGAAAGAGCGCGAACTCCACGGCGGGGCGGAAGGTCGACGGGAGTTCATCCGCTTTACCGCAAATGCCAGCCCGGTGAAGATGGATGCACAGTTTCGGGTACCTGTTCCCGAAACTCTGCGCACATTGGCCAGGCTCGACCGAAGCCGCCCGGTTGCGATGATCGGTGTCAGCGACCGCGTGGAAATCTGGGACAGCATCTCGTTCGACGCATACGTCGCCACGCCCGACGAAAACGCCCTGGCTGCTTCGGGCTCCACCGGCAACGGATCGGGGTCGTGATGGCGTTGACAACCATGGAACCGCCACCGCTGCTTGCCGAAGCCCCCTTGACCGTGTCTTCGGGGGACACCGACACCGACGGGTTCGCGCACGTGTCGGTGCTCCTCGATGAGGTGCTCGCGTGGCTTCGTTCGGTCCCGTCGGGCCTCGTGATCGACGCGACCGTCGGCGGCGCTGGTCACTCCGATGCACTACTGCGAACCTTCCCGAACCTGAATGTCCTCGGCCTCGATCGCGATCCCTACGCCGTCGAGGTTGCCTCCGCTCGCCTGCAGGAGTTCGGTGATCGCGGGCGGGTCATCCACGCCCGATTCGACGACTTCGCCGCGGCGCGGTTGGCGAGCGGGGCCGACCGGACCGGTCCATTCTGCAGCGCAGTGCTCTTTGACCTCGGGGTCAGTTCGGTGCAGTTCGACCGGCCCGAACGAGGGTTTTCGTACCGGAACGATGGACCGCTCGACATGCGGATGGACACCTCGACCGGTCAAACTGCAGCCGAAGTCGTCAACACCTACACCGAGTCGGCCCTGTCGCGCATGTTGAAGGTCTATGCCGACGAGCGCTTCGCATCGCGTATCGCTCGGGCAATTATCGCCGCCCGCCCGGTGCGTACGACCTTGCAGCTGGCCGAGATCATAACGAAGGCCATTCCCGCCGCCACGCGCCGGACCGGCGGGCATCCGGCCAAGCGCACGTTTCAGGCGTTGCGCATCGAGGTCAACGACGAACTGCGGGTCCTCGAAACGGCGCTGGACCGTGCACTCGACGCTCTGGTCCCCGGCGGACGCTGCATTGTGATTTCTTTTCAATCTGGCGAAGACCGGATCGTGAAAGACCGTTTCCGTTTTGCGGAAACCGGTGGTTGTACCTGCCCATCCGGCCTGCCCTGCGTTTGCGGGGCGCTTCCCCGAGGCCGAATGGTGCACAGAGGGGTCGTAAGACCTCAGGAGGCGGAAGTTTCCGCCAACCCGCGATCGGCCAGTGCCGTGGCTCGGGTTTTTGCAATGGCCGGTCCTGCGGGAGATTCCGCAGGACCGCCATAGCCGCCCTGTTCGATCCTTCGACACGAACCGGGAGGCCAGCAGCGAGACCAACCGGAACCGGTTGGCCCGGCCCGCCTTCTCACCCCCGGCAGTATCCCGCAAGACCCGCTGTTGCCCATACCGTGCTCCGCTACTCACACGCAGGATTGATGAACCATGTCGCTCTCCTCAGACACGCGCCTCACTGACCGTCGAAACCCTACATTGATGCTCAGCCCACAAGTGGCCTTGGATCTCGTCCTCCGGTGCCGCCCGTCTACCCCGGCAATAGAAGAAGCCCGGCGCCTTAGCCTGGCTCGGCAGGCTCAGGCCGCGTCGAACGCGATGACCGAGTCGCTCTCGGTGCACCCAACCGTCGAGCGCTCGAGCGAACGGGCCATCCGTCGTGCTGGCTATGTCGACACCCGACCATCGGCTCACCGCGGCAACCTCCGGGTATCCCGTCCATCTTCGCCCGGGCCCCGGCCATCGTCACCCGGGCCCCGGCCATCCTCGCCTTCCTTTTCGCCGTCGGCCCCCGGGCCGGTCAGCTCACCCCGGATGCGGCCGGCAACCCCCGGCGCGCAGCCGTCGGTGGCTTCGGCGGGCGATGGCCGTCGGACGGGCTTCCCCGCTCCGGCGGTGGCCTCTCGGAGGGCTGGAGCCGCGGCCGCGCTGGCCGTGGTTCCGAGCTTCATCGAGGTTGAACGAAAAGCTCCTCCGCCCAGTCCCCGAACCCGGCTGTCGAGTGTGCCTCCACCGTCGCCGAAGCGACCGTCGGCCGCTATCACCGGAGGAATCTTGGGCTCGCTTCTTCTGCTCGTTGCGTTCTCCAGTGTCGGGCTTCATGGAAAGTTGGCCAAGAATCAGCTCGCGCTCGACAAACTCCGGGCGGACGTTTCCATCGAAGAGCAGTCGAACCAGACGCTCCGCGTCGAGGTGGCTGAGTTGCAAGCCCCGCAGCGCATCGTGGCGGAAGCTGAGCGGATGGGCATGGAGCCATCGACCGAAGTGATGTTTCTGAGCAACGCAACAGGTGCGACCGCCTCCGATACGACACCCGTAGGGCTGACCGTTCCTCCGTCTGTCCCGTCCGCAAGGTAGCTGCGTGCGTCGGCGAACCGGTAACCGGCTGCACTCTCCCCGTTCGGCTCTCGAGCGCACCCAGGGAAAGGCAAGACCCGATCGGCGCAATCCCCGACCCCGCTCGGATCCATCCCGGGCGACGGGTCGGGCAGCGCTTCGGCCGACCACCCGGCCGAACGATCGGCCGACGACCAGGTCGGCGTCGTCCGGCGCCTCGTCTGCGAAACCACTCCTCACGCAGCCCGGGCGGCGGGTCGTCGAAACGGCGGGGGAAGGATCCGGGCGGTCGTTCATCCAGCAGAGACGATTCCTCGCACTCAACCTCACCTGGATCGTTCTGTTCGGACTGATCCTGGTTCCGATGGTGCAACTGCAGGTGACCCAACCCGAAAAGTTCGTCGATCTGGCCCGAAAGCAGCGAATCCGCTCGGTCTCGATCAAACCCGAACGTGGTGATCTGGTTGATCGGCTGGGCGTTCCGCTCGCCATAAGTGAACGTGAATGGCGAATCGTCGCCGACCCGAAGATTATTGGTGCGACAGCAACCATCGAAGCAACTGCGAAACAGCTTGCGTTGGAATTCGGTGTAAATGTTCCCTATCTGCGTGAGCGGATGCGTCTCTCAAAGCGATATGTGCCGTTGATCGAGGGAGTAAATGAGCAGTCAATGCTTCGCGTGCAGATCCTGAATTTGCCGGGCATCTCCCTTGAGGAAACCCCTCGCCGCGTCTACCCGGCCGGCGACGTTGCGCGTAGCGTCCTGGGTCGCGTCGGGCGGGTCGACCACACGGGCATTTCCGGTCTGGAAGAGGAGTTCGACATGGACCTTCGCGGTACCGAAGGAACCCTCCTGGCCGAACGCGCCCGCTGGGGCAGGCAGATCGCGGCGGGCGAACGTCAAGTCGTGCCCGCTAAGCGGGGTACTACGTACGTTCTGACAATCGATTCGGCGCTGAACTACGCGACCGACGGCATGCTGGCACAGGCGATCGCCAACTCGAGCGCGAAGGGCGGAACGCTGGTCGTCGCCGATGTTCGCAACGGTGATGTGTTGGCGCTCTCGTCTATGCGCGTCTCACCGACCGGTGAGGTGAGGCCCAGCGAAGACAATCAAGCGTTGGTAAGCGTGTTCGAGCCGGGCTCGACCAACAAGGTGATCACCATCGCCGCCGCCCTCGAAGAGGGAGTGGTCGGACCGTACAGCGAGATCCGGGTTCCGGATCGTTTGACCGTGGCTGACCATCGGTTCAAGGACGACGAGCCACACGCGCCGAAGGTTTGGACTCCGGGCGACATTCTTGCCGAGTCTTCGAACATCGGCACGATCAAGATCGCCCAGGCGCTGCGGAGCAAGACTCTCGACCGCTACCTTCGCGGGTTTGGACTCGGGGAAAAAACGACAATCAACTTCCCCGGAGAGTCGCGCGGGTTGCTGTTGCCGGTCAACAAGTGGACCGGCACTTCGATCGGTACCGTGCCGATCGGTCAGGGCCTCGCCGTAACGTCTATGCAGATGCTCAACGTCTATGCAACGATCGCAAACGGCGGCGAACGGATTCCACTGCGTCTGGTCCGTGGCACCGTCGACGCGAACGGCAAGGAGCATCCTGCCCCGATCGGCCGTTCCTACCGGGTCGTTTCGAAAAAGACATCGGATCTCGTGACAACGATGCTCGAGAGCGTGGTGGCAAACGGTACCGGAATCAAGGCGCAGGTCACCGGCTACTCCGTGGCCGGCAAGACCGGCACTGCTCAGAAGCCGAACGTCCGTTCCCGGGGCTATCAGACCGACGCGTACGTCGCGAGTTTCGCCGGATTCTTCCCGTCGCAAAGTCCGCGGCTGGCGATCATCGCCGTTCTCGATGAGCCCAAGACCTCGATATACGGCGGGGCAGTTGCCGCACCGCTGTTTGCCGAAGTCGCGCTCTTTGCCGGGCAGCACTACCGAATCCCTCCGTCGAGTGGATCGGAAGTTCGGGTGACCGGAACGACCCCGGCCTCCGTGTCGGTGAAGAACGCAGAAATGCGCGCCGTAGAAAAGGCAGGCACGTGGCAGTCCGCTGCGATCCGCCGGGCCGCAATTGCTTCGCCGAACCTTGCGGTTGCTCCACGTTCTGCAAACACGCCGGTCCCGTCCGCAACAGTTCCGCAAGCTCCGACAGCAACTCGGAGTTCAGCGTCGGTGCCGGCAACGGTGGCACCTCCGCGCACGGTTCCGCCCCCTACCCAGGCACCGACGACCACGGTCGCAACGATCCCTGACGTGAGCCGTCGGGGGAAGGAAGCCCCTCTGCCTCCGCGAGCAGTCGTTGTCGCGGCGACCACCCTGCCGCGGACCACCCAGCAACGGACCACCCAGCAACGGACCGCGACGCGTCAATCGACGACACGCGAAGTGCCTGCAACGGCGACACTGGTGAACCCGGTGGTTTTGGCGAAGGATCCCGTTGCGATCGCCGGAGCGGCAGGAACGGCAGGAACCGCAGGAACCGTCCAGGCCCGCACGGAGGCCGGTACTCAGGCCGTAACGGCAGTCGAGTGACTGAGGCGGCCCGATGCGCGTGAGCATGCACCCTGAGATTTTGCTGGCAACGCTCGCCGATCGGTTTCCTTCGTTGGGTGCCAGGATGTCGGACCCTGCTGCGAACCCCGCAGTTCGCATCACGACCGCGACGCATGATTCCCGACTCGTCGAAGCCGGTTCTTTGTTCTGCTGTATCCGGGGCGGCGCCTTCGACGGCCACCGCTTCGCTGCCGAAGCGGTGGGAAAGGGCGCGGTAGCTTTGCTCGTCGACCACGTGGTGCCAGGAATTGGCGTGTGCCAAATCGTTGTTTCCGACACCCGCAAGGCTATGGGGCCGGTCACTTCGACGCTTTTTGGATTCCCGTCTGACCGACTTGCCATGATCGGTATCACGGGCACGAACGGCAAGACCACTACGGCGCATCTTCTCGGTGAAATCCTGAGCGCCCACGGCCACCCGTGTCGAGTGATCGGGACCCTGACGCAGACGCGGACCACGCCGGAAGCATCGGACCTTCAGGACCAACTCGCTGACTTCGTGGCCGATGGCGTCACGCATGTTGTGATGGAGGTGACCTCGCACGCCCTCGAACTGCACCGGGTTGCCGGGATCCGCTACGGCTGCGCGGTATTCACAAACCTCTCGCAGGATCATCTCGACTTCCACGGAACTATGGAGGCTTACTTTCGTGCCAAAGCAATGTTGTTCGAGCCTTCATACTCGGATCGTGCGGTAGCGAACGTCGACGATACCTATGGGCATCTCCTGCATTCGATGCAGCAGGTGCCGATCGAGGCCTTCTCGATGGATGATGCCGAGGACCTGCACCTCTCAGCCACCGGATCCACATTCGTTTGGAAAGGGCACGCGTTCTATCTGCCGATGGCAGGGGCGTTCAATGTGATGAACGCGCTCGCGGCGGCCACGACCGCCGCGTCCTACGGTGTAGACCCTGCACAGATCGCAAAGGTGCTGGCCCACGCCAGGGTTCCGGGACGGTACGAGGCGGTGGTCGTGGGCCAGAATTTCTCCGTTGTTGTTGATTTCGCTCACACCCCCGACGGGCTTGACCGGGTTCTTCGGACGGCCAAGACGACCCTGCCCGACGGTGGTCGGCTCATCTCGGTGTTTGGTTGTGGCGGAGATCGTGACCGCACGAAGCGACCGTTCATGGGTGCAATTGCGGCGAACTACAGCGATCTGGTGATCGTGACATCCGACAACCCGCGCTCCGAGGATCCCGACGCGATCATCGGGGAAATACTTGCGGGACTGGATTCACATGCAAACATCGTGGTTCAACCGGATCGCCGTGCTGCGATTCGGATCGCGTGCGAGTCAGCCCGAGGAGGAGATGTCGTGGTGATTGCCGGAAAGGGTCATGAGCCCGGTCAGACGATCGGCGCGGTGACGTTGCCGTTTGACGACCGTGTGGTCGCGGGCGAGATCCTTCGTGAGCTCGGTTGGGGGACAGTTCAAGGATGAGGTTCACGCGACAAGAGATAGCGGACGCGCTCGGAGCCACCCTGTGTGGACAGGACGGGCCCGTGCTCGGAGCCACGGTCGACTCCCGGGATGTTCCGACGGGCGCGTTGTTCGTGCCGATCATCGCCCAACGCGACGGACACGACTTCATCGAGGCTGCGAAGGCAGCGGGGGCCGGAGCGTGGTTGACATCCCGATTCGATCCCGGTCGAGATGATCCGGACTCCACCGTGAACGATGGCGCGATCATCGTCGACGACACCACAGATGCTCTCCAGGCGTTAGGCTCATATGCGCGCAAACGAATTCCGGGCAGCGTTATCGGTGTGACCGGATCGAGCGGAAAAACCTCGACGAAGGACCTGATCGGGGCGATTCTCCTTACAGCCGGGCCGGCGGCTGTCAGCCACAAGTCGTTCAACAACGAGTACGGCGTTCCGTTGACCCTGGTCAACGCGCCGGACGACGCACGTCACGCAATTATCGAAATGGGTGCGCGCGGAATCGGTCACATTGCCATGCTTTGTGCCATCGCACGGCCTACCGTTGGGGTTGTGACAAACATCGGCACGGCTCACCGAGATCTGTTCGGGAGTGCCGAGGCAACCGCTCATGCGAAAGGGGAACTCCTCGAAGCGCTTCCCGTTGGTGGCACGGCTGTATTGAACGCAGACGACGCAATGCTGCAGTTACTGCGTACCAAACCGTCGTGCCGGGTGCTTACGTTCAGTGCCAAGGGGTCAGTCGCGGCGGACATCGTCGCTTCCGGTATCGTCCTCGATGCCGAACTGCGAGCGACGTTCGCGATGGCCACACCCTGGGGCAGAGCCGACGTGTCGCTGCAAGCGCGTGGTTTGCATCAGGTTGAAAACGCCCTGGCCGCATCCGCGGCCTCGCTGGCATCAGGCATTGAACTCTCATCGGTCGTTGCCGGTCTGGCGACGAATGTGCTGTCGCCGTGGCGTATGGAGTTCCACCGTCTCGCCAGCGGAGCGGTTGTCATCAACGACGCCTACAATGCGAATCCCGGATCGATGAAGGCCGGGCTCGAGTCTCTTGCCGCAACGCCCGCGCAGCGGCGCGTTGCGGTGCTTGGAACGATGGCCGAACTGGGCGAGGAGAGTGACGCCTTTCATCGTGAGATTGCCGAGTACGCGCGTGTTCTCGGAATCGACGCCGTGATGGCGGTCGATGAACCGTCGTATCAAGTAAAAAACGTTGTCGGCTTGGACGGGGCGCTCAGTTTCCTACGCTCGCTTGGCGCTCCTGCCGACGGAGACGCAATCCTGATCAAAGGGAGTCGGGTGGCCGGACTCGAGAAGCTGGCTGAGCGGCTCCAAGGCAACGGAACCTCGCAATGACCGCCCTGCTCTGGGCTGGGGCGATCTCGTTCTCGGTGGCCATCTTTGGGATGCCGGTACTGATCCGTTGGCTCGCGAGCCGCGGAATCGGACAACCTATTCGCGCTGACGGTCCTCAAGCCCACATCAAGAAGTCCGGCACCCCGACAATGGGCGGCATCATGATCGTGATTGCTGCAGTCTCCGGCTACATGATCCCGCACTTCGTGACCGACGCGGTGCCCTTCAGCCGGGGTGGGCAGCTTGTACTGCTCGCGTTTGTCGGTGCCGGCGCCGTCGGATTGGCCGACGACTGGATCAAAGTCACGCGCCAACGCAGTCTCGGGCTGAACAAGCGGGCCAAGATCATCGGACTGCTCGCCGTCGCGGTCTCGTTCTCCGTTCTGGCAGTGAAGTACGCGAACGTAAAGATGATCATCGGGTTCACGCGGTATTCGTCACCGGGCTGGAGGGTCCCCGCCTTTGTCTGGGTGGTGTTCGCGGTGTTCATCATTCTTGCGACAACCAACGGTGTGAACCTCACCGATGGCCTTGACGGTCTCGCCGGTGGATCCTCGATGTTCGGGTTCGTGGCCTACACCGTGATGGCGTTTTGGATGTTCCGCCATCTCAACCATTACCAGGTCCCGCAGGCACTCGACATTGCGGTGTTTGCGGCAGCAATGGTCGGATCATGCGCTGGCTTCCTTTGGTGGAACGCGGCGCCGGCGCGCATCTTCATGGGTGACGTCGGCGCACTCGCGATCGGAGCCGCCTTCGGCGGCATTGCGATCATCACCTACACCCCGCTCCTGTTACCGATCATCGGTGCGTTGTTCGTTATGGAGACGCTGTCGGTCATTATCCAGGTCTTCACGTTCCGCTTGATGGGTGGCAAGAGATTGTTTCGCATGGCTCCAATACATCATCACTTCGAGTTGGGTGGGTGGCCGGAAACAACGGTGATCATCCGGTTCTGGATCATCGTGATGATTGCAGTTTCGTTCGGACTCGGCATCTTCTATGCCGATTTCCTCTCGTCCGGAGGTATCGACTGATGACCGTTCCTTTTGACGCGGCCGCGCGCCGCGCTGCGTTGAGAACGACACGGGGCTCATCCTCCGGGCACACGCATTCCGCTTCGCGCAAAGGCGGTCCACGCCCGGATGCGTTTGCGTCAGCGGTAGAGCGCGAGCGTGGCCGGAGTGCGACGGTGACCCGCCGACAAACGGCCTCAGCAACTGGGTGGACACCGCACGCAATCGGACTGGCGGTCGTTGTGGCGATCATCGTCGCTGTAGGTCTCGTCTTCGTGGCTTCTTCGTCATCAGTAAGCTCGCTTAGGACATATGGTTCCAGCTGGTACATCTTCCGCCGTCAGCTGCAGTGGGTCGGGCTTGGGACGCTCGTACTTGTCGTAGCGGTTACGGTTCCCTACCGGGTGTGGCACCGGTTGGCGCCGGCCATCTTCGGTATTGTGTGGGCGGCCACATGTCTGACCGTCATGATCGGAAAAAAGCGCAACGGCTCACGTCGTTGGCTCGGGCCGGAGTCGATTGCCCTCCAGCCGAGCGAGGCGATGAAATTCGCTCTGATCATCGGCTTGGCGACGATGTTCCTGATCGTCGCCGACAAGCCCGACAGGGACCGGTTGCTATCGCATCAGTTGGTCGTCGTGGCGTTATTCGTGCTCGTACCTATTGCACTTCAACCCGACATGGGCACTGGCATCATTTTGATGGCCATTCTGTTTGCCATGAGTGTCTATATGGGTTTGTCAGGTCGACGCTTTGCTCGTATTGGTAGTTTGGCTGCTGTGTTGGTCGCGCTCTTTGCGTGGCATGAACCGTACCGTCGCGACCGTATTTTGGCCTTTCGCCATCCCGAGCGGGATCTCAATGGGATTGGCTATCACGTCCTTCAGTCCAAACTGGGATTCGCTTCGGGCCGCCTCTTTGGCGTCGGTGTCGGCGCCAGCAAAGCCAAGTGGGGTTTTCTGCCGAACTCCCACACCGACTTCATCTTCGCTGTGATCGGTGAGGAGTTGGGTCTGGTGGGCGCCGGCCTGGTGCTTGGTTTGTTTCTCGGCTTGGCGCTGCTCGGCATGCAAACCGCCCGCCGCGCCCCCGATCGTTTCGGTGCACTGGTCGCGGTGGGAATCACCGCATGGCTGTTTTCGCAGGCAATCATCAACATGGGTGCCGTGGTGGGGGCCCTTCCCGTGACCGGTGTTCCTCTACCGTTGATCTCCGTCGGCGGATCGTCGTTCGTCGTCGTGATGGCTGCGCTCGGTGTGTTGCTCAACATCGCCCGGTCCGGACGACGCAACGCTGCGGAACGCTTGCAAGCCGACCGCTCGAAGAACGCCTCCTCCCGGGCCACTCGTTCAACCGGTTCGAGGGGACCGGTTCGGACGACCGACCGTTCCTCGACCGGTGGTACGCCGGTCCGGGTCGTGGCCCCGTTGACCCGGCCGGTGTCTCGTCGCGCGCGTCCCGGAAACCTACGACAGTAACCTCGAATCCATGGGTAGCAAACCTCAGCGACCGCCTCAGAAGCCTTGGGTCGTCATTGCCGGCGGCGGAACGGCTGGTCATGTTCTGCCAGCTGTCGCCGTTGCTGAAGCGTTACACGCCGGAGGCCTACCGGTTGGCGACCTGCTGTTCGTAGGATCGAAGCGCGGGATCGAAAAACGCCTCGTCGCCGAGGGAGGATTCCCAATTGTGTTGCTGCCGGGTCGCGGCATTCGACGGGCCCTGACCTTCGAAAACGTCAAGAACGTGATCGGGCTCGGTGCTGCGTTCGTTCGGGCGTTCGCCCTCCTCGTGCGTCGCCGGCCCGCCATAGTTTTTTCGGTGGGCGGATACGCGTCGGTGCCGTGTGCCTTCTCGGCCGTTCTGCTGCGAATTCCGCTCGTTCTGGCCGAGTCGAACGCCCGGGCCGGCCTGGCGATAAAGAGCGTCGCCCGATTTGCCAGGGCCACGGCCACGGCTTTCGAAGGCACGGGGATTCCGGGTGCCGTCTTGCTCGGCAACCCGGTGCGCGCTTCAGTTCTCGCGTTGGCCGGACCTATGCCCGTGGCTGATTCCGAGTCGGCGCCGACGGGCGAGGAACGCGGTCGCGGGCAATCAGTCGCCGTTCGCTCGGCATCACGACGAGATCTTGGTGTCGACGACGACGTGCCGATGGTCAGTGTGTTCGGAGGATCGCTCGGAGCCCGGACGCTAAACCAGGTCGTGTTCGAACTTTGTGAGAAGTGGAATGATCACCGGATGGTGATCCATCACGTGATCGGCGACCGAGACTACGCCGATGCCCAAAAGTGGCTCAAGGAGTTCCGGTCCAGGCATCCGGTCACCGCGCTCGACTACCGGCAGATCCGCTATGAGGATCGGATGGACCTGGTCTACGGGGCCTCTGATGTCGTCGTCTGCCGAGCCGGAGCGACATCGATCGCTGATCTGTCCGTAGCCGGGGTGCCTGCGATACTCGTCCCGCTTCCCTCGGCTGCCGAAGATCATCAAAGCGCGAATGCGAACTGCGTCGCGGCAACGGGTGCCTGTATCCACCTACCGCAGTCTGAGCTCTCTGTCGAACGGTTGAGCTCTGAACTCGACAGTCTGCTTTCCCATCCCGAGAAGCGCTCCGCCATGGCCGCAGCTCAGCGCCGTCGGGCCCGTCCGAACGCGGCCAACGACATTGCGGACCTTCTTCGCAAGTACGCCGCTCGGCCCGAACCCCGCGCGTGATTCCGTGGCGAGATTTCGGCGGACCTTCATTACTGTCGTTTTCCCAGCTTCGGCGAACCCGTCATGATTCCTGACCTTCACTCACCAAAGCAGGTTCACGTGGTCGCCATCGGCGGGGCCGCCATGAGTGCGATCGCCCATATCCTGATCAAAGCCGGTCACCGGGTGACCGGAAGCGACGCCGCCGATTCTCCGTTGCTCGACCGACTTCGGGAACTAGGTTGCACAGTGTGGGTCGGCCACGACGCGAGCCACATACGGGGAGCAGATTTTGTAACGGTATCAACCGCGATCAAACCGGGAAATGTGGAGTACGACGCGGCCGAGCGGGCTGGCATCCCGATCGTCGATAGGCCCGACATGATGGAGGCGTTGGGTCGCATCCGTCGAACCATCGCCGTGTCCGGCACGCATGGGAAAACGACGACGAGCGCCATGTGTGCACTGGTTCTCGTCGCGGCGGAGTGGAACCCGTCGTTCATCGTCGGCGGGCAGGTCAGCCAACTCGGAACGGGCGTCCGCTGGACCGAAGCGCCGTGGCTGAGCGTCGAAGCCGACGAGAGCGACGGCTCTTTTGTCCGATTCGGCGCCGAGGCCGTTATCGTCACCAACATTGAGCCCGACCACCTCGACTTTCACGGTTCGATGGAGGCTCTGGAAGCGGCGTTCGACCAGTTCGTGCGCCAAGCGCGCAACGTGCGGATCGTTTGCGCCGACGACAGAGGCGTCCAGCGTCTGATCGGGCGACTCAGCGACGAGATCACGGTCACAACGTATGGTTTTCATGAAGCCGCGACCTACCGTGTCGTCGATTTCGTGCCGCTCTCGCTCGGAACCCGGTTTTCTGTCCAACGGCGCGGTGAGCGGCTGGGCACGATTGAGCTTCAGATCCCGGGTGCCCACAACGTGCTCAACGCGACGGCGGTCTTTGCGCTCGCCAGCGAACTCGGAATCGCTCCCGCTACGACCGCTGCGGCATTATCGTCTTTTGCCGGCGTCGGTCGCCGGTTCGAACGCCGTGGAACCGCTAACGGCGTTATGTTTGTCGATGACTATGCGCACTTACCAACGGAAGTCGAGGCAACTGTCAGCGGCGCAGCAAGCGGGGGATGGAATCGCGTGGTGGCGGTGTTCCAACCCCATCGATTCACCCGCGTGCGAGATGTCGGGCGTGACTTCGCCCACTCCTTCGATGGCGCCGACGTGGTGGTTATCACGGGCCTCTATTCGGCGGGACAGGCGCCGATCGAGGGAATCTCGGGCCGAACGGTCTTCGATGCAATCGATGAGACTGTCCCGGCGTTCACTCTGCAGTACTGCGAATCTCGCGCTGAGCTCGTGGACTTTCTCACGTCAACACTTCGCTCCGGGGACCTGTGTCTGACCATGAACGCTGGCGATCTGACGACGCTCCCCAGTGAACTGTTGGCCCACGATTGGGCCAAAAACGCCTCCGGGTCGGTCGGCGGACCTTCATGATCCGGAGCGGAAGCGGGTCGGTCGGTACGATCCCCGGCTTGGTCCGCTGATGGCGACACCTGACCCGACCGCAGCGGTGACCGAAGCAATTGGACTACTCGGTCCGTTGGCTGAACCTCAGGTAATGCTGCGCACACTCACCACCTTTCGCGTCGGCGGGCCGGCCGACGCGTTGGTACGCGTGCATACCAAGGAGGAAATGAGGCGGGTGGCTGACGTGGTGCATGCAACGGGGACCTGCGCTGTCGTGGTGGGTCAGGGCTCGAATCTCCTGGTCGCGGACGCCGGTATCCGGGGGCTGGTCATCGTGTTGGTCGGGGAGTTCGCAACCGCCGAGTTCACCGATGGCGATGGTACCGTCACGGACGACGCGGGAATCGTCTGTCGGGTGACCGCGGGCGCCGGCCTGAAGATGCCGGTCCTGGCGCGCCAGGCGGCCTCCCGCGGGCGATCCGGACTGGAATGGATGGTCGGTGTTCCCGGTAGTGTCGGGGGAGGCGTGCGGATGAACGCGGGCGGCCACGGGTCGTCCGTAGCGGAGAGTCTGCTCGATGTTTCCGTTTGGAGTCTCGACGAGTCGGAACTCCGGACCATTGCGGCGAAAGACCTCGCACTACGTTACCGGGCCTCGAATCTGCGGGACTGCGACGTTGTCCTTTCCGCCACATTCGCGCTCACGGAATGCGTTACGCAATCGGCCGAAGCTGAGCTGTCGGAAATTGTCCGTTGGCGACGAGAGCATCAACCGGGTGGCGCGAACTGCGGATCGGTGTTCACGAATCCGGTCGGTGACTCTGCCGGACGTCTGATTGATTCGGCCGGACTTCGGGGGTACCGGATCGGCTCGGCGAGTGTGTCGGAAAAACATGCGAACTTCATCCAAGCCGACGACAATGCCACGGCCGCTGACATATGGGCGCTTATCATTGAGATCAGACGCCGGGTGTTCGAGACATTTGGCGTCGAGTTGCGTCCCGAAGTTCGCACTGCGGGTTTCGACGCCGTTCTCCCATCGCTTTCCTCCACTTCCCCCGGGGGATCTGACCTCACATCGGACGCTCCATGACCACGATCACCTTCACCGATCCCGATCCGGTCGTCGATGCAGATCCCGAACCAACCGGCACGCCACGACAGTCGGTCGCAAAGACGACCCGGTTGGCTCCCGGGACGGTAAGTGGTCCGTCCGGAACATTGCCGGCCCGGTCTGGCGCTCCGGTTCCCGGGGCCATCGGGGCGTGTGTTCTTCGCAGCACAAGACCCGATCAACGTGCCGACGAGAGCGGCGTGGAAAACCCGCGACGGGCTTTGGCTCCCCCGACGTCGGCGCGACCGACCAGATCGCGTGCGACAGCACTCGCGCCGACGCGGGTTTCCCCGAGTCGGTCCACGTCGGTCGGGGTGCGGAGCCGGATCGAGATGGATGACCCGGGGTCCGTTGATCCGAGTAGTCCGGTGAACCCGAAGATTGCCCGGCGGCGCGCCGAGATCCGCCGTTCGGAGCACGTATTCCGCCGGCGTCGGACGCTTTTGGCGCTTGCGCTGGCCGGCTCGGTCATATGCGCCGGTGGAGTTCTCGTCAGCCCGCTCCTCGGCGTAACGTCGATCTCGATAGCTGGAACCAACGACGCCGCCCGCATCATGAAAGAGAGCGATCTCACCCTTGGGACCCCCCTCGTGCGGATTTCGGCGTCACGGGTCGAGGACCGTTTACGGAAACTGCCCGATCTCGCTGAGGTATCCGTGACCAAACATTGGATGCGGCGTCTCTCGATCGTCGTTGTCGCGCGCCAACCCATCGCCATGGTTGTCGGCCCGACAAACACGGTCCTCGTAGCGGAGAACGATACGGCGATCGCCTTGATCGCCAGCACGACGATCGACTCCTACGACCTGCCTCGCCTCGAAGGAATCGCTCCGGCCTCCGTCGGCCACGAACTTCACGGTGACGCTGCGCTGCTGGCGCGAACCGCAGCCAATCTCGGACCGGCGGCTCGCAGGGCCACCGTAGGTATCCGGATGGACCGGGGGAATGTCGTCCTTGAAATTGAGTCGGCGCCGGGCGGCAGCACGGCGCGGACCGTGGCCACATCCAGCGAAGTGGCGATGTCCGAGGCGTCATCCGCTCGGAGATCGAGCGGCGTTGCCAATGAAAGATCCTCCCCATTGGCGATATCGGAGGGGGCCTCCCCCCGGAAGTTGCGCGCCGCCGGAAAGATCACGTCGGCCGTGATTGTCACCTTCGGCAAACCCGTTGAGCTTGACCTGAAGGGCCGAGCCCTTGAAGCGATGCTCGCCAACGACAGCTTGGTCGGCTACCGGACCGCGGACCTCGGGGTGCCGGACGCTCCGGTGCTCGGCCGGTGAGACCAACGCATCCGGGGTGGGCGCTCATGGTCGGCCGGGCCCTGCTCCGACGCTGCCCCCGATGCGGTGAGGGAAGGCTGTTTCGGCGTTGGTTCACGATGGTACCCACGTGTCCGAAATGCGCGTACCGCTTTGAGCGGGAAGAAGGATTCGCTCTCGGTGCGAGTGTGATGAGCCTCGTCATAGGCCAGATCATTGCGGTCGCGTACCTGATTTTCTCCCTCATCCTGACCATGCCCGACCCGCCGCTTAAGCGTCTGATAGCGATTGGCATTGCATTGGTGGTCGGTTCCGGCCTGTTCATCCACCCGTTCACGAAAACCTTATGGGCCGCGGTGGATCTCCTCATGAACCGCACGATGGGTTCCTCGTACCCGAGTTCGAACGTGCAACCCGGACGCCCTGAGGCGCCCGCGCCGGGCACTGAGGCTGGAACAACAGAGGCTGGAACGGCGTGAGATGACCCGGAAAGCGCCGGAAAGCGCCGAATCTGAAAAGAACTGCATACATTCCGCCGTTCATCACCGTATGACCAGTAACGTAGTGGATTGCGACGAATGTCGTCGCGATCGTTTTGGAGGTTGCAGCTCGTGGTCCCACCGCAAAACTACCTAGCTGTCATCAAAGTCATCGGGGCCGGTGGCGGTGGAGTCAACGCGGTCAACCGCATGATTGAAGCGGGATTGAAAGGCGTTGAGTTCATCGGGGTGAACACCGATGCCCAGGCACTTCTGATGTCCGACGCTGACGTCAAGCTCGACATCGGCCGTGAACTCACCCGGGGTCTCGGCGCAGGTTCAGACCCCGAGGTCGGACGCCGTGCGGCTGAGGAACACCACGACGAAATCCATGAGGCCATCAAGGGTGCCGACATGGTGTTCATCACGGCCGGCGAAGGTGGAGGCACCGGTACCGGCAGCGCTCCCGTCATCGCCGAGATCGCCAAGAGCCAGGGCGCTCTGACGATTGGTGTTGTAACCCGTCCGTTCTCTTTCGAGGGTCGTCGGCGTTCCGTCCAGGCGGAGAATGGGATCCAACAGTTGAAGGAGAGGGTCGACACGCTGATCGTCATTCCCAACGACCGGCTCCTCAGCGTCGCCTCCGACAAGACCACGATGCTCAACGCGTTCAAGATGGCCGACGAAGTTCTCCTCCAGGGCGTGCAGGGCATCACCGACCTCATTACGATCCCCGGACTCATCAACACCGACTTCGCCGACGTGAAGATGATCCTCCACGATGCCGGTTCTGCACTGATGGGTATCGGATACGGATCCGGCAACGGGCGCGCCGCCACCGCGGCGCGTCAGGCGATCAGTTCGCCGTTGCTTGAGGCGTCCATCGAAGGTGCCCGGGGAATTCTGTTCAATATCTCCGGCGGCTCCGACACGGGAATTTTTGAAGTGAACGAGGCCGCCGAAATCATTCGTGGCGTGGCGCACCCCGACGCGAACATCATCTTCGGCGCGGTGATCGACGACGCGATGGGCGATGAACTCCGTGTCACCGTTATCGCAGCAGGGTTCGACCGCTGGGACGACAAACGCGAGAAACCCAAAGGTGACGGTCCGAAGCTCACGAAGGTTCCGAACCCGGCCGACGACATCTTCTCACCCGCTAACGACGGCCTCGACTTCGATGACGACGACGAGTTCGACGTCCCCTCGTTCTTGAAGTAAACGTTCTGGAAGCAGACGTTCTCGACGTCCCCTCGTTGTGGGGAAGCAGACGTTTTCGAAGTGACACGCTTCCCGTGCTTCTCAGGCCGACGCTTGTCGATTTGACCCGTCGGGTTACGTCACGCGAAGGGAGGATCCAGATGCCACCGGTTCCTGATATCAGGGGTGTTTCCACAATGGTTACAGATGGGGTAACTGTTTCCTGGACATCGCGCCGCACAGGTAGCTTCGCCCTTGAAACCCCTGATCTCGCTGCCCGCTATCGGGAAGTAACTAGCGGTGCCGATGTCATTTTTCCCCGACAGGTTCACGGAAACGTGGTGATCGACGCCAATGCCGCCGGCGGGCGGAGTCTCCTTGGGTCCGGTTGGGTAGCGCAACGGACGAAAGCCGACGCGGTCGTTAGCGGGCCCGGAGGGCCGGCGATAGCTGTGATCACCGCTGACTGTGCCCCGATCGCCATCTGGACCTTGGATTGCGTTATCGGCGTAGCGCATGCGGGATGGCGGGGCCTCGTCGCCGGTGTTATCGAAGCCACCGTCGACGCAGTGCGGTCACGCAGTGTCGCCCCCGATTCCGTTCGAGCGGCGCTCGGACCGTGCATCGGTCCGTGTTGCTACGAGTTTGGTTCTGATGACCTGAGCCTTGTTGCCCGGACGTACGGTGATGGTATTCGGTCGGTCACAACCGACGACACTCCCGCGCTCGATATGCGAGCCGGTGTGCAGTCAGCACTTGAACGGTCGGGCTGTGCGTTTGTGCAGCACCTGAGCGCCCAGGGCGATGCATCGTGCACGGCCTGCGGGTCGGGCTGGTACTCCTGGCGCCGATATCGCGATGTGGGTCGTCAGGCTCTTATCGTTCAGACCACGGGCGGTCCGGTGTGACGGGCGCGACCATCGACCTTCACCTTGTCGATGAGTTGGCGGCTCGGGTCGGGGAACGGCTTCAAGGCTTGCGGGAACGGATCGACCGGGTTCAGCCAGCGGGCGCCGTGGTGGAGATCATTGCCGTCACGAAAGGATTCGGACCGGAGGCCCCGTTGGCCGCTCTTCGCAACGGGATCACGATGCTCGGCGAGAATTATGCCGACGAACTCGTCGCAAAAGCCAAGCTCGTCCGTGACGCTCGTTCCCACGCACCGGACGCCTTCCCGAACTGGCATTTTCAAGGTCGGCTCCAGACAAACAAGATCAATCGGCTTCTGCCGTTTGTCGAGGTGTGGCAAAGCCTTGACACCACGGAACGAATCGATGCTCTGGCCAAGCGACGGCCGGGCGCGTCGGTCTGTATTCAGATCCGTTTGACCGATGATCCGTCCCGCACCGGAGCCGACCCCGACGATGTGTCGGCGCTCGTTGACCACGCCCGCGAAAATGGTCTTCAGGTGCTTGGTCTCATGGGTGTAGGTCCAGACCCCTCGCTCGTCGGCCTTGCGGCGAGCCACGAGGCGTTTCGGCGCATGAACGCTATGTGCGAATCTGTCGGGGTGTCGTGGCGATCGATGGGTATGTCAAGTGACTTCGAACAGGCCGTCCAAGAGGGGGCGACTCACATTCGTATCGGCACGGCTCTCTTCGGCGAGCGCTGACAAGCCAGACGATCGCCCCCACAGGACCCGCGTTGCGCGTGCGGCTGGAATCACAACATGGTTGAAGCCGTTCACGGAAGGTGTTGGGGGTGCTGCGATGCGACACGACCGGATCGTGACGTCGATTCGGAGTCAGATGGTGCCGACAAGTTCAGGTTCGAGCAGGTATGCTTCCGCGAACTCACCCGCAGGTTCCACTCGTCGCAACGAGGGTTCAGAGGGGATTTACACGTCGTTTCATGGAGGACCGATGGCCGGCTTTTTCAACAAAGCAATGGATTTCTTGGGGCTGAGTGACAACGACGCGTACGACGACTATCCCTCCTATGAGGATCAGGGTGGCCCGGCGCAGTCCACCCGTCGGGGACCTTCCGGGATTTCCCCATACCCGGAATCAGAACCAGCGGTGATCCGTCAGCTTCCCGTACTCCCGGCCGACAGCGGGGTCTCAGCAGTGCAGGCCCAACCGAAAAATGCGGTCTCGGGCTCGGTCCGACCGATCGCCTCGGGTGTGCCCGCCAGTACCAAAGTTCAAGTTGTCGCTCCAACGTCGTTCAGTGAGGCACAGGAGATCGGGGAATGTTTCCGGTCCATGCAGCCGGTGATCGTCAATCTGACCGGTGTCGACCGCGATCTGAAGCGGCGCCTCGTCGACTTCGCTAGCGGGCTTACCTTCGGGCTCAACGGTGACATGAAGCGAGTGGCCGATAGTGTGTTCATGCTTACCCCAACGAACGTCGAGGTATCGGCCGAGGAGAAGCGTCGCCTGCAAGAACGCGGACTGTATCGGTCGTGACGTTGTCGGTCGTGAAGTTGTGGGTCGTGAATCGTAAGGCCGAGTTGTCGGTCGAGAATCAGAGTCGGCGGTCGGTCTCCGACTGCGAACACATCGTTGGCTTGGTCTGGCCCCGGTTCTTTTCGGTGGAAGCCTTCGAGGTGGCATGATGGACGAACTGACCGGAGAGTCAATTCGCAAGGCCGAGTTCAGCCCGCAGTGGAAGGGCTACAGCCTCATGGAGGTTGACACCTTCGTCGAGCACGTGGCCGTCGGTGTGGATGCACTCCAAGAGCGGATTCGCGAACTGTTGCAACGCCCGACTGCCGCCAATGTTGGGGCGGTTTCCTTGGCGCCCACAGAAGACGCGGTCAAGCGAACACTCCGGCTGGCCCAGCGAGCGGCGGATCTTGTGGTGAGCGAAGCAAAGGCATCAGCCGAGCGCACGACAACGGAGGCACACGGCCGTGCCGCTCGGGTCGTAGCCGATGCCGACACCGCTGCGGCCCGTCGGCTCGAAGACGCCGACGAGGAAGCGAACCGGCTTATTGCTCACCGCGTCGAACTGTTCGAACAGAACCGGACCGAGGAACGTCACCGCTACGACGCGGAGAAGGCTGAGCTGGAAGCGTCGATCAGGGCCCAACGCACCGAGCTGGAGGCGACATTCGTCAACCGGCGCAATGAACTTGAGTCGCAATATGCAATACAAGCCAACGAACTCGACGCTTCCCACGAAGCCCGCACCGCCCAGCTCGACAGTGAGTTTGCTCTACGTACCTTGGGTATCGAAGCGAGAGTTAGCGAGCTTGACAAAGCCCACACATCTCGCGTCGCAGCCGCGGAGTTGGCTTTCGCGGAGAGGAACTCGGCGATTCAAGCGAGCATAGACGACGCCGAGATGGCGGCTAGTGGGCGTTCGCAAGACCTGGAGAGCACGTTCGCGGCCCGCAACGAGGAGTTGACGCGCGGGCTCGCTGCGCAGCGCGAAGAACTGATGCATCTGAAAACACTCTCCGTCGAAACGCGAAGCCATCTCGTGCAGGTCCTTCAGGATCAGCTCGCCCGAGTCGATGAGGTGTTACCGGCGAATACCTGACTTGCCGTTGGGCGGTGGTCCGTTGTCGGCAAATGCTTAGTTAGGAATCGCATCGGTGGTATCGTCCGCGGTCTTTTGATTGGGGTACTTCCGGTTGGAGCCGAAAGCGTGCCCGTCGAAAGCGACGAGATGTCTGGTTGTTGAAGGGCTTTACCGATTCCGCTTGGAAGAAAGGCACGAACGTGGCCACAAAAGCAAAGATGCCAGCTGCGCCAGCGAAAACCTCGACGAAGGGTAATCCGGGATCCAAGCCGGCGCCCCCGGTTCCCGGGCGCGCAACGTTGAAACCGGCCTTATCAGCGTCGCCCAAGAAGACCGCGAAACCCGCTGCGGTGCCCAAACTAACAGCGAAGACCCCGGCAAAACCGGTAACGGCGGCGAACCCGCTGCGAGCGGCTAAGACGCCGCAACCAGCCCAAGGGGGCGGCTCCAAGCCCGCAGCGAAGTCTGCCAAAACGTCGAAATCGAAGGCCCCGATGGTCAAGGTCTCTCCAGCGAAGTCTGCCAAAACGTCGAAATCGAAGGCCCCGACCGTCAAGCCAATCAATACCGGCCCGACGCTGGCGGCGAGATCTGGGGGATCAGCGCCCTCGGGTGCGACGGCCTCACGGGCAAAGCTCCGAGACGAGAAAGCGACGGCCTCCAAAGCAGTGTCGGTATCGAAGGTCAAAACGGGCGTGAAGGCCGATGTACGCGAGAAGAGCGCGCCGGGTCGGCTCAAGCTGGCCGAGGAGGGAGCCGCCACGAAGGCGCCTTCTGTCACACCCAAGAAAGGATCGCCAACCCCTGAGACGACTAGGCTCAAGGTGCAAAATGTCACCGGCTCGACACCTGATGGTCCCTCGAAAGCGGCCAAGGACGCACGACCACCGAAAGCGTCGGAGCGCACGTCTTCGAAACTCACCCCGTCCCCGGACGCTTCCATCACAGCGAAACCTTCCTCCTCTCGCACTAGCCGAGCAGCCGGTGGCGGGGCTTCCGATCAGCGCACCACCTCGAAACCCCTTGATACGAAAGTAGACATGGCTTCTTCCCCAGCCTCGACGAAACGCCCTTCCCGCAAGTCCGCGGCCAATAACCCTGTCGCGGCCACACCACCTCTGGCCAACGAGACCAAGACTGTCGAACCGGTCGTCATGGCTGTGCCGCCGGTCAAGACCAAGCCCGACAAACCCGCAGCGGTCATCGCGCCCAAACCGGTCAAGTTGCTCAAAGCGCCGGCCCTCAACTTTGATGATCCATTCGAAGGAATCGATGAGTTGTCCGAAGGTCAGTTCCTGTTCCAACAACGGGAGCTGCTTTTCCACGAGCGGGGGGTCTACGCCGAACAGGCCCGTATGCTCCGTGCCGAAGCCGATCAGATTGCTGCTGACATGGAGCCGGGCGACGTGCAATTCGACGACGAGTCAGGCGAAGGGGCGGGCGTCACGATCGAGCGGGAGCGTGACCTCGCTATGTCGGCACAGGCCTCGCTCACCGTTGATGAGATCGATCGCGCTCTTGTCCGAGTCGGCAACGGTGTCTACGGCTACTGCGAACACTGTCACGAATTGATCATGCGGGCCCGCCTGCGCGCGATGCCATCGGCAACCCTCTGTATCCGTTGCAAGAACGGTGGTCTGTCGCGACGCTGAGCGTTCAGTTGCCGCTCACGCCCCGAGGGGGCCAGCGTCGTTCATCACCTAGGCGGGGGATCGGCTCGGTCTCAACCGTGGCCCGCTCATCCGCCTAGGCTGTTCTCATCCGCCCAGGCAGGGTTCGGCCGACTTCGATCAGCCTTCAACCTCCTCCCGACTCGGGTGCCGGCCCCCTCCCGGCCTATCGGTCCCGGTAAGGAACTGTTCGCCTGTGAATTCCCCTTCCCCGTCCAACGCCTCGACACCTGTTCCGCTTTCGAAGCGGTCGGGTCGACAATCGCGCAGGCGACTGGTTTCGACGGCATTGGTGGCCATCATCGTCGTGGCCTTGGACGTCGTATCCAAAGAGTGGGTGTTGCGCACCATCGGTCCTGCTGACCGCAAGCGGATCGTCGGCACGTTATCGCTGGTTCGTCGATTCAACACGGGCGCGGCCTTCAGTTTCGGAAGTGGGAAGCGCGCTACTGCGTGGGCGGTCACCGTTGTCGTTTGTGTTGTCGTCGTCAGCGTGACCCGGCACCTGGTCAACCCACCGGAGAACTCTCCGGTTGGGAGCGACCGACGTTGGTGGTGGGTGTTGGGTCTGATTGTGGGCGGAGCAATCGGCAACCAACTCGACCGGCTGTTTCGCGATGGTGGCTGGAACCGCGGTGCCGTTGTCGACTTCATCGATGTCGGCTTCTTCCCTATCTTCAACGTGGCCGATTCAGCGTTGACGGTGGGCTGCATAGCGGCAGCGGCCCTTTCGTTACTCGCGCCGCCGCTGGCCCAAAGACCGTTGTCGACGGCTGCGACTGCGCCATTTTCGGTAGATGGCACCGGTACGGTCGGCACCCAGATCCCGGTGACTGAACCGGTCACCCATTCCGAGGAGTCGGCCCGATGATTGAACGCAGTGATCTTGTTCCGGACGCACTGGCCGGCCAACGACTCGACCGAGTCGTCGCGATCGTCGGTGATCTGGCCCGGGCGGAAGCGGGGCAGCATGTCGATGTCGGAGCAGTGTGGGTGAATGGGGCTGTTGTGACGCAGCGAAGTAAGCGGGTCAAGCTGGGTGATGAGATCGTCGTTCACGTCACCCGGGCCGACGCGGCGGCCGGGCTCATCGGCGAACCATCGGTCGATGTTCCAATCGTCTACGTCGACGACGACGTCATCGTCATCGACAAACCCGCGGGGTTGGTTGTTCATCCCGGGTCCGGAAACCAGACCGGCACGCTTGTCCACGGATTGATAGCCCGCTTTCCCGAACTCCTCGAGATGGCACACGGCGATCAGGCCGACCGCCCCGGAATTGTCCATCGCCTTGACAAGGGCACGTCCGGTCTGCTGATGGTCGCTCGTCATCCGCGAGCTGTCGAAAATCTGATCGAGCAGCTCAAGTCTCGGTCGGTATCACGGCATTATCAGGCGCTGGCCTGGGGCCGGTTCACTTCGAGCAGCGGGCTCATCGACGCACCGGTCGGTCGTAGCGACAGTGACCCGACACGAATGACGATCAACACCCACGGCCGGGAAGCTCGGACCCGGTACTCCGTCATGCGGGCCTTTGAGCAGCCCGACCCGTGCACGCTTGTGGAATGTTGGCTCGAAACTGGACGCACGCATCAGATCCGTGTGCACCTGACGGCCATCGGCCATCCGGTTATCGGCGATGGCCGCTACGGTGGCTCGCGGAGCAACACCATTGCGTCCCCACGGCCATGGCTCCATGCGTTCTCCTTGGCTTTCACCCACCCTCTCTCGGGAGAACGCATGTCGTTCTCCTCCCCGATTCCCGCTGACCTTGCCGCGGTAGTGGCTGGGCTTTCCTGACGCCCCGGCGGGAAGCGCTAGGCGTTTTCGTGATCGGGGACGCGTGTCGCCGATGGCACGACGCCTTTGGCCCGGCTGACCATCTCGGCGAGCGAGTGGGCCGAAAGGTGGTCTCGCATATGTCCGCCGACGTCGGCCCAAACCGCGAGGAGTACGCACTGTCCTTCGTGGTCGCAGGCCCCGTTTTCGTGAGGGAGTCCGAAGTCCCCGAGCACTATCGGTCCGTCGACGGCGCTTACGATCTCGGCGAGGGTGATTGTTTCCGGGTCCCGCGACAGCACATAGCCCCCGCCGACTCCTCGCTTGGACCGGACAAGACCGGCCCCTTTCAACGCAAGGAGAATCTGCTCCAGGTAGGGCTGGGGGAGCGCGGTCCGGGTGGCGATGTCCTTCACACTCTGAGGACCGACGGCTTCTGCATGTAAGGCCAACGAGAGCAACGCCCTGCAGGCGTAGTCTCCGCGTGTGCTCACTCGCATAGCACGAGCGTACTGGTATCTCGTGTCCTACGCCGTTCAACAGGATCTGCGGTTCCGGGTTCAGGCGACCCAAACGATGCTGTCCAGGGGTTGTGATGGGATACGGCCACCGTTCGGTGGGAGGGCGCGCGGGCAAATAGCCATTCTTGGGGCATGATCGGAGCATGTCGAAAGCAGCCACCTCAGCGGGCAACGAGTCCAACGAGTCCAACGAGTCCAACGAGTTAAACGAGTCAAACGAGTCAAACGAGGAGTCAGAGGTCGTGGTCGTTTCGGGTCCGGGAGCTGAAGTACCCCCGCCGACCCGGGCGACTGAGGTCGAAGAAACCGTTTCCGAACCCGGCAAGGTGATGCGGATCGGTTCGATGATCAAGCAGCTCCTCGAAGAGGTGCGCCAGGCTCCGCTCGACGAACGCAGCCGTTCACGGTTGCGGGAGATCTACGAAAGGTCACTGAAGGAACTCGGATCCAGCCTTTCGGGCGATCTGCGCACCGAGCTCGAAGGGCTCGCGCTTCCGTTCGCCGATGACGAGGTGCCGAGTGAGTCGGAACTGCGCATCGCCCAAGCTCAGCTCGTCGGATGGCTCGAGGGACTATTTCACGGCATCCAGGCCACGCTGTACGCCCAGCAGTTGGCCGCCCAGGCCCAGTTGCAGGGAATGCGTCAGCGGGGGCTGCCCCCGGGGTCTCCATCCGAACAGATGTTGGTGGGGCCGGGTGACAGCCAGCAAGCGGGCTCCCAACGTGTGGGCGGGGGCACGTATCTCTGATGGGCTGCTGCTCGCCTGTTCACGTGCATGCCGTTCACCGGTTCACCGGCGGTCTTGACCGGTCGTTGCCATCCCGGTCGGTGCCATCCCTGTCGGTGCCATCCCTGTCGGTGCCAGCCCCCTCATGAGTGCCTCCTTCACCCATCTCCACCTCCATACCGAGTACTCAATGCTCGACGGTGCCGCCCGCGTCGACGAGGTCGTTGCTGCAGCGCGCGCCGACGGACAACCCGCCGTCGGGATTACCGACCACGGCAACATGTACGGCGTTCTCGACTTCTACAAAGCCTGCCAGAAGCAGGGCATCAAACCAATCATTGGTACCGAGGCCTATATGGCGGCGGAATCGCGTTACGAGCGCCCGGTCCGGCGCGGGCGGCTCGACGACGGTGACCAGGGAGAAGGTGAAAAGCTCTACTACCACTTGACGCTCCTGGCCGAGACCAATACCGGCTACAGCAACCTCATGAAGCTTTCGAGTCGGGCGTATCTTGAGGGCTACTACTACAAGCCGCGTCTCGATTGGGAGCTCCTCAGCGAGTTGCACGAGGGTATTATCGCCACCACCGGCTGTCTTGGTGGCGTGGTGCTTCAGGCGCTTCTGGCGGGCGACGAAGGGCTTGCGCTTTCACGGGCCGCTCGACTGCAGGAGATCTTCGGACGCGACAACCTGTTCGTCGAGATTCAAGATCAGGGAATTCCAGCCCAACAACAGACCAACCCGCAGCTCATCGAAATTGCCCGCAAACTCAAGGCACCTCTGCTGGCCACCAACGACTCGCATTACACACACCGCGAAGACCACCTGGCCCACGACGCATTGTTATGTGTACAGACGGGTGCATTGATCTCCGATCCGAAGCGCTTCAAGTTCCACGGCGATCAGCACTACCTCAAGTCGGCCTCGGAAATGCGTGACCTCTTTCGGCACTGGGAAAGCGCGTGCGACAACACGCTCTGGGTGGCCGAGCGTGCAGATGTCGAGATTGAGTTCGGCCGCACTGAGCTCCCCGAGTTCCCGCTACCCGAAGGCTTCGAGAACGACCGCGACTACCTTCGTCATCTCGTGTATGAAGGCGCGCGTCAACGGTGGGGCGACCTCCTCGACGACCGCACCCGGGAACGAATCGATTTCGAACTGGGCGTCATCGCCGAGATGGGCTTTCCCGCGTACTTCCTGGTCGTATGGGACCTTATCAAGTACGCCCGTGATAACGGGATACGGGTTGGGCCCGGCCGAGGCAGCGCGGCCGGCAGCGCGGTCAGCTATTGCTTGCGGATCGTTGACCTCGACCCGATCAAGTACGACCTTCTATTCGAACGTTTCCTCAATCCGGGCCGCAAGCAAATGCCCGACATCGACATGGACTTCGACGAGCGGTACCGGTCCGACATGATCAAGTACGCGAGCGACCGTTACGGATGGGACCACGTCGCCCAGATCGTCACGTTCTCCACAATCAAGGCCCGGGCCGCTGTCCGCGATGCCGGACGGGTCCTCGGGTATCCCTACGGTCTCGGTGACCGTGTCGCCAAGGCGATGCCCCCCCTGGTGATGGGTCGCGATACCCCGCTTTACGCGTGCTTGGAACCACACCCAAAATTCGAAGACGGCTACAAGATGGCCACCGAGCTTCGAAGCATGTACGACACCGACCCCGATGTGAAGAAGGTGGTTGATGTAGCAAAGGGTCTTGAGGGTCTGCGACGCGGTGACGGCATCCACGCCGCGGCTGTGGTGATCACCAGGCAGGCGTTGACCGAGTACCTACCGATCCAACGCAAGCCCGAGCCCGGAGGAAAGCCCGAAGACGCGCCGATCGTCACGCAATACGAGATGCACGGTGTCGAGGAACTCGGTCTTCTGAAAATGGACTTCCTCGGCCTTCGAAACCTGAGTGTGATCGATCGGGCCCTCAAATTGATCAAGGCCAACAAGGGCGTCGAGTTGGACATCGACAACGTCAATCTCGAAGATGAGAAGACGTTTGAGATGCTGCGCAGGGGCGAGTCGATCGGCGTGTTTCAACTCGAAGGCGGGGCGATGCGGACCCTGATGCGCTCCCTCGGTCCGACCACCTTCAACGACGTGGCGGCTCTCGTGGCGCTGTATCGGCCGGGGCCGATGGCAGCCAATATGCACAACGACTACGCGGATCGAAAAAACGGCCGGAAGCCGATCGAGTACTTCCACCCCGATGCCGAGGAACTGCTCGGCGACACGCAGGGCCTGATGATCTATCAGGAATCCATGATGCGGGTGGCGCAGAAATTCGCCGGTTACTCGCTGTCGGAAGCGGACAACCTCCGCAAGGCGGCGGGCAAGAAGGTCCGCGAAATCATGGCGCAGGAACGCAGCAAGTTCGTCCAGGGCTGCGAAGCCACGGGTTATGGATCAGCCCTCGGGACAAAGATCTTCGACATTATCGAACCATTCGCCGACTACGCGTTCAACAAGAGCCATAGCTTCGGGTACGGCTACGTGAGCTACCAGACCGCCTACCTGAAGGCAAACTATCCGGGTGAATATCTGGCAGCGCTCCTGACGAGCGTCAAGGACGACAAAGACAAGACGGCGGTCTATCTCGGCGAGTGTCGCAACATGGGCATCAAGGTATTCGTCGCTGACGTAAACGCAAGTCTGAGCGAGTTCGCATCGGCCGACCTCGAGCGCAAACCTGTCATTCGTTTTGGTATGGCCGCGGTTCGCAATGTCGGAGAGGCACTCGTTGGCCACATCGTGGCTGAGCGCGATGCAAACGGGTCCTACCTCGACTTCTATGACTTCTGCAGCCGGGTCGATCTCAGCGTGCTGAACAAGCGCTCGATTGAATCGCTGATCAAAGGTGGCGGTTTCGATTCGATGGGGCACTCCCGTCGCGGACTGATGGACGTATTCGAGCAGATCATCGACCGGGTGGTCGCCCGTCGCCGCGAGGCGGAATCCGGTGTCATGTCGCTGTTCGGTTCCTTCGCCGATTCTTCACCCACCGATGCCGGAGTTGGCTTTGACGATTCCCGGGTCCCCATTCCGGCTCACGAGTGGGAGAAGACGGCCAGGCTCGCCTTCGAAAAGGAAATGCTCGGCCTTTACATCAGCGATCACCCTCTCCTCGGCGCGCAGGCCCAGCTTCGACGCGTTACCGACTGCACGATTTCCGAGCTCCGGGAACTCGGAGCAAAGGCGGGAACATCGACCGGAGCGCCCGAAGGACGCGACGGCGTCGCGACGAAAAATGTCGGGGGGGTGGTCACCGCTCTTTCTCGGAAGTACACGAAGAAGGGTGAGATGATGGCCGTATTCGTGCTCGAAGACCTTGAGGCGTCGATCGAGGTAATGGTGTTTCCCCGCACCATGCAGGAATGTGGATACAACTTGGTCGAAGATGCCGTGGTGTCGGTGCGGGCCCGGGTCGATGACCGCGACGATGTTCCGAAACTCATAGCCATGGATATCAAGCGTCTCGAAATCAACGTGGAGGGGAGCGGTCCACCGATCCGGATCCAGCTTCCAGAGGTGGGTATCCGACCGGACCGTATCCGGGAGTTGCGCGAAACGTTGCGCAGTCATCCGGGTGATTCGGAGGTGTTCGTCCACTTCGGCAACCAGGTCCTGCGCTTGCCCGGGGAATTCCGTGTTGATCCGAGTACCCGCCTGTTCGCCGAGATACGGGTTCTGCTCGGCGAGAACTCGCTGGTGTCCTGACCGGTCCGGTTGACTCGGCGGAATTCGAATGGGTATCCGTTGCGGATTGAGATTGACCCGGCTCAAGCTGGTGTTATCGAACGTCGATGGTTTTGGGCGGTGACGACCGGATGAAAAATCTTCTCTTTCTCTCTCTCATCATCGTCATGATCGTCGTGCCGACCCGAATGGCCGGTCGCCCGAATACCAGGGGACCGCAGCGAACGGTGTCCTTCTATCTGGGCTTCTGCGCGGTCTACTATCTTCTTCTGCGGTTCGTCGTCCCGAGAGTGGCCTGATGTTCGCTCTGGCTAAACCCGAAACAATGTCACCGGGAGCTGTCGGCCGACTGCCTGGCGGGCACCGCCGCCCGACGCTCTGGCGACGGGTCAAGCTTCCGGCTGTGGTCGGGTTGGTCTTGTTCGCAAGCATCGTCGCCATCATTTTCGAGATGCCCATCGTTCCCGTTGCGCTCGTCGGCGCGATCGTGGCCTTCTGGGCCCTTGTCGTGCTCCCGCTCGACACGCTTGTGCCAATCATCGTGTTCCTGGCGACCGGGCTCAACAACCCGCTGGTAACGCCACACGAAGGCAAATACAGCTTCTTGTTGGATCCGATCGGGAGACTGCTGTTCCACAACCTCCCGATCAAGCTTTCGCCGCTAGACATCGTGATCTTCGTTCTGCTTCTTCGGACGCTCGCAACCATCAAGTTGAGCGATGTCCACACCGGCGGTGTCGATCGGCGACCACCCAGGGCCTTCGCGCAAGCGACCGTGATCAGCCTCGCGGTGATCCTGATCTGGACCATGTACGGCATCGGAACCGGCGGCAGCGTCGCCAACATGCTGTGGCAGGTGAGGCCTTTGCTGATGCTGCCGATCGTGGCGCTCATCTCCTCGGTGGCGATGGCCCGGGAGCGGTGTTTCCGGTCGGTCAAGCTGGCGATTCTCGCGTCGGGTTTGCTGAAGGTCATCGACGGGTCCACGTACTATTTTCTGCGGGTGAGGCCTCTCGGCCTCAAAGCCGACTACGTGAGCACCCACTCCGATACCGTGCTGTGGTCGGTGTGCGTGGCGATCTTGCTGGCGGACTGGTTCGAGCACCGGTCCAAAGCGACTCGAAATCGAATGGTGATCGTCGGCCTCCCCATCTTCTTCGGCATGCTGATCAACAACCGGCGCACCGTCTGGGTGGTTGTGGCCGCTTCGATACTGTTCCTGATGGTGCAGGCCCACGGGCCTGTAAAGCGCCAAGTCGCCAAGGTGTTGAGCCTCACGTGGCCCCTGATAGCTCTGTATGTTGCCGCCGGGGTCACAGCTCCGCCGTCTTTGGCGTTCAAACCGGTGCAAATGATCAAGAGCGTTATCGTGCAGGACGATGCTTCCAGCAGTACGCGAGACATCGAGAACTACAACCTGCTTCAGATGCTTCGTGTTCGTCCGCTCGTCGGAGTCGGCTTCGGTCACCCGTATGTCGAGAAGGTAGTCGCCTACGACGTGACGCTCACCGGCTTCAAGAACTACCGCTACATCCCGCACAACAGCTTTCTCGGACTGTGGGCCTTCACGGGACTGTTTTGCGCCGCGGGGTACCACCTGATGATTCCGGTTGGGATCTACTACGCCGTGTGGGCCCGGCGTCGAAGCCGCTATCCACGAAGGCGAAGTTCAGGCGACTGGGCGGTGTGCGCCGTGATTGCGTATCTCGTCCAGAGTTGGTCAGATATCGGTCTCCAGGATTGGACAGCGCTCATTCTCTGTGGAGTGGGTCTCGGAGCGGGCGCGGCGCTCTACCAGCATGTGCAAACTGAGCCGGCCGAACCCGACGGCGAGGTGCGGTCCCCAACTCGACCGGTTTCGGAGTCGGTGGCTTTCGGGCAGCAATCCCAACGTTGAGGGTCGGTGACCTGCCACTATTGCAGTTTCGAGCTCCAACGCCCCGACGGAGACCACTTGGCAACAGAGCGGGGTTACTGCGATAAACTCTTTCCGGCCGGGGGGCCCAGAGCAGGAGTGAAGTTGATGAGTATGGATGTCGAAACGAAGGATTGCACGGCGCTATCAGATGCGGAACTCACGGATATGGCCGATTTGTGCACCGGGGGTCCCGCCGGATTCGAGATTGGTCTTATCTCCAAGCAACGCGATCTGTGGGTGCTCGTTACCCAGGTTCGAGAAGGTGGCAAGCTCCAGGCGTTCGGATTCTGCACACTTGAGAGGATCGGTGGAACTCCGTCACTTCTCGTTGGGCTGGCTTCAGTGCGCCGTACCGCCAAGCGCGATGCCGCGCTGAAAACGATGATCGCTGACCAACTCCGTCGGTCCTTGCTGGCCTTTCCTGATGAAGACGTGCTCGTTGGTACCAGGATGATGGACGCGGCTGCGTTTGCCGCTTTCAAAGGTCTTGCCGACATCGTCCCTACGCCCGGGCACAGGACATCGGGCGAAGAGCGGGCTTGGAGTCGCCGGTTGGCCAAGCGGTTCGGGGCCGAACACCGAGTCGACGATCGGGCGTTCATTATCACGGGCGACGGCTCGCCGGATGGTCTACTTGACTTCGAAACGCTGAAGCCAGCAGCGATTTCGCCGGATGTTTCGGCGTTTTTCGCCAGCCTCAACCGCGAAAACGGTGATGTTCTCGTTACGTTCGGTTGGGCCATGGCCGAAGAACTGTCTGCTCGGGTCGCTGCCGGCAAGTAGTACCTCGTGTTTGAGCATTCGGATTTCATCGGCATCTGATAGACC
>JANMZO010000202.1:0-7149 GCA_031383405.1 Acidimicrobiia bacterium | reverse complement strand
AATTTCGCACACATACGCCAACGAACTCGGGCGACAGCGCAGCGTCGTGTTATCGAACTGTTATCGCGGTCTGTCACTCTTGGCCTGACCGGCTCGGCCCACAACAACGAGAGGGCCACTCGGAAAACCAGGCAACGCACGTCACGACAAGAAAGCAGGCCTTCACCATGACGAGAAGTACCCGTCGCGCAGCAGCTATCACCGCTGCCCTGGCAGTCGGGCTGATCCCGTTGTCAGGATTGGCAACGACCACCCCGACCCTGGGCGGTGCGCTGGTTGTTTCGGCCAGCGCCGGCCCAGCCGTGCAGCAATACCTCGGAACCCTCAACAGCGCAGCGGTCGATCCGGGCTTCGAGGCCGCAAGCTCGTCGCATGCGAAGCAGTTCATCGATTTCGACGGGGACGGTTTCTCCCTGGCACCGCACACGTTCACCCCGATCCCTCCGGACCACTACGCCGCTCAGGGCATCACCCTGCGCAATCTCGATGTTCGTAGCGTCGGAGCGAACCCCTGGAGCCACAGTCCGCCGAACGGGGCTTGGCAGACCGGGTTCTCGGGTCCGACTCGGCCCTACATCTTCGAGTTCGCCGAGCCGGTGGCGAGTTTCGGCCTGTTCGCCAATGACGTGGAGGGCGAAGTGACCGTGACGGTCCATCTGACTTCGTCCTCGGAAACATTCACCCTTCCATTTCAGGGAGGGGCGGCGACCACAAGGTTCCATGGGTTCGTTGCCACCGGTAACGTCATCCAAAGCATCGAGTTCGCATCGTCGGACTACCACATCATCGACGATGTCCAGTTCGGGCGGGTCACGGACGATGTTCCGCCGGTTGTTACGGGAGTACCTGACCGGGCAGCGAACAGCGCCGGCTGGTACAACAACAACGTAACCATCGACTGGCAATCAACCGACCCCACACCATCATCAGGCACACCAACCGACCCCACAGACACCCTCGCCGCAACCGAAGGCACCAACATCAACTACACCAGCAACCCAAGCTGCGACCCCGCCGGCAACTGCGCAACCGGCACCCTCACCCTCTCCATCGACCACACACCACCAACACTCACCATCACCGGCAACACCGGAACCTACCGAGCCGACCAACCACTCAACATTGCCTGCAACGCCACCGACACCCTGTCCGGCATCGCCACCCAGTCATGTCCCGCGCTTCCCACCTACGCCGGCGCACTACCACTCGGCCCCCACACCTACCAAGCCGACGCCACCGACAACGCAGGCAACACCACCACCACGACATTCTCCTTCACCGTCACCCGAGGACTCGCCCTCACCCCCGACCAGTGCAGGAACAACGGATGGACCAACGTCGTCGACAACCTCGGAAACAGATTCGCCAACCAGGGCGACTGCATCAGCTACCTCGCCACAAACGGACGAAACAAAGCAAAAGGCTGAACACACACCAACCAACCCAACCCCAACCACGCAGTGGAACGCCGAGCCCCACCAGCCCGGCGTTCCACCCCACCAACCACCCCACCCCACCGGCGACCGGCCCACCACCAGCCGGCCTCAAAGTACGTGCGGCGAAAGCCCAGCCACCGGACCCGTCCGTCCCGCTCACGAAACAGCTACGCTCCGACCGTGGCGGTAGAAATCTCGTTGCTCGGGGAGTTACAGGTCAGCATCGACGGAAAGCTGGTGCAGCTGCCGAAGGGCATGACCGGTCGCCTCCTCTTGGCACTGATCGCCGACGGTGGGCGCTCTGTCCCCGACCATGTACTCGTGGACCGGCTGTGGTCCGCCACCCCGCCGATCAACGCCTTGTACTCGCTACGCAACCAGGTGGCGCGCCTGCGTTCGATCCTGGGCGCAAACGTCATTGAGCGGACCCATTCCGGTTACCGGATCCGGCTCGACTGCTGCGACACCGACATCGGTCACTTCGATCGCGGGGTGGAGCAAGCGCGCGCACTGCTCGACGACGCTCCCTCCGAAGCCGGGGTAGCGACCGAGTCGGCCCTGTCCCTGGTGCGGGGACCGGCTTTCCATGATGTCCGCGAGGCGACCTGGGCCGTGGCCGTGGCCCGTGCCGTGGATGAGCGGGTGATGTTGGCAGAAGAATTGTGGGCGGCGGCACGCCTGCGATCGGGCCGGGTCACGAGGGAGATTTCTCGTCTCCGAGCGGCAGCGAATGCCCAGCCGCACCGCGAGATCCGGTGGGTGCAGCTGATCGAGGCACAGTCGCTAAGCGGCCGGGGGACCGAGGCGCTGCGGTCCGCCCAGCAGGCCCGCGCGGCACTGGCCGAGTTCGGGGCCACGCCGGGAAACGCGCTGCTTTCGGCCGAACGATCGGCGCTGCAATCCGTAGGCCCCCAAGGCGGCATCACGCCCGGAGCGCGTCGGCTTGAAGCACTGCGGACCACCCCGATGGTGGGCCGAGAGGAACCACTCCGCCTTCTCCGCGAACCTCGGCCGTTTGTGTGGATCGAGGCCGAAACGGGACACGGCAAGACACGCTTCCTGGCGGAACTGGCGAACCAGGCCCACCATGCCGGCGACCGTGTCCTGTACATCGATGTCGATGTCGATCGCCTCAGCGTCGGCCTGCAGCCGATGGCCGATCTGGTGCGTGAGATCCTCGCCACCGGACCGTCGGGCATGACGCTGCCTGACGACCTCAACCAACTGCTGGGCCGATCCACCCCGGAGTCGTGGTTGCGTGCCCCGTCGGAGATGGGCCGTTTCCGCGTCCGCGCCTACCTGGTCGACCTGCTCATGGAGGCAGCGTCGGCGAAACCGCTGCTCATCCTTCTCGACGACGCCCACCTCCTGGGCCCCGAGGCCGCCGAGGCACTCGTCCATCTGATGGACCGAACCCACACCGACGTGCGGTACGTGTTCACCGCCGTTCCGAAAAGCGGCAAGATGGAGACGAACGGACCGTTGGAGGCGGCGCTCCTGCGCAGGTCGGTGTTTCGCGTGATGCTGGGCCCGCTCGATGCGGCGGAAATCTCGGACCTCGTGGATCTGCTGATCCCCGCCTACGACGACGAACACCGGGCGAGCCTGGCCCGGCAGGTCTCAGCGGCCAGCGGAGGCGACCCTCTGACAGCCGGCGAACTCCTCCGGTACCATCTGGAAGCGCGCACCGGGGCCCCTCCGACCGATGGAGTCCCTCCCCGGTTGACCGCAATCCTAGCAAACGCCCTCAGCGGGCTCACCACCTCGCAACACCTCGTCGTGGATGCCGTCTCGCTCTTCGAGGACACATGTCCGATCAATGCGATTCCGGCCCTCACCGGTCTTTCCGTCGACGAGATCCACCCAGCGCTGGAATGTCTGCGCGCTGAGCGAATCATCGCACCGGCATCGGAGGGATCCGTGTCATTCCGACTTCCTCTGATGGGACAACTGGCGCGCCGGCATCTGGCGCCGGGCCTGGAACAGAGGATGCGACGCCGATTGATATCTTCGCTGACCGGATCCGGTGGGAGCTGCCGGCTGTTGGTCCAGCAACTCCTCGCCATCGACCGGCCCATGGATGCGGAACTCTCGCTGCTCGACGACTCGGTGATCGAATCTCTGGCCGATCCGGTCCGCTACGACCCCGCGGGCAAGTTGGCACTGGCCCGCGCCTACATGCAAAGGGTCGGCACCGCTCGCAGCGGGCCGCGTTCAGCCGAGGCCCGGCTCAGGGCGGCCACCGCGCTCCTGGCCGGAGGCGCCGCCGAGGAGGGACGCTCACTGCTCGACCTCGTCGTCGAGCAGGGACGGACCCTGGAGCCGTCCCTGCTGGCCGATGTCATGCTCGCCCGGGGTCCCCTCGACACGGGAAGTCCGGATTCCCATAACATCGCGGCTGAGGCCGAGTCGCTGCTCGACCGTCTGCCCGACACGGACGTGGCCCGACGTGTCCAGTTGGCGTGCTGGGCGGCGCATCACCGCATGAACGGGGGAGAACGTGCCCGCGCCCACGGATTGCTCAATCGGGTGATGCCTTCCGCCTCGACGGCGCCGCAGCCGACATGGCGGGGCCTGATCCTCGCCGTGCGGGTCCAATCCGAACTGCTCAGTGGGGGCAACGCCTCCCGGACACGTGACTCGTACCATCAGCTACGGGCCTGGGCGCAGCTCACGGGTGACGTCACGACGCATGCCGCTGCTCTGGTGTTCGCAGTGGCCATCGCCTACATCGACGGCACGCTCGACGATGCCCGCACCGCCCGCGAAGACCTGGAATCCCATCTGGAGATCATGCCGAGACCCGATCTGCGGTGGCTGGCCGATTCCGCCGGGGCGGGCCTGGCCCTGGCCACTGGGAGCCTGTCGGATGCTGATCGCGCCATCAGTGCAGCCGAACAACATGGCCGCCAATTGCAGGTCACCGCGGCGGGTTCGGCGGCGCTCATGCAGCGGACGCTGCTCATGATCCTCAACGGCACCATTGGGACACTGGCTGTCGTGCTTGAGAAGTCGGCGCTGGGCCCGGATGCGTCCAGCACTCTGCTGAGCACATACGGGTTGGCGAGCGCGCGGGCAGGTGAGATGAACGGTGCCCGGCGTTCAGCGAAGCTGCTGGCGGACCGGTCGGATGTTCTCGGCAAAGCGGGTGCGTCCTGGCCCATGCTCGCCGCCACGGCATCAGAACTCGCCTGGCTGACCCGAAGCGCCGACCTGGCGGAACGCCTGTGGACGGAGTTGCGGCGATGGTCCGGCGCCGGTCTCACGATCCACGGCGTCACCTATTTCGGAGCAGCCGACACCTGGCTCGGGCTGCTGGCTGTCCTGCGGGGACAGCGGTCCGCCGGACTGCGACTGGTTGAATCCGCCATCGCACAGGAGCAGCGCCGGGGAGCGACAGCGTTGGAGCAGCGGGCCACGACAATGCACCGTTCGATTGTGAGCGAAGCCTGAGTGAACCGCCCATAGACTCCCACGCGGTCCGCGGTCGGCCTCCCGCGCACATGTTGAACGGTCGACAGAGCCCCGACCCCACCGACATGACCGCTTTCATGTTCGGCGGAACTACGCTCACTCGGTGGCCTTTCAGCATGTGACTTCTGCGCTCGGCGTCTTTCACGCGCAGGTCGCAAGGCGGCAGGGCGTGCGGGTGGGCAATCGGGTCCGCCTGCTCGGCACCGTGCGGCTGTTCAACAAAGGATCGATGCGTCTCGACGACCGCGTGCTGATCGACGGCCGACACGAACCGATCATCATCTCCACCTTCGGCCACGGCAGACTTGTCATCGGCGAGGGAGTGTTCATGAACTACGGCTCCGACATCGCCTGCGCGGAATCGGTCCGCATCGGTGCATACACCCGTATAGGCCCCCGAGTCACCATCGGCGACCACAACGCCCATCCAATCGATGCCGAGACACCCGACACCCCAGCGGCGATCGAGATCGGCGACGATGTGTGGCTTGGTCGCAACTCGATCGTCCTTCCCGGGGTGACCATTGGGCGGGGCACGCTCGTGGCCGCAGGGTCGGTGGTTACCAGGTCGCTTCCGGAGTGCGTTATCGCCGCGGGCATTCCGGCCAAGCCGTTGAGGGAGATCACCATGCCCCCCGGATTCCACCGATAGGCCTTCTGACCTGATCCGGAAATGGCGGAGTACCAATGTTCACGTCCTCGAGACGTCCGTGCCACCGGACAAAGAGACTGAGACGAAAATGACGGGTACCGATTTTCACGTCCTTGAGACGTCCGTGCCACCGGACAAAAAGACTGAGACGAAACCGGACCTTTCCCGCAGATCGCCACCGATCGATCCGGTAGTTTTGAAGAGATCTCCCCCAACACTGAATGCGAATGAAATCGAGAATGTCCGTTACGCCAGCCCCGAAGTCCTTCCGTTTGCTGCGAAAACGTGCGCTGCCCTTGGCGGCCGGAATGGTTCTGGCTGCCGTGTCCATATTCACCGGCGCCGGGACTGCCTCGTCGATGACGGCCAAAGCAGTGCGCAGAACAACTCTCGCGAAGAAGCCGGTCACCACAAAGAAGCCGGTCGCCGCGCAGCCCACCATCCCGGTAGCCGGCGCGAAGAAGACCTGCACGAAGATCATGCCCCTCGGAGATTCGCTGACCGCCTTCCCGGACTCCTACCGCGGTGCGCTTTTCCGGCAACTCCAGGCCCTCGGATACAAGATTGACTTCGTCGGATCCGCGTACTGGGAACCGACCGGCGGAGGCGATCCCAACGGCGAAGGCCACGGCGGGTACACCATTGGACCCGACGAACGAATCGACGCCGAGGGCAAGCCCGGAAACATCGCCCAGAACGTCGACTCCTGGATCAACGCGGCACGTCCCGATGTGATACTTCTCACCATCGGCACGAACGACCTCTCGGCCGGCGATGCCAAAGTGGCGGCCGCTCCCGGCAAGCTCAAAGCGCTCGTTGAGCACATCGCCAGCACGTACCCGACAACGAAGCTGATCGTCGGAGATATACCGCCGAACATCTACAACGTCAAAGCGCCGGCCCCCACGAACGCCGTGAACGACGTCGCCCGGAGCCTCGGTAACGCTTCGGTGACCGACAACATCACCTACGGCGACACCTCGAACAACCTCACCCGACTCGGATTTGATCCGACCACGGGCCTCTCCGACGGAACCCACTTCACCGCCGCGGCCGGTGAACTGTTCGCCAAGGCGTGGCTACCTACGCTGCGGCCGATCCTCGACGCGCGAGCCTGCTGACGCGCCCGTTCGTCGCAGGCCGGACCCGGTCGGCGGTCAGGACTTCCTGGCCCACACCGCGCCCTCCGGCGTATCGCGAACCTCGATGTCGATTGCGGCCAACTCATCTCGGATGAGATCGCTCATGTCGAACCGCTTCTCTTTCCGAACCGCCGACCGCAGCTTCAGGAGAACGTCAAGCACAGGTCGCAAAACGTCGTCAGGGTCGGCCAGACCTCCCGCCGCCGCCGCACCGAGTTGGACGATGCAACCACGCAACGCCGCCCGGGCGCGTTCGGGATGGTCGTTGTGCCCCGGGTCAGACGCCCACGCGACAATCGCATCGTCGAGCGCCAGGAGTGCAGCAACCGCGTTGTCGGCATCGCGCTCGGCGAGAGCCCCACGAAAGCTCTCCGTACATACTTCCGTTGCGGCCGCGAGCGTCGGAGCCGACGACGCGTCATCAGTTCGCACGGCGGCAGACGAT
>JANMZO010000177.1:0-28242 GCA_031383405.1 Acidimicrobiia bacterium | reverse complement strand
AATTTTTTCTTGCCCCCCCTGCGTTGCGCGGCCCCCCTGGGGGGGGTCGTTTTTTTGTGTGTTGGGTTTGGGGCGCACCCCGGGCCCCCCCACCACTCCGGCAGCTGACGCGGCGTTGTTCATTCCCGAGTAGAACGTTCACATGGCAACGGAAGAATTCGAGACGCTCATTATCGGCGGGGGCCAGGCCGGGTTGGCGATGAGCGAGCACCTGAGCCACCACGGTCTGCCTCACCTGGTCGTCGAGCGGCGTCGGATCGCCGAACGTTGGCGCTCGGAACGATGGGACTCGCTGGTGGCGAACGGGCCGGCGTGGCATGACCGGTTTCCCACCCGGGAATTCGACGACATCGATCCCGACTGCTTTGCCACCAAGGACCGGATCGTGGAGTACTTCGAGGGATTCGCCGAGCAGATCGCCGCGCCGATCCGTTGTGGCGTTGAGGTCACGTCGGTTCAGAAGAACACCGATGGGTCGGGTTTTCGAGTCGAGACCTCGGCTGGTGAGATTCACGCGACGAACGTGGTCGTCGCGACCGGACCCTTTCAACGCCCGATCATCCCCACGGTGGTGCCGGAGAACGCCGGGGTCATGCAGATCCATTCCGCTGCGTACCGCAACCCCGACCAACTTCCCGACGGGGCGGTGTTGGTGGTCGGCGCCGGGTCGTCCGGTGCGCAGATCGCCGATGAGTTGTTGCGCTCCGGGAAGCGTGTGCATCTTTCGGTCGGCCCGCATGATCGGCCGCCGCGCGCGTACCGGGGGCGTGATTTCGTATGGTGGCTGGGAGCTTTGGGGCAGTGGAATGCCACGACCACCGAGCCCGGCAAGGAGCACGTCACAATTGCGGTCAGCGGTGCCCATGGCGGCCAGACGGTGGATTTCCGACGCCTCGGTGAGCGCGGGGTAACGCTGGTGGGCCGGACGGAATCCTTCAGTAAAGGTGTGTTGTACTTCGCTTCGGATCTTGCCGGCAACATTGCCGACGGGGACGCGAACTACCTGTCGGTGCTCGACGCGGCCGACGCGTACATTGCCAAGGAAGGACTCGACATTCCCGAAGAACCTGATGCTCGCTCTTTGCAACCCGATCCGGCGTCCATCACCGATCCCATTCTTGCGTTGAATCTGGCCGATGCCGGAATCACTTCGATTATCTGGGCGACGGGCTATGCCCTTGACTTTGGTTGGCTGAAGCTTGACGCGTTCGACGAGAAAGGTCGACCGGTGCACGAGCGTGGTGTGGCCGCGGTGCCCGGGCTGTACTTCCTCGGACTGGCCTGGCTGTCGCGTCGGGCTTCCCCGTTTATCTGGGGGGTGTGGCACGACGCCGAGTACCTGGCCGACCAGATCGCAGCCCGCCGTTCCGCCGCCCAGCGAGGCTGAGTGTGCGGAGCCACGTCGCCCATCGCGGTGACCTCACCGCCGACTCTCGGCCCCTGGCCGTGTGTGTTCAGTCGATGAGAGCGTCGGTGCGAACGCGGTCGCGTTCCGCCTCTTCGTGTTCCGGCAGAGCTCGGCCGAAGAGTTGCATCGTCCGCTCCAAACGCCCGATCACTCCGGGTTCTGCGGTGTAGGCGAAGATCGCCGCGTGGCGGGGTTTGGACCCCTGCGGCACTCGCGACACCCGGTGGAGCGAGTACCTGCCCCGGAAGATCTGCATGTCACCTGGCCGTAGATCAAGGGTGTGCACACCATCCGTCGATCCTTCGAGGATCGCTTGGATCCGGTCGAAGTTCTCATCGTCCGCGGTGCGGGTCATCGGGGCATATTCGAACAACCCGCCGTCGTCGGCTTCATCGACAAGGACGGTGACGGCGAAGTCGTTGGTATCGAAGTGCCAGGTGAATTGTTGTCCCGGATCCAAGATGTTGGCGGTAACCCCGGCCAGCGGATCGGCGTAGCAATACAGCGCTGGAACTTCGAGACAGTCCGCCACGAACCGGGCGAGATCGGGGCTGCGGAACAGTACGTCGATGGCACACGCCGGGTCCCAGGAGTCGCCGGGAATGAATCCGCTGGATCTCTCGATAAAGGTGTTGAGGGGATGACGCTCGGGATAGCCGGGGTCGGGCGTAATGTGGAAATACGGGTTGATGTTCTGGGTCGAGAAGTGCGTGGTGTGTTTGCGGGCGACGATCTCCTCGCGGAGAATTCGCACGACCTCGGGGCGCACGAGGTTCTTGGCGATCGCGCATCCATGAGCGCGCATACCTTCCCTCACCACCTCGACCACGTTTACATAATCGGCGGAACCGGGAGTGGTGATCGGGTAGCGGTCGAGGTCGACAAGATCAGAAATCTGGTACATGGCTATTTCTCCCAGGGTGGGATCCAGGTGCCGTCGAGGCGCATGGAGAGTTGGGCGTCGTCTTCGATTCGTTTCACTACGTGAAGCTCCGCGGCATCGGGTCCGTAGCGGTCCGCCGCGACCGCGAAGGCGGATGTTGCTGCAGCGGTCATTGGAAGCGCGGCACGCACGTTCTCGGCCAACGACGAGATGAGGCCCAGGTCCTTCAGGCACAGGTCGAGTGAAAACGAGGGGTCGTAGTGTCCAGCGAAAATGGAAGGCGCATCGTGGCGCACCACGAAGCTGTCACCAACGCTCTCCTTGATCGCTCCCCACAACGTTCCCAACTCGACACCGTTGGCCATGCCGACGGCGAAACCTTCACCGATCGCTGCTGCGGCGATGAACCACAGCTGATTCGTCACGAGCTTGACCACGTTTCCGGTCCCGAGACCACCACAGTGCACGACCAGGCCGAGGTGACTGAGCACGGGCGTCACTGTTGCCACCGTGGCATCGTCGCCACCGACGAACAGGGTGAGCTTTCCGTTGCGGGCGCCGTCAACCGCGCCCGTGACGGGTGCGTCGACAACCCGAACACCAACCGGCGCGAGACCGGCCAGCTCGGCCACCAGTTCGCGTCGGTTGGTCGTCAGATCAACCCAGATCGATCCGGGCTTGAGAGCCTGCAACGCGCCAGTCGAACCTCGCATCACGGCCTCAACATGATCGGGCCTGGGAAGCGACGTGAGGAACAGTTCAGCTTGTGCGGCACACTCGGCCGACGAACCGGCAGGGGTCGCACCGGAGTGCACCGCTTCAGCAAGCGCATCGGCATTGAGGTCGAAGGCGGCAACCCGGTACCCGGCGGCGACGAGCCGACGGCACATTGGGCCACCCATGTTCCCGAGCCCGACAAATCCAATGGCCGGCCGGATCGTGTCACCCATTTCCGATGTCTCCGTTGATGTTCAGAAAATTCATGACGTGACGATCCTATTGGAGTCAAAGCCATTGTCAACAAGGTAGTTTGGTCATATGGGCATCAATATAATTGATATCAAAGCTACCGATTCCGACGTGTCGGACAGCTGGCTTCGTTCAATGGTTGCCGCAGCGCGCTGCGGAAGTTTTTCGGCCGCCGCCGCGCAGTTGGGTGTTGGCCAGCCGGCCGTCAGTCATGCCATCGCCCGGTTGGAAACAGCATTGGGCACTCACCTTTTCGATCGATCGACATCGGGGATCACCCCAACCGATCACACCGCCGCCCTCTGTGAACGGATCGGAGCTCATTTCGACGAGATCGACCAAGCGGTGCGCACCCTTCGTTCCCAGAGGGACCGTAGCGTCGTGACCCTCTCCGTGTCGTCGTCGTTCGCGAGTTTCTGGCTCATGCCGCGCCTTCCCGCCTTCAAGCGTGAGCACGCCGGCATTCAGCTTCGCGTCATCACCACCGACTCGGACCGGGCCGTCGGAAACGACGACGCCGATCTGTGGATCCCACTCGGTGTCATCGCCCGCGATGACCTGGTAGGCACCCGATTCTGCGACGAGGAGATTGTTCCGGTTGCTTCGCCACCGTTGGCAGCGACACTCGGCAACCGAGACCCACAGGCGCTCACGACAGCGCCCCTGCTCCACCTCGAAGAGCGGTACCCGTCCCGCTTCGACTGGCCGACCTGGTTCGCCAAAAAGGGAATCGAGTTCGACACGACACTACGCACCGACTATCGCTCCAACGACTACTCGCTGATCCTGCAGGCCGCTCTCGAAGGACAGGGAGTCGCCTTGGGGTGGATGCACATTGTGCGCGATCTCATCGAATCAGGAAGGCTCGTAACCCTCGACACACCGGTCAGCACGGACCGGCCGTTCCCGATCCTCGAACGGAAATTCCCGCGCCTTTCGAAAGACGGAGCCGCCCTTCGCGACTGGCTGGCACAACGTGGGTCCCCACCACATTCCGGGTGATCGTTTGGCGGCATGCGGTACGTTTCCTTTCATGCAGTTCATGAACGCTCCCGCTCCCACCAGCCCGTCGGCCATCGGACCATTCTTCGCCGGCCCTGACGGCGGCCGCGCACCAGGGCCCCACCCGTCTCGGTGTCCGATGAAAGAGCCGACGCCCCCGTTCCTGCGCACGCCCGACGCGAACTTCGAGGGGCTCGTTGATTTTCCGTTCGAGCCGCACTACCTCGACATCGGCGGGCTGCGCATGCATTACGTCGACGAAGGCCCGGCGGATGGGCCAGTGGCACTGATGGTCCATGGCATGCCCACGTGGAGCTACCTCTACCGAAAAATGATCGTCGCGATGCGCGACGCCGGCTTTCGGTGCATCGCCCCCGACCATATCGGTTTCGGTCGCAGCGACAAGGTTACCGACCCTTCCTGGTACGACATCGCCCGGCACACGGCGAACCTCACGTCGTTGGTGGAACAGCTCGACATTCGAGACATCACGTTGTTCGTACAGGACTGGGGCGGCCCGACCGGCCTCGCCCAGGCCGCCACCATGCCCGAGCGGTTCTCGCGACTCGTGATCATGAACACCTGGCTGCACCATGACACCTACGACTACACGCCGGCGATCAGGAACTGGATCAAACAGAACGAACCCGGCGGCATATTCCGTGACAACGTCCCCGCACGGTTCGGCTGGGGAACGATGATGGCCGTGGCAACCCGCCGAGTCACCCCTCAAGTGGCGCTGGTCCCGTCGCTGCAAGGCCAGACGCCGGTACTTCCACCCGACGCCGAAGCTGTCCGTGCCGCGTACGATGCCCCGTTCGTCGGCCTTGGCGACGCTGGGGTCACCGGCCCCCGACAGTTCCCACTCTCGATTCCCTTCCATGACCGGGCCCGAGGCAACAGCGATCAACAGGCAGCCCACTTCACGGCGATCAACTCCACCTTGCTCCCGGTCCATTTCGTGTGGGGTCTTGCCGACGAGGTCTTCCCCGGTACGTGGGGCCACCGTTGGCACAACCTCATCCCGCACTCGACATGGGATGCCATCGATGACGCCGGCCACTTCCTTCAGGACACCCACGGTGATCGCATCGCGCAACAAGTCCTGAAACGGATCAGAACGTAGTCACACAACACCAGGCAAATACCTCGGGCCGGACACCCGTTCATGCGAGTCTGGAGACCGTGATGACCAGCACCTGCACTCCGACCCGTTCGGCCCGGGCCTGCTGGCCATCGGGGTCGGTGGGCTCGATGTCGAGGCCGACGATCAACGCCTGCTCGAGCGTGGCTCGTTCGTCTATGACGCCCTCTACGCGTGGTGTCAGCGAGACACCCGATGACCCGTAGACAATCAGCTGGCTCGCAGACCCGCGACGTGGTGCCCTTCCGGACCGCGACGCGGGCCTGGTTCGCCATCTCGCTGCGGACGTTCGGCGGTCCCGCCGGGCAGATCGCGGTCATGCACCGAGAACTCGTCGATGAACGCCGGTGGATCGGTGAACAACGGTTCCTGCACGCGCTGTCGTATTGCACGCTCCTGCCCGGCCCTGAAGCACAGCAGCTCGCGATCTATCTTGGCTGGCTCCTCAACGGCACCGTCGGCGGGCTTGTTGCGGGTACGCTGTTCGTGCTCCCGGGCTACCTCACGCTCATGGCACTTTCGGCCATCTACGCGCAGTGGGGCGCAACAACTGCCGTCGCGGCCGTGTTCGCCGGGCTCGGTCCGGCCGTTCTCGCGATCGTGTCTCAAGCCGTGCACCGCATCGCGAAACGGGCACTGAAGAACAACGTCCTGGTAGGCATCGCGATCACCGCATTTTTTGCGCTGTTCGTGTTCAACGTGGCGTTCCCGATCGTCGTCGCCGCAGCCGGTCTGTGCGGTTGGATGGCCAGCCGATTCCGACCGGACCTCTTCGCCACGAAACCGTCGGCCGACACTGATAAAGGCCCGGCGCCTCTGGTGGCTGATGACGCGTTGCATGGCGAACGGCCATCGCTGCGCCGTGCAATTCGCCTTATCGGGATCGGTGCCGTGCTGTGGGCCGGGCCGATCGCGGTCGCAGCGGTTGTGTTCGGCCGGTCGCATGCCATCGTTGACGAAGGCCTGTTCTTCTCCGGCACTGCCGTCGTGACGTTCGGAGGTGCGTACGCCGTGCTGTCATTCGTGGCGCAACGGGCCGTGAACGTCTACCACTGGCTTCTCCCGGGCGAAATGGTCAACGGCCTCGCACTCGCCGAAACAACCCCGGGACCGCTCATCATGGTCGTGCAGTTCGTTGCGTTCCTTGGCGCCTACCGCAACCCCGGAACACTGAACCCGTGGGTCGCCGCGGTGATCGGCTCGACGCTCGCGGTGTGGGTCACGTTCGTGCCGTGTTTTCTGTTCGTGTTCCTCGGAGCGCCACACATCGAAGGCCTGCGCCACAACACCAAACTCTCCGCGGCGCTCACCGGAATCACCGCAGCGGTGGTCGGCGTCATAGCGAACCTGTCGATCTACTTCTCGATCCACACCCTGTTCAGTCGCACCAGCATTCACAACGCCGGTCCAATCCGCATCACCGGACCCGTGTGGTCGACGATCAGCCCCCGAGCGTTGTTCGTCACTTTGCTCGCGTTCGTGCTTGTCTTCCGGGAGAAACTCCCGGTGCTGCGTGTGCTTGGCATCTGTGCTGCGGTTGGTGCCGGGCTCTACCTCGCCGGACACTGATGACTGCTCGGGTGAGTGCCGACGGGTTCACCCTGCTGGTGCCCTGACCACAAACCCCTGCCTTGTCTCTGCGGCCGGATGACGGCTCTCGCGTCGTCCTCATCGTTGCGGTTGGGTAAAGCAGGCGCTGCCTCTTGCGTCCTTGGTGTGTCCAGTTGCTCGGGCGCTTGATTGAGAGAGGAGTTTGGTTATGTGATCCGAGCTGAAGTTGTTGTTGGCTTGCTGGTGTGAGTCCGGTCTGGGGAGATGCCAAGATCCCTGGTAGCGCGGTCCCCGGCGTTGGTTGAGAGGCTGGCGTCGAAGCGGGACAACGACACGTCTGTGAGGGCGTGGCAACTGGGCAGTCCGCAGCATTAAGCGAAGTCTGTGGCGTCGTTACAGGACCGCTCCGTGAGGATCGGATAAGAGGGTGCCGAGCTTGTCAAGGACGGGCGAAGGCGATGGAAGATACCTGGGATCTTGGAGCGGGTATTGAAGAATCCTCCGGCGTAGGGGACGCGGAATGTTCAGATAGTCAACAACTGAACTGGAGAGATCCTCCCCGGCCCCGACCTTGTCGGTTGGGAAGCATGGGTGCCTATAACCGTAAGGGAAGTGGTGTCTGGTCGGGAGGAAGTCGGAGGGGGTCGTAGTAGTCCGAGGACGGGAGAGCCGTTCGCATGGCGAAGGACTCCTGCTTCATTGATGCCACATGTAGAGGAGACGTGATTGTGAAGAGTGCGAAAGCTAGTTCCTTCACCGAGGCCGGGTTGGTTCCGGATCTTGACAAGGTCCATGCTTTTCAACATGGGCTGTATCAGGCTGCCAAGCAGGATTGTGGCCGTCGGTTTCATTCGCTATATGACAAGGTATCTCGTTCAGATATTTTGCGTAGAGCGTGGGTGACGGTGGCCGCGAACGGCGGCGCTCCGGGTGTTGATGGTGTCACGATCCGTGACGTTGTGGACACTATCGGGGTTCCAGCATTTCTTGATGAGCTCTCGTTGTTGTTGAAGGCCAAGCGGTATCGGCCGTCAGCATTGCGGCGGGTGTACATCCCGAAACCTGGTCAAGTAGGAAAGCAACGTCCGTTAGGGATTCCCGTGATTGCTGACAGGGTGGTCATGGCGGCAGCGAAGATTGTTTTGGAACCGATCTTTGAGGCTGATTTCTGTCCGGTGAGTTTCGGTTTCCGTCCGGGGTTATCGGCGATTAACGCGCTCGATATGGTCCGGGTTGAAATCAACCGGGGTCAGATGTGGGTGCTGGATGCGGACGTGTCGGATTGTTTCGGCCAGATTGATCATGGTGCCTTGATGCGTCTCGTTGAGGTGCGGGTGTCGGATCGCTCGATGCTGAGATTGATCCGGGCCTGGTTGCGGGTTGGAGTCTTGGAACACGGTTCGGTTACAGCAACGGTGAGCGGCACGCCGCAGGGTTCACCGATTTCTCCGTTGTTGGCCAATATCGCGCTTTCGGTTCTCGACAAGGAATGGGAACGTTCAGCACGACGTATCGGGTCGTTGATTCGGTATGCGGATGATTTCGTTGTGGTGTGTGCGACCAAGGAACGTGCTGTTACGGCTCGGGGTTTGGCTGCTGAGGTTCTGGGACGGGTGGGGTTGCGATTGCATCCCGACAAGACCAGTATCCGTGACATCCGTCAAGGTGACGATGGCTTCGATTTTCTAGGCTTTCACCATCACATGGTGCGACGCTTCAGAAGGCCGGCTACTCGCTTCTTGGCTCGATGGCCGTCGGATCGAGCTATGCGCTCTATCCGGTTACGGTTACGAGAGATGACCGACCGACGAAACGTGAGCTTTGATCTGCCGGTAATTGTGGGACGCATGAATCTCACCCTGACCGGCTGGGGGAACTACTTCAAATGGGGTAACTCCTATGACAAGTTCGCTCAGATTGATCAATACGCGCATCTTCGGTTAGCAATCTGGATGTCGAACAAGCACGGGCAACGAGGTTCGGGCTGGGCAGGCCGCTACAACTACGCGTGGTGTCGCAACACTGGACTGCAACGAGTCGCGCTAACGCGACGCGTGACTGTGCATGCAACCTGATGAACAATGTCGGAAAGCCGTGTGCGGGAGATCCGCATGCACGGTTTGATAGGGGGCCGCTGGCCAGACGCGCAACCGGCAAGACGCACGAGAAACCTCCGGGCCAGCGTGCGGTACTGTCCGACACACCGAACAACCAGCGGCCTACCTCACCGACAGACGCCCCCGACTCGCAGACACACGGGCGAAGGAATGTGGTCAGGGCACTAGCGTGACCTCATGGCCACCAAAATGGAGATCCGCGCGGGCGCCCGCCTCCTCGGCGACGCGCTCGCCGGCACCGTCCGCTCGATAGAGCATGTGCATCTGGCAATTGCCGAGCGGGCGTTCAATGCCGCCGGACCGTCGACCGCGGCGGTACGCGCCACCCACGACATCATCACGAAGAGCGTGTACGCCGCGGTGAGCGGCGCAAACGCGCTCCTCCCACGGGTCGGAGCACTCGCGGCCACGGCATCGCGTCGACCCGGTGGGGACGCGACGTCCACCAGCTGGTCCGAATCCGGGGGCACGGCCTTGGCGCTCGCGGCGCTGAACGGGCTGCGCGGCGACTCGATCGCCGAGCAGTACCCCGAGCTGGCCCTCTCGATGTCGATCCGCGACCCCGCCCGCCGGATAGACGTCGAGCTGACCGGAGGGGGTGTCGCGGCGGCATTCTCCGACGCCACACATCGGCTTGCCGTTTTCGTGCACGGGTTGTGCGAGACGGACGGGTCATGGCAGCAGGAAGATGCCGGTCCCGGCGTTACGTCATGGAGCTACGGTTCCGCGCTGCAGGCAGACCTCGGACTTACGCCGCTTTACGTCCGCTACAACACCGGCCGGCGCGTCGTCGACAACGGGCGCTCGCTCGCCGAGCTCCTCGAGCGTGTCGTCCACAACTGGCCGGTAGCGGTCGAGGAGATCGTGTTCATCGGGCATTCCATGGGAGGGCTTGTGGTTCGCAGCGCGTGTCATGAGGCCGATAACGGCGGGCGCGACTGGGCGGCGATCGTCCGCCACGTGGTCTGCCTCGGCACGCCTCACCTTGGCGCCCCGCTCGAACGGGGCGTGGACGCAGCGGTGCGGTTCTTCGCCAGTGTTCCCGAGGTGCAACCCCTCGCCCGGTTCCTCAACGACCGCAGCGCGGGCATCAAGGATCTCCGCCACGGTCTGACCTACGACCCCGACACCGACCACCCCGACGCCGACCGCCCTGACGCCGACTTGCTCCGGAATCGTCGTTCGGAGGTTCCGTTTCTTCCGGGCGCGACGTACCACTTCGTCGCCGCGACGGTGACGCGCAGTCGCCACCACCCCGTCGCGGGCGCGCTCGGCGATCTCCTGGTGCGCTATTCGAGCGCGGCTGGCGAGGGGCGCCACCGGCGCATCGGCTTCGAGCTCGAACATGGCGTTCACCTCGGCGGACTCAACCACTTCCAGCTCCTGCACCACCCTGCGGTTTACGAGCAGCTGCGCCAGTGGCTCGCTTCGCCGGAGCACGCGCACAGTTCGCATCACGATCGCAACGTTGGAGCTGCATGACTGAGTCAGAACCGAGTCACGAGCTCGATACCCTTCCGGGCCGGTCGTCACGCTGTCCTCGTCGCCTCCGAACACCCGCGATCCTTCGGATCGGCAGCGATCACCGAGATCAGTGGCCGGGAGCGTAGGCCCTTCTCCATGGCCGGGCTGTACCGCAATGCCTCGGCACGGTCTTCAACAAGGTCTTCAACAAGGTCTTCAACAAGGAGTGGGCCCACTACGGTTACTTGCGCAAAGCGACCTCGAACAGTTGTCAGGTCAGGGTTCTGTCCCGTGGGACGCCGCCGACCCGACCCCGGCGGCGTGACATGGCACGGATCGAACCGTTGCCCCGGACAGAATTGCCGCAACACGAAGAGATGTTCGTGATCAGCCTGCCATTTCGTGCTCACCGTGCCACCTCCTGGCACGATGTGGTGCGCCGGCGACAATGGTCAGACCTGCCGAGTGCTTTCGGGCGGCACCAACGGATTTTTCCGTTTTCGGAGGGGTACGGCAGGACTGGAGTGCGTTGCCGCCTAGGCCTCGCCGGTGTTGGCGTCGAGGCCCCAACTGATGATTCGGGTGGGGTGGATCCGCACGATCTCGCGGCTCATGTACGGCGTTGGTGGCTCGACGTCTCGGAGTGCCTCGGCATTCCCCCGGATCTCCACGCCACGGACTCTCCAGTTGATTGGATCGGCAACATCGTCGATGACGAGCGACGCGACACCGGTTGCTGCGACGTTTGTGAATTTGCGCGTCGTTCCCATGGCGTACCCGCCGATGTCGAGTGTTCCCGTCTCCTCGTTGTAGATGAAACTCACCGGAGCGTTCTGGGGGATCCCGGACCGGTTCACCGTCGCCAACCGGCCAAGGGTCTGCGTCGTAAGGTAGTTACGTTCAGCGGCCGACAGGACCTTCGCCGGTTTCGGAGTCAGGGTTGCAGGCAGGACCGGCGCAGGAGTCGGGTACACATCGAGGTCCCACCACTTCGACATCGGCAATGTCTTCACGGTCGACACCGTGTCGGCTTCGTCTGCGGCAAAGATCTCGAGGAACACTGTGCCCCTCGGCTGGGAGATGTGGCCCGAACCCATTCGTCCTGCACGTTTGAGCACGTCGACCTGGGCCCGTTCCTCGACGACGACGGTCATCACCTCGCCCATATCGGTATCGGGCCTGAACGTGGCCACCACGATGAAGGTGGGCAGGGCATGTATCTGATTCGAACTCATGGCGGGATCGTAAGACCTCAACCGAACTTGAGGTCAAGTGGTACGTTCGTCACATGGCCCGAGGTCAAACATCATTCAATTCGTTGTCGGTCGGACAAATCGCCGAACGCAGCGGCGTAACGATCTCCGCACTGCACTTCTACGAAGCGAACCGCCTCATCACGAGCACACGAAATTCGGGCAATCAGCGACGCTACGAACGCGAAACACTGCGAAGAATCGCGTTCATACGGGCATCCCAACGAGTCGGCGTGCCACTCGCCGAGATCGCCGAGGCCCTCTCCCGACTACCCGAGAAGCGAACCCCGACAACACAAGACTGGGAAACACTGGCGGCCTCATGGAAGGATCGGCTCGACGAACGCATCGTCCAACTCGTCCGGCTCCGTGACGACCTCACCCATTGCATTGGGTGCGGCTGCCTGTCATTCAAGACCTGTCACCTTGCGAACCCCTACGACACGATGTCGAACGAAGGCCCCGGAGCGCGACGACTTCTCCCCGGATCTCCACGCCCTGAGCAACTGTCTACGTGGCCATAACGAGGTCGCGGTCGCCCTCTGTGGGCTTCCGTCAACGTCCGCAGATGCGAACGCGTCCACATACCCAGACTTATCAAGCGACGGGCCAAGGCCGAGGTCGATGGCTACAGCCCCGCCACCAGGGTGATCCACCAGACCTCGGAGGGTCGATTCCCACCTTCCTCGGCCTCTTCATCAACATGCGCTGACGTAGTCCGGGCCTCTCCGGTTTTTAGAATCGCTCCTCACGGTATGGTGTCCGGCTGTGGATTAGATGGGACTTTGCGTTGCGCGGTTGACGCTCGACGAAGCATCCTCGTGCTTGATCGGGTCCGCAGCGTTCACGTGACTTGGAGCTTCCACGATCGCAGGGACCGCACCTGTGCGATGAGGTCGAAGTCGTTGTCGATGTGGACGACCCCGACGTCATGGTGCAGCGCCGTGACGGCGATGAGCAGGTCTGGGATCGGCCGGCGGTGCCAGAGGCCACGGCGATGGGCGAGGTCACGTTGCAGGTGTTGTGCGGCAACGAGGATGTCCGGGGGAGAGCTGAGCACGTCGAAGCTCGTTCGCAGGATGGTCTCGAGTCGGTCGTAGTCGCGGGCGTTCTTCGCGGAGTAGAGCTGTTCGAGGAGGCCGACTTCGCAGAGGTGCAGGGGGCCGTCGGCGTCTACAAGTTGTGCTGCGACCTTGGGATCATTGAGGCGCGTCGCCACGCTCTTGTCGACGATCCACCCGGTCAACGCCACGCCTCACCGCTGAGGAGCACATCTTCGTCGATGAGCTTCGCCGCTCGCTTCATGGCGTCGATCTGTTCGGCACGCCGGTTCCGGTCGGTCGACTTTCCGGATTGAACGGCGCGCCGAAGGGCTTCTTCGACGGTGGCGCGGACGGTTGGCTGGCCGAGCACCACTCGCGCTTCGGCGACCAGGTCTTCATCGAGCTCGATTGTCGTGCGACGGATCATGCGTACATACTACCCCTCGATGTGTATGTATCTTGGCTATCGATTCCGCGATCGCGTCGGCGCGCCGGAACGAAGAAGACGCTCGACGGCCGCGCGAGATGCTTGGGCCTTGGTGCGGAGTTCCGGGTTCCGGGTGAACAAGTCGGTCGCCTCGGTGATCACGGGCTTGTGCGGGCTGCCGTCTCGGTTCGCACTCGGGATCTGGCCGTAGCCCTCACTCGCCGGGCCGGCGCTCGCAATTTTGCGCGATGTCGGTGATGACTGCTGGTTCGGGAATCTGCCCTTCCGGTAGGATGGGGGAATTATGCGACGTCCCGATGGTGCTTTGGAAGATGACATTATGCGGGCGCTGTGGGATGCCGATGGCGCGCTACTGCCCGCCGAGATCTTGGAACGCACCGGCCTCGAACTTGCTTATACGAGTATCGCGACCGTTTTGACCCGACTGCTCGACAAGGGGCTCGTGAGTCGAGAAGCTGATGGGCGGGCGTTTCGGTACCGGCCGGCGCTCAGCGAAGGCGACCTAGCGGCACAGCGCATCGCCGTGATTTTGAGCCACACCACCGATCGCCGTGGCGCACTCTCGGGTTTCGTCAACGGGCTCGGAAAACGTGATGCGGCCATGCTTCGGGCGCTCCTCGAAGGTGGGCGGAGGTGACGGTACTTCATTTGTTCCATCCGTTGATGGCATGCCTGATGCTGTCTGGTTTACTCCCGCTCTTGCACCGTCGGCTGCATCCGCATGTTTCAGCGGTCGTCTTGGCGGCGAGCGTGGTGTGGATCACCACGGTTGCCGTTGTCGGTATCTGGCTGGTGACGTTTCGCTACGTCGCGCATGTCAGTTGGTTTGCCGCTCAGCTTCAATGGTGTTCGATGATCGTAGGTGCACACGGCACTGTGTCGGCCTGGGTTGGGATTCCGGCCGTGGGAGCATCGTTGGCGGGACTTGTTCGTGCGTGGCGCTTCTGGAAGGTGCAGCGCACGCTTCGGTCGTCCAGTCTTCGCGGCACCTCGGTCGTGGCGACCGATGAGGTGTTTGCGTTCGTTGTCCCGGGGCCCGATGCAGCCACGATCGTTTCGACCGGGCTTCTTCGACACCTTGGTCCCGAGGAGCAGGAGGTGGTGTTCGCCCACGAGCGAGCGCACGCTGATCATCGTCACGATCGGTACCTCACGATCGGGCGGGCTGCTGAAGCGCTGCTTCCGATCATCCGGCCGCTTACGCGCCGCTTGGAGTTTTCCCTTGAGCGATGGGCCGATGATGTCGCGGTCACCGCAGTCAACGGAAATCGGATGCTGGTTGCTCGCACGATCGCCAAGGTGGCCCTCCTCCCACACCGTGCCCTGGGCCCAGCACTTGGATTCTCCGGTTTCGGTGACGCCGCACGGGCCGAGTTCCTCCTCGACCCACCAGCACGATCGCGGTCCTTGACTGGTGTCGCCATCGTTTCCAGTGCGGTCGGGCTGAGCTTCGCGGTGTATCAACTGCACCATTTCGAAGCGTTCTTCAACACATTGTGTCGGACCTGAAACCCAACATGATGGAACGCGCCTACTGCAGGATGTAGTAGGCACTCGGTTGCGCTGGGAGCAACGCTGTGCCCGCGGCAACGGCTCGCTACGCCGGTCTTAGTGGGCGTGATCGCGATGACCGTCGCTGGCTGGAACGGTGCTTGGCGTCGTTCCGACACTGTTCGGTGCGGGCGACGTTTTCGGTTTCGTGCTCTCTGTGGGAGGAATGTTGTTCGTCGCCGGCACGGACGCTGTTTTCTTCCGTGCGTCTTTCGCTGCGTCTTTCGCTGCGTCGGGGGCCTCGTCGCCGTGGCTGTCGCCATGGCCGTCGCTGTGCTCTGCGGTTGCTTCCGGCAGCCTCGTTGAGTAGGACCGCAGTACCGCCACAATCGGTAGGGCCAGTAGACCAACCAGAGCGATGCTCACCACCATCTCGGTCGCGTGTTTGTGTGGTCGAAACCGTCCATGAAACCCGATCGCCGAGAGGACGAGCCCCATTCCGATCAAGTACGGCGCGCGCGTCGGAATGTCCAAGAAGTGCTGAACGGCTCCGCCAATCATCCCGACACCGAGACTCAAAATCAGTGACGACACGATGAACGTAGCGAATCCCAGCGGTCCCGAAGTGCGAAGCCTGGATTCTGTTTCGGTGAGGTCGCTGGCGATCGCTCCGATGATAAAGATCACCGCTCCGATCACCACGAGTTTTCCGTATCGACCGGGGTCGATCGAGTAGTGGACGATTCCGCCGGATTGGAAGCTCACGCCGACGAAGTACGCGAGATAACACACCCATCGAAGCGGGAAGCGCGATGCGAACTCAGACAAAACAACCTCAAGAGGGGGAAGGCAGTGGGGGAGTGCTCTGCAGAAGACGGAAAAACTGAGACTACCACACAGTGTCGTAGCTCCGGTGAATCTCTCTCAAAATCGCCAGGGTTCACGCGGACTCACGCGTCTTCCCATCCATCACAGCGGTAGCGTCAACTGACGCCGGGTGTCAACCCCGTGTCAACCTCGCGAAAAACCTTCCCTGACCAGGGAAAATAGTGGAGGTGGGAGAGTCGAGGGAATTTGCGTCAGTCCTGTTCGGAGGACACTTCGCCTGCTCTGGGGATGTTTGTGGGCGTTCCCGTCGATGCCGCTCATGTCCCCTGGAGGCCGGAAGACTGTGTCAAACGCGTGTCGCCGTGTCAACGATGTGTCAATAAGTGCGCATGGTAATGGGCCTGGTCGGTTAGGTCTCGGGTGCCGCTGAGCCGCTCAAGGTCGGGTTCGTCGTATCGGACGCGTTCGTTCCTTCTCGTGACGATTGGCATCGTGGCTGACGTCCTCGTCGACACCGATGTCTTCATCAACCATCTTCGCGGCGCAGTGGAGTTGCGGCCCGGACGCCATCGGGTGCACTTCTCCGTGATCACGCGGGCGGAGCTCGTCGCCGGCAACACCGCTACCGACCTCACCGTTCGGCTTCTTGCCCCGTTCCGCGAGATTCCAGTGGATCGTGCTGTCGCCGAGCGTGGTGGACGTATCGCCCGTGACTTCGGAGTCCGGCTTCCCGATGCACTGATCGCGGCGACGGCGATCGAGCACGGGCTCTCGGTCGTCACCGGCAACCGGAAGCATTTCGAGTCGATCCGCGGCATCCGTCTCCGGGCGTTGCGCTGAGGTCGCACGATTGACTGTCTCGCCGCTCGTGTCGGGCCGACTTGGGCCGTGTCGACCAACTGCGCTGCTGTAGGAACTGGTAGGACGAGCGCCAGTGTTGTGGGCTGAGTTTGTCCTTTCGCGTTTGCCTCGACTGAGGTGTGAATGGCTCCGATTTCACATTTCACCACGAGCGGCTGTCCTTTGGCCATCGGAGCTAGTCCCGGAGAGGGGGAAGCGGTATCGTCAGGCGAATTCCGAGTGTCAGAAGGACCTTGAATGAAGCCTGTCCTCAAAAATGTCGTCTGCTCCGATGGCGCCACGCTCGCGGTCAGAGACGGAATCCGGCGGGCGAAGGCCCTGCCATTGTCTTGCACCACGGGTTTGCTGCAAACACGGGGTGGAACTGGGAGCGTCCTGGAATTGTTGACGCGCTCGCCGCCACCGGCCGCCGCGTCATCGCTTTCGACGCCCGATGCCATGGCGAGTCCGAAAAGATCTTGGATGCGGCGCGTCTCACCCGGGCGCGACTCGCGCGAGACGTCACGGAGATAGCCGACGAAGCCGGGCTTGCGGCGTACGACCTCGCGGGCTTGGCCGGGGGCCCCTGGTCAGACCTGGCCGCAGCCACGCTGCGTCAGAGGTGAGCGGTGACCTGGTCGGCGTCGTATTCGAAGATCCAGGTATTGGGATGGGGGCTGCCGGGTCCAGCGGAGGACATGACTGCGTCCCGTGCTTGTTGTTGGGGTCCGTCGGGGAGGTGGAACAGGACGCTGTTGTGGCGTGCGACGAGCTGGACCGTGGCGGTGCGTTCGCGGCGGAGGTCTTCGTAGGTGCGCAACGCGTCGACGGGGTCGGTTCGTTGCAGGCAGCGGGCCAGCACGGCGGCGTCTTCGAAGGCTTGGGCTGCGCCTTGGGCGAGGAAGGGCAGCATGGGGTGTGCGGCGTCGCCGAGGAGACTAATGCGGCCGTGTCCCCATGTGGGGAGCGGGTCGCGGTCATAGAGTGCCCACCGGTAGATCTGGCGTCCGTCGAGTCCGGCGGTGTTGATCAGGGTGTGGAGTTGCGGCGCCCATCCTTGATAGGCGACGAGTGCTTCGTCTTTGGTTGCCGGTTCGGTCCAGGACTCGAGCGTCCAGTCGTTGCGTGGTTCCATGGCCACCCAGTTGACGTTGCGGCCTGCCGATACCGGATAGTACACGAAGTGCTGACCGGGACCCATGACAATGGTGCTGCCGCGCGGGACGTGCACGTCGGTGACGGCGCTGGCGGGGGTCAGGCCGCGGTAGGCAACGATGCCGGTGAAGCGGGGCTTGGCGGCACCGAACAGGATGGTGCGGACACGGGAGTGGATGCCGTCGGCGCCGATGACCACATCTGCGGTGGCGTCGGGTGCACCGTCGAAGGACAACCGGACGCTGCCGTCCGTTTCGACGAGGTCGGTGAGGCGGTGGCCGAGGTGCACGACTCCGTCGTTCAGGGCGTTGGCGAGCATGGTTTGGAGGTCGGCGCGGTGGGCGGAATACCAGGGTTGGCCGAACTGGCGGATGGTGTCGCCCAGGTCGATGGAAGAGATCACCGAGAAGTCGGACCAGCGGCGCGCGTCGCCGGTCTTTGCGAGGGAGCCGAACTGGGCGAGCTTCTCGGCGAGACCGAGTGAGGCGATGACCCGAGTGGCGTTCGGGGTGATCTGCACGCCGGCACCGACTTCGCGGAGCTCGTCGGACTGCTCGTACACGTCGATGTCGATGTCTGCTTGTTGCAGGGCGCAAGCTGCGGCGAGGCCGCCGAGGCCAGCACCAATGATGGCGACCTTCAAGACCGCACCGTGTTCATGACCGCACCGTGTTCCGCAGCCGGCCGAGACTCTCGCCCTCAGTTTTACGACGCCGCCGGTAGATGCCGGTAGAGATCGGGTCGCCGTGTTGGTTCCAGTCGCGTATCGGTGCCAGCTGTCTGGTGCGCAGCACCCCATGAGACAACTTGATCGGACTGGCCATCGCATACCCCCAGAGGTGTTCATCGTGACGAAAGCCTATGCAGTTCGTTGACTTCAAGTCAATGACTGGCAGTTCTCTTGGTTGGTAGCGTCACTGCGATGACTGTCCGCAGCGCCAGTGCGACACCTGGCATCCGCCAGGTCCGAGCGGCCGAGGCCAGGCTGCGCCTGCTCGAAGCAGCGGTGCAGTGCTTTGCCGGGCGCTCGTTCGCATCGGTGTCGGTCAGTGACATCACCACCGCGGCCGGCACCGCGCACGGGCTGTTGTTCCATCACTTCGGTGACAAACGTGGGATCTACCTGGCCGCGCTGGAAGAGGTAGGGGCACGGCTTCGCGCGCAACGCAACCGTGACCTCGAGGTGCCCTCGCAGGGCGGGTTACGCCGCCAGATCGACGCGCACTTCCGTGCTGTCGCACTCCATCCGGAACAGTTCGAAGCGTTTCTCAGCGGCGGGGAGGAACCCGACGCGCAGCAGGTGATCGAGCGCTATCGCTGGGATGCCATCGAGGTGTTTTGCGTTCATCTCGGCCTCGACCAAAATGACACCGCGGTACGGATTGCGTTGCGGGGAGCGGTCGGCTTCTACGACCACGCCCTGCTCACGTGGCTCCGACTCGACCGACCGTTCCCCCTCGAGCGGCTTATCGATGCCGCGATCGAAGCCGTGGGCAGCGCACTCGACGTCATAGCCCTGCTTGACGTGAGCATCCCCCTCCGGGCAGCTCGAACCGAGATACGCGCCTGCCGCGCCGCTCGCAACGAAGACGAGCCGACTCAGGCCCGATGAGCGGCTGATCGGCTGATCTTCGTCGAACGCAGGCGCAGACCGGCGTTCGATCCTCACCGCGAAGACTTTTACCCGGTCAGGTACCTCTGCGTGGTCTGGGCTGTCAGTGGACGACGCTGCGTTCCGCGTGTCACCGTGTCAAAAATGTGTCAAGTAAGCGCGCATAGGGATTCGGCCCCTACGGTTCCGCGGAGGGCTTCAGGTTCCGAGTGGTCGCCCGTGCAGCGGGCAAGTTCCGGTTGCGTCGAGGTGGTGCTCGCAGCGCTGCGAGTTCTCGTTGTCGGCGCGGTTGATCGGGCATTGCACGGTCATGCGATGGAGCCGCTGGCGGATGTCCTCGATGGTCCGCTCCTTGCGTTTGCTCGGCGACACATCAAATGCGCGCTGAGCATGTGGAAGGTCGAGGTGGCGGTCTGACCAAAGGATCCATCGGTTGACGAGCGCTGTGGGGTGCTGAGGTTGTTCCGGGCCGATGAGGTAGACCCCGGTATCGTTCGTGAACTCGGGGTCGGCGCCGTGGGCGGCGACGCGGGCCCGGAAGACGGTCGGTGTGATTTCGGCGTGGTGGAGGTAGTACGCCGCTGCTTCTGCGAGCGTCGTGTCGTCGAGTCCGAGGATCTCGTGGGCGACGTTGAGATCGTTCAGGTCTCGACCCTTTCGACGTTGCGCCAGCGCACGGAACTTTGTCGCGAGTAGTTCGACCGGTACGAATGTGAGGACGTCTGCGCTGCCGGTCCACCAGTCGGTGCGTGCCGCGAGAGGACGCCGGGCGAGCGGCGAGACCGCTGGGACCTCATCGAGGTTGATCTCTACCTCGATGCGGCGACGGACTGCACCGAGGCTCGTGTAGGCGAAGTGCTCGTTCAGCCGGTCACTTGTTGTCTTCGGGTGCTTGCCGATCTCGAGGCCGATTCGTTCAGCGACGTTTCGCAGGGCGGTGCGGAGCCGGCGCGTGTCGTTGTTCTCGACCGAGAGTCCGTTAGGCGACGTAGTCGAGGTCTTCGCTGTACCTGCGCGCCGTGGGGAGGAACAGTTTGTGCAGACATGTTCCGCCGCGCCATGCCAAGACGTTGCCGAGATACGGGTCGTTGGCGATTTCGATCGCGACTCGCGTCATGATCAGGTCTTGTTCGACCTGCTCGTCGTCGGCCCAGGGGTGCGTCGTTCTCCAGGCGGTAAGGGCGTTCGGCGAGATCACAGGTCGGGTTCGACGTTCGTGTTCACGAGTACGTTCCAGTCATTGTCGACCTGGCCGGTTCGTGGCTTGTTCGATGCCAGGAGTGTCGGCTGTCCATGGTGCGGGTCAGCGACGTTCATAAGTGCACGTAGGTTTACGTCGTGTCGGACGAGCGACAGGAGCCAACCGAGACGTCGGGCATCGGCTCGGGTGCGGTGTTTCGCAAGGGTGGCGATGCGGGGGCCGTCGAGGTCGGGGAGCTCGGCGAGGATGGTCGCGACATTGGACAGTCCGCCAACATGCGCAGGGTTGGCGGCGAGGTCGACTGCGGTGAGGTTCGGAGCGGACACGTTGAGCATCGTTCGTGGCCCTGCGACACGACGGATTGCCTTGTCGTCGAGCCTGGCCCGGCTGATGAAGCGGAGTCGCACCTTGCCGATGGTTCGGTCCGGCAGTCGTCCGTTCACGATGACTTGGAATTCTTGTGACGCGTGGTGCGACGATCCCCACCAGCCTGCAGCGGTTGCGAGGCCGAGGTAGTAGTCGATGGCGAGATGGTTCATCATCGGGTCGATGAAGTGGGTCGCTGGCACGAAACCGATCGACCGATACTCGGCCGGGACGACGACGTACAGCCCGCGAGCAGGTGAGAACAGTCGTTTGCGGTCCATCGCGTACTTGACGCCGAGGTAAACGGCATTGCGGGTCGCTCCCGTTCGCGACTCGACCTCGTCGATCGTGACGGTGTTCGTGCCTTCGGACAGCAGCTGATCCCACAGCCCGAAGAAGTCTGTACGTGTCATCAATCTGTGATTTTTCCACAGTTTGCCTACGTGCGACCGAACTGCGAAATGTTCGCAGATTCGACACATCGACGAGTCACGCGTGGCTGACACGATCCGGCGCACCGCGTCACCTGGCTCCCGCCACGTCTTTTCGGTCAGTGCTCGTCTTCTACGATGACTGTTTGGAACTGACGGGGTCAGCCAGCAGCCAGCGCGACGCGGAGTTCCGCGACGCGGAGTTGGTTGTCGGGAAGGTCGAGCTTGCCGAGCGCAATCGCGGCGGCGTCGAGGTGGGTGCGGGCGGCGTCGGGCGAACCGCGGCCTAGGAGCGACTCGGCCCAGTCGAGTTGGGTGCGGGCGACCCAGGTGGGCGAGCGGAAGTCCTCGTGCTGACGCACTGCTTCGGCGAACAGTGCGTCGGCCTGATCGTGGTCGCCGAGGCGGTCGAGCAGCAGTGCCCGAAGGCGATCGGCGGCGCCGAAGTACATCCCACCTGCCATCAGATGAACTCCGGCTTGCGTCTCCAGAACTGCGAGGAAGGAGCGCCGCCGCTCGTCGGTCCCTACGACGGCGGCCATCTCACTCCCGAGCGAGACAACGATGGCATGGCCGGCGTCGTCGGCAAGCTCGTCAACGCGGACGAGGTTGAGTGCGTGAGGCGGCGACTCTCTGTCTCCAGTCGAAAACCGGATGAATGCAGCGAGTGCGCGAGTCGGACATGAGGGCGGACCCATGCGTTCCATCACCTCGGCGAGGCGGTGCAACGTCCCGAGCGATCACCGTTCGCGACCGATCATGATCGCCATGGTCGTCCGGTAGTTCGGGGCTTCTGGCACGGCCCAGTACTCCAACAGGCGCAGCGTTTCCTTGTTGGCCTCGACAGCGGCGGCGAGATCGCCGTCAACAACGCAAAGCATCGTCGAATGCAACCACGGAAGCGATTGGGCGCGGCTCGGTGCCCCTGCCATCAGTCGCTGAGCCGCACGGTTCGCATCATCGGACCGATTGCGTTCACCACGCCAGACGTGGTTGATCGTCTTGTTCACTTGGACGAGACCGGCTTGGGAGGGCCGGGCCACCGCCAGCGCTCGGTCCAATTGCCCGCCGATGAACACGATCGGCAACTCGTTCGCCCGCGCCGATGCGAGTACCGAACGCACGTTGGGAACGATCGCCTGGATGCACGAGATATCGAGCCTGCGAGATCGAACATCCCGCCCGGCGAGGCGAAATCGTTCTGCATGTCCACGACCACGACAGGCGTCTTCGTCGGCTCCAACGAGAATGGCGCCGGCCTGGCCGCAACCTCGATCGTCTGATGGTCGGCAGCCACCTCGCCTCCTCGATTCTTGCGAGAACTGCCGAAGAGCCTGCCTCAACCGGGGCCTCGACGCAACCATGAGCAGGGGAAGCCGGACCAGCGCGGGACGCCGCTCGGTTACGCCATGTCGAGAGGTCGCACCGGACCGAAGCGTGCGGGTCATCTCGTGACGAAAACGGATCTCGGGCGGCATACCGAGCGCTTCGGAAGGCGACGTGGGGCGCTAGAACCGCAGCCGATGACGAATGCCGGGGCACTTGCGATGCGGGGAGCCCACGCGATCGACGACGTCGTTGACGTCGCGCCGTCGTGATCCTCGTTGACACCGCGGCATGGGTTGGAGTTCGACCGGGCTATTGGCTCGGCAGCAGATGCAGGGTTGACCTCGCTGATCATTGATGGCGGAAGCCCTCTTGCGTGTCACGGAACCGTTTTGATGGAGGTGCTGGCGGGGGCGAAGACTGCAAAGCCGATGATCTTCGTCAGTTTGTTGTTGCAACCTACGCCAAGCACCGAGCGGAGGTGCTCTCGCCGTCGGCCCGATCCGACGGGGAGAGCGCTGCCCGAAAAGAGGTTCGCCGCTATGCGACCACTTTGGCTTCGCGATGAGCGATGTAGCGCCTATTGGTAGACGGCCGCACTGGCCGCCAGGAACCGAGGTGCACGATGACAATGACGATCGAGCCGAGCCCTGCGCCGGCCGAAGGGCCAAGTACAGAAGAAGAAGTTGCCGCCCAGGTCGGCGCCTTTGCCGAACGGCTTCTGACGACCGGCCTAGCCGGACTTGAGGCGATGACGATCGCGCTTGGACGCGACCTTGGCCTGTATGCGGTCTTGGGCTCGGGTGAAGCGAGCACCGCCGCCGAAGTGGCGGAAGCCGCCGGTATCGCTCGGCGCTACGCCCAGGAGTGGCTGGAGCAGCAGGCGGCTGCAGGCTGGATCGAGGTCGCCTCCCCAGGTGCCGACGCGGATGACGGGGATGCGCGCCGCTACGCGCTGTCGCCGGCGGCGCAGGAGTGCCTGACTCGACCGGAAAGCCTTGCGTCAATGGGACCGTTGTTCGACTTCCTTCCGTCCATGGCCCTGGTGTATCCGGCGTTGCGGTCGGCATTCCGGAGTGGGGCCGGCGTTGCGTACGCCGACTACTGCGTTCACGATGCACAGGCCGACTTCAACCGGCCGGCGTTCCTGAACCTGCGGCATCGGATTGGCTGGCGGCGATACCGGGGCTGACCGAGCGCCTTCAGCGGCCGGGGGCGCGCATCGCCGAGATCGGTTGTGGCGAGGGATGGGCGGCGGTGGCAATGGCCCGGGCGTTCCCCGACGCGCACGTAGACGCATTTGACCTTGACGACTCGTCCATCGCTGCGGCCCGTCGGCACGCGGCCGAGTCGGGCGTCGCGGGACGAGTTCGCTTTGAGGTTGCCGATGTCACCGTAGAGTCGCTGCCGGACACCGCGGTGGACGGCGGCTATGACCTGGTGTGCGCGTTCGAGATGATCCACGATCTCGCTCGGCCTGTCGCCGCCCTGGCGACCATGCGCCGGCTCGCCGCTCCTGAGGCGATCGTGCTCGTCGTCGACGAGAACGTCGGCGAGCATTTCGAGGCCAACACCGAGAATCCGCTTCAGCGAATGTTCTACGCGGCCAGCGTGCTGCACTGCCTGCCGGTCGGTCTGTCCGGCATCGATTCTGCCGGCACAGGTGCCGTCATGCGTCCGGCCGTACTGGAGCGCTACGCGTCCGAGACCGGCTTCTCGACGGTGCGGATCGTGCCGATCGATTTCGACGTCTTCCGCTTCTATCAGCTCATTGCCTGAGGGATGTACCCATTGCAGCGCGACGCCGTTAGCCCACATCCCGCATGAACCCGAACGGAGAAACCACCATGTCCTTCATCCAGATTATCGACATCCACACGACCAACTTCGACGAGATCGACGCGCTCGACCGCGCCTGGGAGCGCGACACCGCCGGCCGCTCGACTGTGCGCCGTAACATCGTGACGCGCGACCGCAACGACCCGAATCACTACGTGGTCTTGGTGTTCTTCGACTGCTACGAGTCGGCCATGGCGAACTCGGACCTTCCCGAGACTTCCGCACTCGCCGAGAAGCTCGGCGCGCTAGTCGACGGTCCGCCCTCGTTCCTCGACCTCGACGTGGTCGACGACCGCCGCTGATCTCGCGACGCCGGTGGACCCGCCAGCAGGCGTCTCACAGGCGTCGCTGCTCAGGCCGATGTTGACCAATTCGTCGGATGCTCCGGCTGGTACGAGCAGAACATGCCGGTGCGAATCGAGGTGCGCAGATGGCGTTCGAGCGCGGGATGCACCTGTGCCATCCGGTCGAGCGACAGTCGGATTCGTGTCCCGACCGCTTTGCGCGCCCGTTCGGCGTCGTCGCCGGTCCGCCGTGCGCGGCCTCCGATCCCCAAGGCGCCCGACAACTCGGCGGTGAGGAAGTCGTATTCGGCCTCGAGCTGCTCGGCTCGTCGAACGTCGTCCAGCTCCTTCGCTGCTTCGAGATCAGCCTGTAGCTCGCGGATGCGTCGGAGGTATTGCACTCGCGCCGTTTCGTCGATCGCCGGGCCGAGGTGGTGCTACGCGCAGATGTTCTGCGCGCTGATGTGCTGCGCGCTGATGTGCTGCGCACCATCGGTGTTGCCTCTGCGTCCACGTCCTCCCATCAGTTCGTAGACGTGCACCTCGACAGCCGGCCGGCGGAGCAGTTCCCGAAGATCGTGGAGGCCCTTTGCATCCCGCATGTGGGCGAGCGTGCCGCCGTACGCCAGCGTCCAGAAGTCTCCGTCCTTGCGGAGGACGTTCCCGTTCTCGGAGCGCCCTGTACTCGATGGCATCGAAGCAGATACGTCGGCACTCGCTGCGATCGCAAGAGCCAGACTCTCGAGATCGGCCAGCAGCATCGGAGCGTCAACGCCGCCGAGGAGGACCCGAGCAGCGCGGCGATGTCGCTCGAAGGAGTCCTGGTCTCCTATCGTCGCGGCGAACCGTGCCAGCTCCAGGTCGACCGGACCCCAACAGACGGCGGCGATCCCGTCCACGATCCACCGCCCGCGGTACGGGGCCAATGCCGCGGTGTCACCTACAGCGATCGCGGCGCGACCGAAGAACATCATGGTCGTCAGATGCTCGGCGTCGCAGCCGACCGGTGCGAAGCCATCGTGGGAGTGCATGCACAACTGGCGGCCGGCTTCGACGAGATCGGATCGCGTGAGTGCGACGTACGCGCGCCCAGCCGAGTAGCTGGCCCAGACCTGCGGGTCGATGTCGAGGCGCAACATGAAGTCGCCTGACGCAGGTCGCCCGAGAGCGGCGTCGATGCCAATCTGCAGCGTGGAACTGAGCAGGTCAGCGTTCACGCTTCCGGTCGCGACGGCCGCTTCGGCAACCACGCGCTGGCGGCGTTTGTGCCTCCTGCAGATCGCCGCCGAGCAACGCCCGCATCCCCCGGAACAGCGGTCCGTACCAGCTGAGAAGGGGTTGGCGCAGCTGAGCGGCGAGACGCTCGAAGGTGACGATCTCCCTGTCAAGATCGGCGAACCGGCCGAGTTCGAGAAAGGCGACGATCAAGAACCTGTGGCCGAGCAGTTCCATCACGCGGTCGCGAGCCACGGCCCCGTGCCGCACGATCGCTCGGGCGTGGAGAACGCGAACTTCGCCGTGCTCGGCGGAACCTAGGGCATCGCACAGCGAGGCCAGCGCCTGAGCAATGAGCCGTGCATCACCCTCGTCCGTGGCCAGGGCAAAGGCTTCCTCCGCCAAAAGCCGGCTCTCGTCGAGCGTCTCCGGGGTCGCCGCGGCCACCGACAAACGGGCGAGCAGCATCGAACGAAGACGCCGGTCGCCCGGCGGAAGAGCGGCCAGAGCGTCGCGGACCGACTCGATCTGGGAACCGCCCAACCCGACTCACCCACGCCAAGCCCGAGGGCCGCCTCCGCGAGCAGGTCGACACGGCCAGTCTCGCGGGCAAGATCGGCAGCCGAATCGAAACAGGCGCGACCTTCCATCAAGGCACCGGACCGGATACGGGCGCTGCCCTCGTCGAGCAGGAGGCGACATCGCTGCATGGGATCAGGGTCGGCGAGCTGCCGAGCCCGGACGAAGCACGAAGCCGCCTCCTCGTACGCAAGTCGTGCCAAGGCTTGTTCGGCTGCCGCAACCCAGTGTTGTGAGGCTTCGTTGCGCTGTTCCGTTCCGGCGTGTGCGAGGTGGTCGGCGATGGCCGCGTGGCGTGTCGCGTCGCCGTCGAGTCGAAGAATGTGATGGTTTGCGGCGGCGAGGTGCAGCGCAGCAGCGCGGCTCGGCGGCATTGACCGGAGCGCGACCTGGCGGATGAGGTCGTGTGCGAACACGATCCGGTCGTTGGCTCCGAGCATGAGCACACCGGAGTTGGTAGCAGCGGAGAGGATGTCACTGACGGCGTCAGCGGAAACGTCCGACAACGCAGCAAGCGTCTCGGCCACGAAGTCCTGACCGATGACAGCCGCAACTTGAAGCAGCGAGATCGTCGGCTCGGGCAGGCGAGCGAGACGACGTTCGATGACCGCAGTGACGCCGGCAGGCACGACTCCGGGCGGGACGTCGGTCCGCCCGCTCAGGGCGAGCAACGGTGCGTACTCCTGGACGAACAGCGGGTTGCCGTTGCTGTGCGCCGCGATCGTCGACACGACGGCAGGGCTGACCGACGTCCCGACCACGGCGCGCAGGAGCTCGCCGACTGCGTCGACCCGAAGTGGCGGATGTGGAGCAGTGTCGCGAGCGCGTCTGGTGCCAGCTCATCAGGCCGGTAGGTGACCACCAGGAGGAACGGATGGTCACGAAGTGAAGCGGCGGCAAAGGCGGCGAAGTGGACCGTGGCCGCATCGGCCCAGTGCGCGTCATCGAGCACGGCCACGAGCGGACGGTCGCCGATCCCGTCCCGCAGTGCTGCGGCGACCATCTCGAACTGTTCAAACCGAGCAGTCGTTGCGCGTCCCGGATCGACATCGCTCCCCGACGGTGCTGCCGCATTCACTGATGCCCGATCGAGCACCTCGGCAGAACCGACGATCTGTCGAAGCAGCTGTGCCCACGGCCAGAGCGGGGGGACGCCATCGCCCTGCCACGCTCCCGCCCAAGCGGTGCGGAGCCCTCGAGACCTTGCCCGTCGCACAACCTCATCTGCCATGCGCGACTTCCCGATGCCGGCCTCACCGCTGAGCAGCAGGACACACGAACGGCCGACGGCGAGCTCATCGAGCGTCGAATCGATGACGTTCTCCTGCGACTCGCGACCAACGATGGCGTTCACAGCCGAGGCCGCGCGTGCCTGTTCCATGGGGTTACATTACTGCCCGACGAGCTCGCCTGACCTGAGAACTTCGAAGTGAACCCACGCTTTGAGCCTTCGCCACGTTGAATCAGAGCTTCGAGCCAACGGCAGCCTTCGCTACGCCTCAGCTCCCGACCGTGACATGCCCGCCCTGGCCGAATGTCTGTCGAAGCAGCTGTGCCAACGGCGAGAACTCTCGACGGTCGGCAGCATGAGCACCCGGCCCTCGTTCATCTCGGTGAAGAGGGGTGGTCATTCCGAGCGATGCCTCTCGGTTTGGAGTGCGGCAGTTTTTAGGAGGCTTACGCAGCGGGTTTTTGGTAAGACTCACGGACCTGCACTGGCGTCCTATAATCATGTGCTGAATGCAGCCGTAGATGATTGTACCATACTTCAATGTAATTGACAATCGATTTTA
>JANMZO010000176.1:0-1965 GCA_031383405.1 Acidimicrobiia bacterium | reverse complement strand
AATCCGCTTTCGACCGACACGCTCCGTTCGATCGAATCCGCCGCGCGCTGGTTCGACACTCACGACGATCTGCGGGTGGTTGTGGTTCGGGGCGCCGGCCGGGTGTTCTCGGCGGGAGCGGCGTTGAGCGCGTTTGCCGACGGGGCACGGCAAGACGATCCACGCCACGATTCGGATTCGGGTTGGCGCATGGCCCGCGCCATGGACGAGATGCGGGCGGTGACCGTGGCCCAGATTCACGGTTGGTGCGTCGGCGGTGGACTCGTGGTCGCCGGAGTCTGCGACCTTCGTCTCGCCGCCGACGACGCACGCTTTTCGATTCCGGAGATCGACCTCGGTATCCCACTCGCATGGGGTGGAATTCCCCGTCTGGTTCGCGAGATCGGCCCGGCGGCCACAAAGGAACTGGTGATGACATGCCGCCCCTTCACCGCCGCCGAAGCGCTGCGTCTCGGATTCCTGAACCGGGTTGTTCCGTTGGCCGACCTCGGTGCTGCGGTGACCGAGTTGGTCGAAACCCTCGCGGCGAAACCGAAACTCGCTCTGCTCTCGACCAAGACCCACGTGAACGCGGTGACTGAATCAATGGTGAGTACCGGCCGGTCATGGTCCGACGCCGACGGTCTGCTCGCCGGCCTCCGGGACCCGGAGGGTAAGGCTTCGGCCGTGGCCTATCTGAACCGGGTCCGTGTGCGAAAAAGCTAAGCACCTATATTGTGGTCGGCCGCACGGAGACCCACGGGCGGTAGCGTCGTCTTCATGATCGACACCACGTTTACCACCGTCCGCAACGGCGAGATCGAGATCCGAGTTGCGGTCGCAGGATCCGGACCGTTGATCCTCTGCATCCACGGGTGGCCGGAACTTTGGATCTCGTGGCGCCACCAGATGGAGCACTTCGCTCCGCTCGGATACACCGTCGCGGCCATGGACGTGCGTGGTTACGGCGGGAGTTCCAAGCCGACCGATATCGCGGCGTACCGGCTAACCGAACTCTGCGCCGACGCAGCTGCCGTTATCGACGCGCTCGGCGGTGGGACGGCCATCGTGTTCGGACACGACTGGGGTGCACCGATCGCCTGGAACACCGCTCGGCTGTATCCGCACAAGGTCCTTGCCGTCGCCGGGCTCAGCGTGCCCTACGTCCCCGTCCGTCCAGGTTCGTCGTTGGATCTGTGGAAGGAGCTGTACAAAGACAGGTTCTTCTACCAGCTCTATTTTCAGGAACCGGGCGTGGCCGAGGCCGAGCTGAGTGCCGACACCGCCAGGAGCCTCCGTATGATCTATTACGCGATCAGCGGCGACGGTGTGGGTCTGTTCCTGAAAGGGAAACCAGCCGATGCAAAGATGCTCGACGGGTTGATCGATCCCGATCCATTCCCCGGTTGGATGAGCGCCGAAGAACTCAAGGCGTACGCCGATGCGCTGGATGCCGGAGGCTGGCACGGTCCTTTGAACCGGTACCGGGCGCAGGGTTTCGACGCGGCGGAGCTTGGCTCACTTCCCAATCCCAACCTCACGCAACCGGCCACGTTCATCGGTGGCGAACACGACGGCGTACGAAACTTCGTGCCCGGCATCGACATGTTCACTATGGCGCCCGCATACTGCACGGACTTTCGGGGCACCACCGTGGTACCCGGCGCTGGTCACTGGGTTCAGCAGGAGGCACCGGCAGCGACGAACGTGGCACTCGAGGCGTTCGTCCGGTCGCTGTAGCCGCAGCCGGCAGTTCCGAGCACGCGACCACCCGGTGGGCTGGCAGGAGTACCCGACCTCGACCCCTGCTTTGACGGCGCGGCCGCGGGCCGGACCCGCTTTAACTCAGCACGGCCTGGGTCTGCAGGGTTTTCGTGACGGCGCGACCCTGATCGTCGGTGACGGTGATATCGAGCACGACGGTTGTGCGACCGGCGTGAACCGGTATCGCCGTGATCGTGATGTCACCACCGCGAACGCCTCGCA
>JANMZO010000169.1:0-27239 GCA_031383405.1 Acidimicrobiia bacterium | reverse complement strand
TCGCGACCCTTTCGAGCTCCGGCAGCGCCCGACCGTAGTAGGCGTGGAGATCCTCGGGATTGTGGGTGAGGAACGCCGTCAGCATGCCGTCGACCCTACTCCTTTGCCCGAATTCCCCGAAGCGCACGGGGGTCGACCCGGCTACCGCGTCGCGTCATCCAATCGAGACCGGGAGTCGGACTGCTTCGGGATCGGATGCGTGCTGTCCGATGCGCAGTTCGTATTCTCCCGGCTCCATCAGCCACCCGCCTTCACCGCGTATGAGCAGCGGGCGCGTCGACGCCGCAACAGACACGACGGCGGTGGCCCCCGCCTCGAGGTGTACTTTGCGGAACCCGACAAGACGGGAAGCCGGCCGCTCCCATGCCGAATTGCGGTGTCCGGCGTAGATCTGCACGACACAGGACCCCGATCTTGAGCCGGTGTTGGTCACGGGCACATCGCGTGGCCAGGGTCTCGGCCACCCGGGCGTCGACGTGTTCGATCAACAGGTCATCCGACGTGATCGCCTCGCCGAGTTCCTGAGCCCGCTGCTGTCGGAAGGGCATTTCGACGTTGAGGCCGTTCCGGACGGACCGCGCCGCATCACGAAGTCCGAAAATGAAGTCGGAGGTTACGAAACCGTCCCATCCCCACTCATCGCGGAGGATGTCGATCAACAGGGTGCGGTTCTGGCCGCACCATTCGCCGTTCACAGAATTGTATGCGCTCATAACACTGGAGACTCCGGCTTCGGCCACCCGACGAAAGTGGGGAAGATAAACCTCATGCAGCGCCCGCTCGGAGGCGGTTACATCGACCCGGAAACGGCTGTTCTCCATCGAGTTCAAGGCGAAGTGCTTCATGCATGCCAGTACATGGTGTTGCAGGCCCGTCATGAAGGCGACCGCCATGTCGCCGACGTGATGGGGATCTTCGCCGTAGGTTTCCTGCGCTCGCCCCCAGGCGGGGTGACGGAGCAGGTTCATGCAGACCGCTCCGGTGTAGGTGGCTCCACTGGCCCGAAGCTCGCAGCCGATCGCCTCTCCGATCTGTTCTTCCAACTCCGGGTCGAAGCTGGCACCGCGGGCCATCGGTACCGGGAAGGCGGTGGCATTTCCGACCACACATCCGCGGGGTCCATCGGCGAAGTGGAAGCCCGGAATACCCAGACGCTCGACCACTGCGGCCGGCCAGGTGTGGGTGTAGTAGCCGCCCGACGACATGTCGATGAGTCCCGGCCAGAACGGCGTGTCACCGTCGAGACAGCCGAGTTTTTCCGCAAGCGTCATTTGGGCCAGCAGGACCCGGGCTTGCGCATGGTGGTCGGCCCCCGTGCGGACGGCCTCAGCCGCTTCCTGAAACGCGTTCATCCCAAAACCGGTACACCCCGGGGTATTGATCCTCGCCGACGCGTGGGTCGAAGCGATGGACCCGCGTGCCGTAGGTTGCGCGCAACGTCGCCCGCAAGCCGGAGTGGTTCGCATCGCCGGTAGCCGGAGCAGTGGTGTGGTCATCGTCGCCGTAGACTGAAGTGATGCCCGCCGATGGAACAAGCGCCCCGACATTCTGCCTTCCCGACCAGCTTGGCGTCGAGAGGTGCCTCGCCGATTATCGCAATCGGTGGGTGCTGTTGTGGTGGTACCCGAAAGCATCGACCCCCGGTTGAACGATTCAGGGTCAGGCGTTGCGTGACAACGCCACAAGCTTCGCTTCCGCGAACTGCTCCATCCTCGGGGCATCGTTTGATACGCCCGGGGAGAACCTGGCCTTCGCTGAAGCTCAGGGCTTTGGTTACCCGCTCCTGAGCGACGTCGACCGGGCCGTCGGAACGGTGTACGGCGTGGTTCGCCCGAGCACCGACCAATACGCAGCGTTCCCGAAGCGTCACTCGTACCTGATCGACCCCGTGGGTGTTCTGCAACGGACCTACGTGGTCACAGACGTTGCCACGCACGCGACCGATGTTCTCGCCGATCTTTTGGTCCGGCTGGGTGGCTGACCCGGGTCGGGCGCGCCCGACCCGAATCCCGATCGACCCCAGAGTCGAAGACGCCGCCGCCGACACGGCAGCGCTGCGGCGCAAAGCCGATCAGGTATCGCGTGGTGCGGCCCGGGCCGCTGTCCTTGGGGCCAACGACGGGTTGGTCACGAATCTCTGTCTGATTCTCGCGATCGCCGGGGCGAACGCGTCGGCCTCGGCGGTCCGACTCGCTGGTTTTGCCAGCCTTGTTGCGGGTGCGTTCTCGATGGCGGCCGGCGAGTGGGTCTCGGTCGGCAGCCACGCCGAGCTCGCGTCGGGCCTGCTCGGCGAACTTCGCCGCCTGATCGCTCGCAACCCGAAGCTGGTGCTCGATGAACTCACCACGCAACTCGTCGCTGACGGATTCGCCACCGAGACGGCGAAGCAGGCCAGCACCGAACTTCCGCTCGACGAAGACCGGTTTCTCAACTTCACGGCCAAGACGGTCTTCGGCGTGAACCCGGACGAGTTTGGATCGCCGGTCACCGCGGCAACAAGTTCGTTCGCGTTGTTCTCACTTGGCGCGCTGTTTCCACTTGCGCCGTGGTTTTTCACGTCGGGCGCATCAGCCGTCGCGGCGTCGATCCTGCTCACCGCGGTCGCGAGCTTGGCGATCGGTGGACTCGTGAGCAGGTCGAGCGGCAACTCCGCGTCCCGGGGCGCGTTGCGCCAGCTGGCCATCGTGGTGTTTGCCTCTGCCATCACGTTCGGGATCGGCAAGGCCTTCGGCACGGCCATCGCCTGAAGCCCCCGCTTGTCTGGCAGAGTGTTGAAACGGTCCGAGTCGAGAACCAGGCAGAACGGGAGACGGTCGACATGATTCGATTTCGCCGGCTGGTGCTCGTGTGTTTGGTGGTGCTGGCGGTGCTCGTGCCGTTGGTTGAATCGACGTCCGGTCAGTTCAACGGTCTCACTTCAGCGCCGCATAGGTTCCTGCCGCGTCGACGGCTTGGTGGATCGGCCAGATCAGTTCGCCGAGGCGCTTCGTCTTGGCGTCACCGACGACGGTCCACATCGGTTCACACAGACGGTCCGTGTCATCCTCGATCGCTTCACGTGCGGCGGTCCCTTCCGGTGTCATGGCACCTGACGAGTCGACCCACCCTCGTTCACTGAGCGTGCTTACGGCTCCGGCCCACTCGGTCTCGTTCCACTGACGGCTCGCCATGGCGGTGCCAAGGGGGAAGCGACCGGTGCCGACCTGCAGCACCATGCACTCGCTCGGGCCGATTCCGTTGGCGACGAGCAGCGCAATGTGTGCATCACCCCGCCATTCCCGGATGATCGTGATCTGCTGCCAGAGCGCGAGGAGCGGATCCGAAGGAAGAACGACTGCGGCGTTTGCGGCGGCCAGTGGTTTTCCGGCATAGTCCAATCCGGCGACGACCGGGTCGATTATGGCCCGTGCTTCGGAAAGGTCGGCGGCTGACGGGCTGACGCCGATCCGCTTGAGCGAGCGGACCACAGCCCGGAACCGGGCCTCTTGGATTGCCGCCGGGGTGGCGGCGGCCCACACGCCGGGCATCGCGGCGGCAACGGCCCGCGGCGCGAAGTTGTAGAAGTTGGCGACGATGACCTGGTCGGCGACCGGGCCAACTGGGGCGACCCGGGAGGCGAAATAGCCACCGCGTCCGGTGACGCCGATCGCTGCATACTCCTCGGCCGCCTCGGGAACGAAATACACCAGACGGTGCGCCAGGTTGATGGCCATGTGTGTGTCGTGAACAATCGTGCGATCCATACGGCGACTATACCGACCCCGGTGCACTGAAGCGGAGGTGCATTGAACATCGAGGAACCGGAAAACCCCGGTTCATCGAAGGGTCTGGCGCATACGATGTTCAAGGTATCTCTGCGAAGGTGCACTGCCCTCCGAGGTTTCTCGTAGACGAACGAACATGTGTTCGTGTACCTTGTTCTGATGGAGCCGTCGATCAATCCCGTGCGGAGCAGAACGATTCTTCACGCCGACCTCGATGCGTTTTACGCATCGGTTGAACAGCGTGACAATCCGGCTCTGCGCGGCCGACCGGTGTTGGTCGGCATGGGGGTGGTGACGGCCGCCAGCTACGAAGCGAAACGGCGCGGGGTCAGGTGCCCGACGAGTGTCCGTGAGGCCATGCGGATCTGCCCTGATGCCATCGTCGTTCCGGCTCGGATGAAGGCTTACTCCCACGCGAGTGAGGCGGTCTTCGAGATTTTTCGCGACACCACGCCCGAGGTCGAAGGGCTGTCGATCGATGAGGCGTTTCTCGATGTCACCGGACTCCGGCGGATTCACGGTGACGGTCGGACGATAGGGGCAAACCTGCGGGCCCGGGTCGCCGCCGAGGTTGGTTTGGCGGTGAGCGTCGGAGTGGCAACCACGAAACACCTGGCCAAGGTGGCGAGCGCTGAGGCCAAGCCCGACGGTCTCCTCGTGGTGGCCCCGGGCGATGAAGCGCGGTTCCTCCACCCACTTCCGGTGGAGGTTCTGTGGGGTGTAGGACCCGTCACCTCGGCAAAGCTGCACGCCCGTGGGTTGAAGCGGGTGGCCGATATAGCGTGCCTCAGTGAAGAACTGCTGGTGGACATGCTTGGTAAAGCAGCCGGGCACCATCTGCATGCATTGGCCCACAATCGCGATCCCCGGCGGGTCGATGCCGGGCGCCGACGTCGCTCGATCGGTTCGCAGTCGTCGTTCCCGCGCGGCGCGCTTGTGCGGGAAGACTGTGATGCACTTCTTCTCGCCATCGTCGACCGGGTGACGGCAAGGCTCCGGAGTGCCGGCCGGGTGGCGCGCACCGTCGTGTTGCGACTGCGCTTCGGCGACTTCGCATCGGCCACCCGTTCGCACACGATTGCGGAGCCGACGAACTCGACGGCCATGATCATGATGCCCGCGCAATTTCTGTTGCACGAAGCCTGGCCACTCGCGCAGGAGCGGGGGCTGACCCGCATCGGCATCTCGGTGACCGGTCTCAGCCCGGCCGACAACGTGCAGCTTGCGCTGCCCTTCGGCGACCGTGACACCCGCCTCGATGGGGCGCTCGACGCGATCCACAAACGGTTCGGCACCGGTTCGCTACGAAGAGCCGGCAATTTTCGCCGGGGCCTGGCGGAAGTCCCCATGCTGCCCGACTGACAGGCAAGGTCTGTACGGCGTCCTCCTGCTCCGGGTAGGGTCGCGGCATGAGCGCCACGAGCAAAGAACCTGTTGGACGGCTGGCCGGAAAGAGTGCCGTGGTCGTCGGGGCCGGGCAGACACCGGGGGAGACGATCGGCAACGGGCGGGCCATGGCCATCCTGTTCGCTCGACACGGAGCGGAAGTTCTATGCGTCGACCGCAACCTTGAACGGGCCCGGGAGACGGTTTCGATGATCGAGGCAGAAGGCGGTCGCGCCCAAGCGCTGGCGGCTGACATCGTCCACGCCGAACAAGCTGCTGCGATCGTGGAGGGAGCGGTGTCGGCGTTCGGCAAGCTCGACGTTCTGATCAACAACGTGGGGATCGGGTCGCTGGCCGGGGCGTCCGATGGCCCGCCGCACCGTTGTGATGAGGAAGCGTTTGACCAGATCATGGACGTGAACCTCAAAGGAATGTGGCTGACGATCAAAGCGGCTATCCCCCGGATGCGTGAAGGCGGATCGGGGGCGATCGTGAACATCTCGTCGTTGGCGTCGCTCGCCGGAAACTCTATGGTCGCATACGAAGTGTCAAAGGCGGCCGTCAACCGGTTGACTCTGAGCGTTGCGTCGGCAAATGCCAAGTACGGGCTCCGGTGCAACGCAATTCTGCCCGGTCTCATGGATACACCAATGGCGATCACGGGCGTGGCCAAGGCGACCGGCCGCTCGACTGACGAGACCCGCGCGTTGCGCAGTGCGAGAGTGCCGCTGAGGGCGCAGATGGGAACCGCGTGGGACACCGCTCATGCCGCACTGTTCCTGGCCTCCGACGAGGCCAAATTCATCACCGGTGTGCTTCTGCCGGTCGACGGGGGCATGTCGGCCAGGGTCGGTTGAGCGGACTCGTTGCTTCGGCTCTCCGTTGTTGGCATAACCCTTTGACTTCGGTATAATTTCCTTACCGAAGGGGAGTAACCCACGAGGCTGACCGTCATCACGGCTCCAGAGGAGCCCGGCTCAGCTAGTTCCGGGCATCCGGAGCGGAGAGACCTTCGGCTGGCAATTATGTTCAGCCGAGAGGAACCCCCATGACCGCAAATTTTGATTCCGATGCCGCCGTTGCTCCCGAAACGGCCACAACGGCCACAACGGCCACAACGGCCACAACCGCAGCAGCCGACACACCGAATGACCCGGCCTCGACCGTCATCCACGGTCCGAGCGTCGGCGAACGCATCGAGTCCGAACTCAGCGCGTTGGCCCGTCTGTGGCGCTACAGCCGGCGGGGTCTCGTGGTCTTCGGAGGTTTTGTTCTGATGTTCGGGGGAGTGGCCATGCTCGTGCTTCCGGGGCCTGGATTTCTCGTGATTCTCGCCGGCCTCGGCCTGTTGGCTCGCGAGTTCGTCTGGGCCGAGCGGGCCCTCCACCGGGCAAAGTCGACTGTGGGATCGGGAGTGGGAGCGATTCGCAAAACCTTTTCCCGTCGGCCAACCGCAGATGCCGGCGCTTCCTTGCCTGCATCCTCCGAGACCGAAAGAATTACGTAGGCAAATGACTGCGCCGTCAGTCAGTTGTTGAAGTACCCGGCCGAGGGCTGTGTTCGAACTTCCTGCACGACGAGCGTGTCCAGATCCGGCTCACTCTTAGCGCGAAGGGCGTTCCGGCTGCGCGGATCTTCGCCAACACCGTTATCTGGCCCGTTCAGGTGTCAGCCGAGGTCGATAAGCTTCTCGAACAGGAACTCGTGCTTGAGATACGAGGTCTCTCGCTCGTTGCCGGGTGTGGGTGGAATCAGCTGCGACATCTGGATAAGCCGCCAGCCGTCGACGAGAGCGGCGACACCGGACCGGTAGGGCGGGTCGGATCCAGGCTGGGGACCGGCCCCGGCGGTTCCGTCGTGGAACGCCCAGGCCACCACTCCGCTGTCAAGCGCTGAGCTCGACAGCCACAGGATGAGGACCTGCTGTCGACGGGTCATCGTGGCCCTACGGTCGACACCAGTTCGGCCCGCTTCTCGGAGCGCGTGAGGTACCAGTCGACGTCGAAGTGTGGATCGCCTGAGAGGTACCGCCAGAGCAACGCGCGCTTAACGATTTCGTGGCGATGGTCGGCGGTGCCGTACCAATCCTCCTTCGATCGCAGAATCGACGCGATGGTTCCGGCTTCGCTGCGAGCGAATACATGGTCGTCGGGAGCGTTGCGGGCCTCGAGATCACCCGTATCCCAGAGACGGACCTGCGGTTCGGTCGGGTTGAGGCGGAGCTTGCCCATGATCCGAAGGGTGTCGCTGGGGTTGGGCGCGCCCGCGTGCCAGAGACCCTGATGGAAGATCACAACCGTGCCGGCGGGGCCCGAGAAGTATTCCTCACCAGCGACATGCTGATAGCGCGCGACGTCTTCAGTGGTGACCTGGCGCAGGTGACTGCCGGGCACGAACCGGGTCCCGCCGGCACGCGGCGCTACGTCATGCGGAAACCAGAACAGCTGAATGTCGAACGCGGGACCGGAGTCGATGATCGCATCGCAGTGCAGTCCCTGGGCGTGAAGATCGCCTGCGGGTTTGAGGTGGACGAAGTGGTGGTCGATGACCGGTTCGGTTCCGACCAGCGAAGCAATCGCTCCAGCGACCGTTGGCACACGCACCATCTGGCCGAGCGCTGAGTCTGGGGCGTACGCGTCGACGAGCCGGGTTCCTGACCGCGGGAGCGGAGCTTCGTCGGCGTCGAGCGGGCGGTTCGCCAGCGTCGCGTTGAACTCATTCAGCCAACTTCGGAACAGGTTCGGAAGCTCGTCCATCGCCAAGTTGTTGATGCTGGGCGGCACGACCGCTTCGAGTTTGAGAAAACCGCGGGCCGCAAAGCTCGCCACCTGATCCGTGGACAGGAGCGGAAGATCAAATGGTGCATGCACGGTCACAAGGTTTACTGCATGTCACGCAGAACGCACCAACACCGGGGGTGGCTCATGGCGACGGGAAACAGGACGAAAGTCCCTACCTGCACGTCGCACCGCTCGGTCACGCTCGGTATGACAACCCCCGATCAGTCAGTTGGAGAATCACACTATGCGTTCACGTTCGCTGCGTTCACGTTCGCTTCGTTTCGTTGCCGGCACCCTCGCCTTGGGCCTGGGTGCCCTGTCGCTCGGAGCCTGCACAAAGGACAAGGGGAGCGATGTCTCGGTGGCTCCGCCGGAAGCGACATCGGCGACCGCGGAAACCATGCCCGTCGCGTCCGCCTCCACGGATACAACGGTGGCGGTCAGTGCGGCAACTGCGTCAACTGCTGAACCCACCACGACGGTCGCCCTGGTTGCCGCAGGCGCAAGTGCCTCTCTGGCGCCAAACCACAACATCGTCTACACGGCAGTTGCAGCGGGATCATTCCTCACGCTCGCGAAGTTGCTGGCCAACGCCGACCTGATTACGACCATGACCGGCCCTGGGCCCTTCACCGTCTTTGCTCCGACCGATGCCGCATTTGCCGCTGTTCCGGCGGCCACGTTGAACGCGTTGTTGGCGGACAAGGCCAAACTCACGAAGGTACTCACGTACCACGTTATGGCGGGAACCGTCATGGCCGCTGATCTGAAGCCCGGCGATGCGAAAAGCCTCGAAGGCGCTGCGTTGAAGGTTACGACCGACGCCACCGGCAAGACCATGATCAACGATGCAAACATTGCCGCCCCCGACGTCGTTGCCTCCAACGGAGTGATTCACGTCATCGACAAGGTTCTTCTGCCCCCGGACCTGTAACTCCCGCTAGAAAAAGAAGGCGGTGCGTCCCTGTTCCTCGACAGCACACTCTCCTGCGCTGCAGCGCACTCGACGGTGCTTGCAAAGGCGGGGACGTATGATCCGCTGCATGTCAGCGACGCTCGAGCAAACAACCATCGCCACAAGGACAGGACTCGTATTCGACGCATGGGAGGCCGGACCGCCAGCCGGTGAGCCGGTTCTGCTTCTGCACGGTTTCCCGCAATCCCGTCACGCCTGGCGTCAACAGCTGGAGTATTTGGCCAACTGCGGGTTTCGTGCCATCGCACCGGACCAGCGTGGTTACTCGCCCGGTGCGAGGCCGAGCCCATCAGATCTTTCGAACTACGACTTCGATCGGCTCGTGGGAGATGCGTTGGACATCATTGACGCGTGTGGCTGGGCAACCCGGCCGGTTCATCTCGTCGGCCACGATTGGGGCGGGCAGGTTTCGTGGGGTGTCGCTTCAGCCCATGCCGATCGACTCGCATCGTTGACGATACTCTCGCGGCCGCATCCCGCAGCGTTTCGCGCCGCATTGGACGCCGTTGACTCCGATCAGAAGCACAGGTCCCGTCACCACCGGGCCTTTCTGAGTGCAGATACCTGCACCCTGCTACTAGCGGAAAATGCATTGCGTCTTCGACAAATGCTCGCCGGGTCCGGTGTGCCCCGGTCGACGATCGACGACTATCTGTCGGTTCTTAAAAATCCCGAAGCGCTCGAAGCGGCGCTCGCCTGGTACCGCGCGACGCCACTTCTGGCCAGCCCGATCGGAGTTATCGATGTGCCGACCATGTACGTGTGGGGCGATGCTGACCAGACCGTCAGTCGGTCTGCCGCGGAACACACCGGAGCGTTCGTGAGCGCACCCTACCGTTTCGAAGTGCTTCCGGGCATCGGCCACTTCGCGTCCGACGAGGCTCCACAGGCGGTCAGCGATTTGTTGCTGAGTCACCTGAGTGGCCAATCTGGATGCTCCCAGATCTGAGGATTCGCCCGTTCCCACACCAGGAGTGAAACCATGACAACGACACCGGTCGGCGCTGACGTTCTGGTCGAGCGTTTCGGGCCTCGGGCCGACATCGTGCTGAACCGGCCCGAACGTCGCAACGCCGTAACCCGGTCGTTGGCGTCCCAATTGAAGGCCGCAATCGTCGAAGCCGCCAACGATGTCGAAGTCCGGGCGATCGTCCTGCGCGGTGCCGGTGGATGTTTCTGCTCGGGCATGGACCTCAAAGCGGCGGGTGACGATCTCGCCGATGAACCCCGTGATGCATGGACGCAGGTTCACGCTGCGATCTACGAATGCCAGACGCCAATCGTCGTGGCCCTGGAACGATTTGCCATCAACGCCGGGGCCGCCCTGGTGCTGGCTGCCGATCTGACCGTCGCCGGCGAGGGAGCGTTTCTCCAGGTTTCGGAAATAGCGATGGGGGTGGCCGCGCCGATGAATCAGGCGTGGCTGCACCTTCGGCACAGCCCGGCGGTAGCCGGTCGGGTGACCCTCTTCGGCGACCGCCTGCCAGCGGCGGAACTGCTTCGACTCGGTCTCGTCACGGAAGTCGTGGCTGATGAAAGGGTGGTCATCCGAGCGCAGGCGCTGGCCGATCGAATCGCGTCGCATCCGCCGCGTGGACTGGCTGGCATCATGTCGGTGGCGAAGCGCCTCAGCCCGCCAATCGCTGATCCGTATGCGTACTTCGCATCGTTGATGGGGAATTGAGCAATGACCGACGTCGACGCGTACCGGACCTACGTCCGCGAGTTCTTCGTGAACACCTTGACCGATGGCCACCACGCTGAACCGGAGCCCGACCACGAAGGCGGACCGCAGACCCTCGCTCAGGCCAAGGCCTGGCGGGCTGCGCTTTACGATGCCGGACTGGCCGGGTTTGGATACCCGGCCGAGTCGGGCGGAGCCGGCGACTCTGAAGTCACCAGAGCGCACCACGTCGTCTTCGGTGAGGAGAGCCGGCACCGTATGCCTGCGACCGAGTCGATCTTCGGCATCGGCATATCCATGGCATTACCGATGGTCCGCGATCATGGCAGCGAAGCGATGCGGCAGCGGTTTCTCCGGCCCGGGCTCCGGGGTAAAGAGATCTGGTGCCAATTGTACTCCGAGCCGAATGCCGGTTCTGATCGGCGTCGCTCGCGACCCGGGCGATCCGCGACGGCGACGAGTGGATTGTCACCGGTCAGAAGGTGTGGACGTCGGGTGCGCAACATGCCGACATGGCGATTCTGCTGGCCCGGACCGACCCGTCGGTGCCAAAGCACCGCGGTGTCACCATGTTCGTGCTCCCGATGCGACAGCCTGGGGTGACGGTCCGCCCGCTGCGGCAGATGACTGGCGTGTCGGAGTTCAACGAGGTGTTCCTCGACGAGGCCCGTGTTCCGGCCGAATGGATCGTCGGGGATCTGAACGACGGCTGGCGCATGGCGACCGCCCTTCTTGCCCACGAACGTGTCTCGACCGGTACCAACTCGGTCCTGGGTAGTCGTACCGAGAAACGCAAGGCCGGGCGCAACCCGCTCCCTGTTGCTCAACTCATCGAGCTTGCCCAAACGAAAGGGCGCGCAGATGATGCTTCCGTGCGACAGCAGCTGGCGGAGGCGTATTCCGGGGAGCGGATAATGCGTTGGCTCGGTGAACGCAGAGCCCACCCATCGATCGGCAAACTGTGGCGTACAAAGCAGGGTCGCTTCGCCGCCGACATCGCGGCCGCCCTCTCATTCCCGGCTGGTGTCGCATGGACACCGGACGATACCGACGCCGACTACTGGCAGTACCACGTGCTCAACTGCCGGGGCATGTCGCTCGGAGGAGGCACCGACGAGATGCAGCGCAACACCCTGGGCGAACGCGTCCTCGGACTTCCCCGCGAACCGGTACTCGACACCGATGTTCCCTTCGACAGCGTTCCGCGAAACCGGGCCGGTCGCAACTGAGTCGAGCGGCACGGAGTGTGCCGGGGCGTAGAGTCTGCGTCCATGACCACCCGAACCGGACCTTGGATCGACTCGAATATCGTTGAGTACCTACGCGCGCATACGGCTCCGCCCGACGAGGTCGTTCAATGGATCACGGAGCAGACTGTGGCGCTGGGCAAGTTCGCCGCCATGCAAATCGGCTCCGACCAGGTGGCGTTTATGACGCTGCTCACTCGACTCGTCGGGGCGAAGAACGCCGTTGAAGTAGGAACGTTCACGGGCACCTCTGCGCTGGCGATCGCCCGGGGATTGGCTTCGGGCGGGCGACTGGTGTGCTGCGACGTCAGCGAGGAATGGACCGCCATCGCCCGAGAGGGTTGGCGGCGCGCCGGAGTCGACGACCGTATCGAGTTGCGAATCGCCCCTGCGCTTGAAACCCTGAAGGACATGCCGAACGACCCGATCATCGATCTGGTGTTCATCGATGCCGACAAGCCGAGCTACATGGCGTACCTCGACGCTCTGATTCCGCGGGTCCGCCCCGGCGGGCTGGTGCTTGTTGACAACACGATCTGGTACGGCCAGATCATCAACACCGACGTGAACGACCGAGACACCGTCGCGATCAGGGAGGTCAACGACGCCATGGCCGCGGATGAGCGTCTCGACTCCGTGATGATTCCGATCGGCGACGGCCTGACGGTGGCGCGCAAACGCTGACACCGGCCTCCCGGGTTCTTCCGGTCTGCCGAGCGCCGAAACCCCGACCTGTCTGCGTGATCAGGACGGGTTCGCGAGGTCAGGTGAGCACACGGTGCCGGGCAACGGCAGTGTCCGATCGATGAACAGCCGGGCTACCGCCTCGCGTACGCAGCGACTCTTGTTGACCGCGACGTGGCCTCCGCCGTTCCGGGTCAGGAGGGGCGCGGCGAGGGTCCGCGAAAGTGCTTCGGACCACGGGTACGGAGTCGTAAGGTCGAAGGTGTTGCCGATGATCAGAAGCGCTGCAGGAGCACGCTTGAGCGGCACCAGGTTCGCCGTCGGCGTGGGCCAGGTCTCGCATGTGTCGGCGGCAAGCGCGTTTGATGCGAGGCCGCTGAACCGGGGTGAGGCGACGATTTGATCGCGGACGAGTTGATCCGCTTTCGAGTCGCGGGGCAAGATGCCGTCTCTGCAGTTGATTGACAGGTTTGTCGCGGTTGAGAAGGAGTCAAGCGGGGCCAGTTGTTCGTCGTTGGACGTCGCTAGGTTGTCAGCGCTCGTGGTGCGGAAGTTTCCTCTCCCGGTCGCGTTCTGTTCCTCCAGTGCCCGCCCGAGTACGGGCCAGCCGTTTCGTGGATAACCGACAAAGCTTGCGACCGTTTCATCGAAGCGTTGGGTGGCCAACTCCCGGTTGCTCCGAGATGACGAGATCGCGCGTTCCCGCACGGCGAGGTACTTTGCGTTCAAGTCGGTTCCGTCGTTGAATGCGCAGGGCTGGAGCCGGCCGGACTGACACTCGGCCAAGAACGCGTCGAGAGCCTTCTCGGTGGCGATAACCGGGTCGACCAGCATGTTTACGCCGTATCGGCTGGGATCGACCGCGCTGTCGAGGACCATTGATGCAACCTGACCCGGGAACAGCGACTCGTAGACAGCTCCGAGGTAGGTGCCGTAGGACATGCCGAGGTACGAGATCTTTCGTTCGCCTATGGCGACACGAACATCGTCGAGGTCACGGGCCGCTGTCTCGGTATCCATGAACTTCAGACGTTCGCTGTCGGTTGTGGCACAGGCCTCCGCCAATTGTTCGGCAAAGGTGAGCCGGCTGAAACGGTCAGCTCTGGACGCGTCACAGGCCAACGGCGCGCTTCGCTCGGTGCCGCGAGGGTCCACACCGATGATGTCGAAGCGATCCAACATCTCCGGGGTCAAATATGTCGAGGCCGAGCGTACGGTGTCGTACGCCGGCCCTCCCGGTCCACCCGGGTTGACGAAGAGCACTCCAAGACGGCGCGACGCATCGTTGGCCCGCCGACGCGAGACAAAGAGACTGACGGTCGTTCCGGCCGGATTGGCGTGATCAAGCGGCACCGTGACCGTCGTGCAGTCGAGCGCGCTGTTGGCGCATGCGGTGAAGATCGCGGTCGGGACCAGGGGCGGTTGCGCATCGCCACCTGATTGAACGCCGACAGCCGTGACCGGCGGAAGTGTGGTAGTCGACGACGAGACAGACGACGAGATGGTTGTTGTCGTCGCCTTCGTTGCGGGTTTCCTTGTTGCCGGTTTCCTGGCTGTGGGCTTCCTGGTTGTTTTCGTTGCGTTCGAAATGGCGAAGGTACGGATCGGCGTGTTCCGAGCGGGGTGTGAGGGAGACTGGGCCCGAGGCGTGATGACGGCCGCCAAGACGCAAATGGCTGCTGCCGGGAGTCGAAATGGGCGCCGCACGCCGAACCAGGATCGTTGGGCCGTCCCACCGGTCGGGTGTCGTGTCACCGGTCGGTCATCCACCGTATGTGACCTACCTGGTTTACGCATGTCTGCAGTGTTGTCGACCCACATGAAAGAAAGGTTAACGATTTCACTGTTTGGTGAACCGCTGCCGCAGCTTGATGAGCCGCTTCGACAACGTCGGCTTCGGGGGGATTTCGGTCTTGTGACCGGTTCGGAGCTCAAGAAACAGACGCTTCGTTGCACCGACGAGCGGCGTCGCCACAAGCGATCCGGGAAGGCCGGCGACGGCCCCGCCAACGAACGCGGCGACCATGGTCGTGGCCGGAGTCAGATCGACCGACTCGCCTACGATCGCTGGTGAGATCAGATGGTTCTCAAGGTTCATGTACACAAGAAACAGTCCGGCTGCGATCAGCGCCGTGCGCGGTCCTTTCGTCAACGCAAGCACGATGAAGAAACTCCCGCCGAGGAATCCGCCGACCTGCGGGATCAGGTCGGTAAAGGCCGCCCACAGCGCGGCGAGGGGAGCAAGCGGGATGCTGAGGATCAACCCGACGATCAGCACGAACAGACCCATGAGCGTCGCTACCGTGAGCGAACCGCCGAAGTACTGGCCGAGGGTGAGCGAAACGACCCGACCGACGCGGTCCACGCGTTCAAGGAGATCGGGTCGCGTCCGAAACAGCGATCGGATCAGGGCCAGCAGGCGCGGGCCGTCAAGGAGAGCGCCCACGACGAGGCATCCGACGACGACAATCGAGAACGTGTCGCTCAGTACCCGGGTCGCGGCGACCTGTACCGTCTCCGCGTTGAAGCGGTCGGGGAGCTTGCCGACCCACTCTTCGACGTTCTTGCGCAACTCGAAGCGCTGGAGCTGCGGACCGATAACCGGGAATCGCTCGAACTGCTCGACGGTGACCGGGAGTTGCCTGCCGAACTGTGACGCCTGCCGGGTGGCGGGCGGGCCGACGAAGACCACAAGAAGGATCAACAGCGCGCCGAACCCGCCCGCAACGATCGCCACCCCTTTGGTGCGGCTGACGTGAAACCGTTGCGAGGCACCGACGACGAGTGGGTCGAGGGCCAGAGCGAGAATGACACCCACCGCAACCTGGGTTAGTGCGTGTCCGGCGAGGCGCAAGACAGCGAGGCCGGTTGACGCGGCGAGGACGGCCACCGTCAACCACAGCAGCGAGCGGAGCACGATCGGTTCGCGGGCGACCGCGGCTTCGGGTTCGACCTCGCCCCCACGTCTCTCGGCTGACATGGCGATAGGTTAGGTCCGTGGACGACACCGCGCCCGCTGGCCCCCTCGAAGTTCCGAATGAGGCCATTGGCGCGCCGAGGGTGATCATCTCCACGCCTTCGGCTCCGCCGAGTTCAGGACAGCGGGGTCTTCGGGTCACTCCGGCGCTCGCCTTCGCCCTGGTCGGGGCGGTACTCGCTGCGTATGTCCTTCAGCGCGTCTTCGTGCTCGCACATCGCACGATCGGCTGGGTCGTGGCGTGCAGCGTTGTCGCGCTCGTGCTTGATCCGGTGGTGCAGCGGTTGTCGCGTCGGCTGCCAAGAGTGCTCGCTGTGCTGTTGTCGATCGTCGCGCTCGTGGTGGTAGCTGTGGCCATCGTCGCGAGGCTGGTAAGTGAACTTACGACCTCGGCAACGGCTTTGACCCAGGTTGCTCCACTTGCGGCGACGCGACTCGAGGAGCGATCGTCGGTTGCGCGCAACCTACGGGTTGCCGAAACGATCAGGTCCTTCACCCGGGAGTTGAACCATGACATAAACCGGGAAACGCTGTCGCGGGTAAAGACGGCCCCGACCTATCTCGTCACCGGGATCTTGATGCTGTTCTTGCTGGCCCACGGCCGCCGGTATCTGAGCGGAGCGCTTGGGCAGATCACCGATGTCTCGAAACGCCAAAGGATTCGAAGCATCGTCCGCGTCGGCCTTGGCCGGGGCCGTACCCGCCTTCTCCTCGGAGTGCTCCAGGTAACGGTGGTGACGCTGCTCGGTTTGATTGTGTTTGAGCTCATCCATCTGCGTGCCAGCTTTATCCTGGCCTTTCTCGTCGGCCTGGCCAGTCTTATGCCGTTTGTCGGTGTCACGGTCGCCGGGATTCCGGCCGGAGTGATGGCCTACGGTCTGCACGGTGCTTCTGCCGTAGCGACGGTGGCCGTGTTCGTGCTTGCGATCCAGGTCGTCGATCTTCTGTGGTGGCGCCGACTCTGCAACCGCGCCACGGTGGAAGTCGGACTGTTCCTCCCACTCGTAGCCACCCTCGTCGGTTACCGCCTGTACAACATCGGCGGCGCCGTTTACGGCTACGCGCTCGTCGTACTTGCCCTGGCGCTGCTTGCGGCAGCCGACCTCGACGGTGATGCCGACCAATCCACGTGGGCCGGCGACATCGCCGAGTCTTGAGTGGAACCGTGCGGGATGTTCTGTTCTCTGGCTGTACCGACACGCCTCCGGAGGGGGTCAGCCGATGAGCATGTCGGCGTCGAGGGCCGTCACAACACCCGGTCACCATTTTGGCGACGGACCGCTCGACACAGAAAGTAGGGTCGGGATATGAACACGCACCTCGGGGCTACGCAACATTCGGATCCCAACGATGTCGCACCCTCCCTCATGTCGCCGCTGCAGTCCCACGTGATCGTGTTGTTCGGCGCCGCGGGCGACCTGTCCCGTCGCAAGCTGATTCCCGGCCTCATGCATCTGTGGCAGGCCGGCCTGTTGCCGGAGTGCCGGATTGTCGCCACGTCACTTGAGGACTTCGACGACGACGGGTTCCGCAACTTCGCCCGGGCCGCTTGTGACGAGTTCTCGGCCCATCCATTCTCAGACGAAATGTGGGTTTCGTTCTCCCGGAAGATCACTTACGTCGTGGAAAACGCAGGGGTTGAAGGCCTGGCCAAACAGGTTGCGACGGCCGAAGGGGAACTCGGTGGCGAGCCGCGTCGCCTGCATTATCTGTCGGTGCCTCCAAAGGCGGCCCGGGTTGTCATCAAGACCCTGGGCGAGGCTGGTCTCGTGGAACGTTCGCGCATCGTCATGGAAAAGCCGTTCGGCACGGACCTGACTTCGTCGCGAAGCTTGAATGCCCTGTTGCATACGACCTTCAGCGAGGATCAGATCTTCCGGATTGACCACTTCCTTGGGAAGGAGGCGGCCCAGAACATCCTGGCGTTCCGCTTCGCCAACGGTCTGTTCGAACCGATCTGGAACCGGAACCATATCGATCACGTGCAGATCGACGTACCCGAAACGCTTTCGCTCGACAAGCGCGTGGGCTTCTACGAGTCCACCGGTGCGTACCGCGACATGGTCGTCACCCACCTCTTCCAGGTGCTGGCCTTCATGGCTATGGAGCCACCGACGGCCTTGGAACCGCGGGCGATCAGCGAAGAGAAGAACAAGGTGTTCCGCTCGATGGTGCCGATCAAGCCATCCGACGTGGTGCGCGGCCAGTACATTGGCTATCGCAACGAAACGGGTGTCGCCGGTGATTCGGAGACCGAGACGTTTATCGCTTTGCGATGCGAGATCGACAATTGGCGTTGGGCCGGCGTGCCGTTTTTCCTTCGCACCGGAAAGCGGATGGCCGAAGGGGCGCGCATCATTTCCATCGCGTTCCGTGAGCCACCGAAGAGCATGTTTCCAGCCGGGTCCGGAGTCGGCGCGCAAGGCCCCGACCACCTGACGTTCGATCTGGCCGACGCGTCGAAACTGTCGCTTTCGTTTTACGGCAAGCGTCCGGGTGCCGGTATGAAGCTCGACAAATTGAGCCTTCAGTTCGCGCTGCACGAGACGGGTCGCCAAGCGGACGTACTCGAAGCCTACGAGCGGTTGATCCACGACGCGATGAGCGGCGATCACACGCTGTTCACGTCGTCGGAAGGAATCGAGCGGGTCTGGGAGCTGTCGTCGGAACTGCTGTCATCGCCGCCACCGGTCCGGCCCTATCCGGTTGGCTCGTGGGGTCCGAACGCCATGCACCAACTCGTGGCCCCCCAAGCCTGGCGGCTGCCGTTTGAGCGGGCCTGGCGGAGCTGAGCTCCTTCCCTACGCGGTAAGTTTCTCGGCGATCGTCAACAGGTTCCCCGTGCGTTCGGTCCAGTCCCGGGCCAAGCCGTTGAGTGGACGGTCGAGACTTGTGATGATCGCTGCAGCCAGATGCCAGTTCATGGCCTCAACGTCCGATCCGTACCCCTCGGCCAGCGCCTGTACGACGGTGTTCAGCATTTCGTGATCTTCGGCCCGGCCTGAGACGGTGCTGACGGCAAACGTTGCGAGATCATAAGCGCGCGAAGCAAAACAGAGATGGTCGGCGTCGGGCACGTGGAGCGAGTCTCCATGCTGGTAGATGTTGCCGTAGGTCAGGCTTCCGTGCGAGGCGACGGTCGGGACCTGCTCGGCGGGGCTCGAACTGAGGATGGCCAGGACCGCGTCGACTCGCTCCTTCAACTCGGGTACGCAGAAGCTGACCAGCTCTCCCGTGGTCTGCGCTGCGACGAGCAGCGCGGCGCGATCCAGATGGACAAGCTGTCCTTTCGGATCGAAGGTTCCGGTATCGGCTTTGTGCAACTGTGCAATGAAGGAGCCGACCGTCGAACCAGCCGCTACGGCCTTATCGGGTTGGAGCGGCTTTCCCTGACGCAATTCCTGCGCCACCAACCCTCGTTCCTCGTTCTTTGTGGTCAGGCGAGCAACCGGAAGATGACCATCGATGAGTCGCAACGCGTAAACGGAACGGGTAGCGTCGGCGGGCTCGTTGTAGACGCGTACCACCGCGTTTGGGTAGCGAATCACCGCGTACCGACCCGGCATCCACTCGATCTGGGTCGTCGGACCGGCGGAGTCGAGGCCGACCAGATCGGCAATCTCGACGTCGGACTCCGATAGGAGGGGAAGGCCGAAGTCGACCGGATACCAGCTCACGTGGGCCGCAAGATCACCCATACGGGCTACCGGAAGTCGGGCGACGCGGCGATCCTTCGCCGACGTGGTCAGCCGTTCGATCTCCTTCTGTGCGGGCACGGGAAAGCCAATTTGTGCCGAAAGATCATGGCGTAACGTGCCGACTTCCGCCGTGTAGTGAACGCGTAGCGAGACATGCGGGACGTACTCGAACGACCTGATCCGCAGCCGGGCGAGACGCCCGTGCACACCGAAACCCTCCTGAACCCGGTGGCGCATCCGCTCGGGATCCAACAAGACCTCAACCCCTTTGAGTGCGTCATCGAAGGGGAAGTTGGGTGCAGTGGGAGATGGCATCGCACCTGACAGGCTAGGTGTTTTCTTGGCAGGCGGCGTTTGCGGCCCGAATGATGTTCAGTTGACCGCCTCGAGGCCGGTTGTGTGGAGGGCAAGACGCTTTGCTCCATCAAGGTCGTAGTGCCTACGAGTGACAATCCGCTGGGCGTACAGGCCTCCGCCGGCTTGGATGTTTGTGACAAGACTCCATCCGCCGTACGAGTCGGCCGTGAGATCTCGGATCGCATGGAATAGCCGGATACGGTACCCGCCGTCGACCCCCGGGCCTGTCGACATGTACTTCTTGACGAGACTTCCGGTCTCCTCGCTCTCCATGTCGGCCACGCTCGGAGCCGTGACGACGGCGCCCCCGGCGATGTCGTGGAGATGACGGACCATCAACGCGTAGTTCGAGGCTCCGACGTACTTTCCCGCGTTCGTGTAAAGCTCGTCGGGAAATGCCGCGCCGAACACCCCGGTCTTCGCATGGCCGATCGCGGCTTCGAGGCATGCCCGCACGACGGTTGCGTGGATGATCATCTCGGAGATCTTCTCCTTGATGTGGGCTTCGCGACTGAGTCCGTTCGCCTCGGCCACCAGTTGCGCGAGTCCGACCAACACGTCGGCCCCTTCCGCGAGTCCGGAGAGCCCGCCTAGTCGCTCCCAGAGGCCGAGCGAGTGCGCGAACGTAGCGGCGTGAGCGATCTGACCATCGAGAAACACGCGTTCAGTCGGAACGAAGACGTCCTCAAAGATCACGAATCCCTCGGGGCAGTGGTTCTTCGACGACACAGGAAAGTCGCGTATGTCGTGATGTCGGGGTGCGTACGTGGTGTTGAGGATCTTCACGCCGGGCGCGTTGACGGGCACCATGCAGGCGATCGCGTACTGCTCTTCGCCCGATTTCATCGCCTTGGTCGGGATGGTAAGCAGTTCGTGGCCGAGCGAGGCGCCGGTGATATGCAGCTTTGCTCCCCGGATGACGACGCCATCACGTTGGCGATCCACTACGTGTACGTATGAATCCGGATCATGCTGCTTTCCAGGGGGCAGCGAGCGGTCGCCCTTGGCATCGGTGATGCACTGCGTGATTCGGATGTCGCGATTCGACGCGTCTTCGATGAATGCATGCATCCGCTCGACCTCGTCGGGGGCACTTTCGGCCATCTGACCCGCGACTGTGGCCAGGGTCATTATCGACGTGTACGTTACGTGTGCCAGCATGCCCGCGTGATGGGCGAGATCGTTCTTGGCCCGTAGTTGTTCGATCGAGGTCGGCACACCCATTAGCGGCGACGAGCTCCCGTCGACGGATTGGGCGTGGAGAAAGTCGTAGCCCTCCGCAACCCGTTCAACGGCCGATCCGAGAATCGGATGACCCGGAAGGTCGTCGATGCGCTGTCCTTCAAAAAACGTCGCTCTACCGTCCGCAAGCGAGGACCTGTACTGGGCACCGGTAAGCATCTCCCTACCTCCTGGAAGCGACGATTCTCGGGTGTCGTCGTGTTGTTGGTTGTCGGGAATCCTTTCAGTTCCTGTGTCGTGAAACCAAGCCCGGCGCGGTGGCGGCGAAGCGGATGCTCTGATTCTGGAGCAACCTGGTTACGGCAATCGCGTTATCTGCCGTAGTCAGAGATTGTGGCTATCAGGTCGGCGGGGACCTCCACTCCATCCCGTTCGGCCTGCGCTCGAAAAGCGATGCGGCGATCGCCGGGCAGACGGACTCCCGTCTCACTGAGGAGATCGGCGAAGAGGACCTCCAGACGGTCGACGAAGCCCGGGGCGCTGCGGGTCGGATCGATCGCGATGAAGCACTGGCCGACCCCCGGGGGACCGCCCCGGTCGTCGCCGAACGATGAGCTTTCAATGCTCCAATTTCCGCCACTGAGTCCGGCCGCCAGGATCTCGACGATCAGACCCAACCCGAATCCTTTCGCCCCGCCAAGGGGAGCAACGCTGCCTTCGAGACCCGACGTCGGGTCGGTCGTGGGTTGGCCGGCGGAGTCGATCGCCCAACCCAGCGGAATTTCGCGGCCTTCGTTCGCTGCTTGGAGAATGTTCACGTACGCAGTCGCGCTCGTCGCCATGTCAATGACCATCGGCGGGCGGCCGGAACGGGGCGTGGCGAACGCCAACGGGTTCGTACCGAGTTTGGGTGTTTTTCCACCCCAGGGCGCCACGAGCGGTGATGAGTTGGCGAAACCGAGAGCGACCAAGCCACGCTGGGCGACGAGATCAACCATCCAGCCCAACACCCCGGCCGAGTAGGAGCGGTCGATGACGAGCATGGCTACGCCCTGTTGGCGGGTCAGTTCCTCGAACGGGCGCTGGGCCACCGCGAAGGCGGCATGACAGAACCCGAAGCCGGCGTCGGCTTTGATGATGGATCCATCGGCAGGGTGCACCACCGGAACTGCAGATCCGACAATCTTTCCGCACGTGAGGTGTAGAAGGTACGTGGGGAGATAGCTCAACCCGACGTTGCGGATGCCCTCAGCTTCAGCCTCGCGGATCGAGTTGGCTGCGGGCTCGGCCTGAACCGGATCTGCTCCGCAGCGAACCAGGGCATCTGTGGCAAGTTGTTCGATCGCATCGAGGGAAAGTATCGGCATGGGCGAATCCTCGCACAGCGATCAGGGGGACCCTCGTGCTCAGCTGAACGTGATGACCTGGCGGCTGACCTCGCCGCGCTTCATCGCCGCATATCCCTCGTTGATCTCGTCGAGAGCAAGGCGCGCCGAGACCATCTCGTCGAGCTTGAGGCGCCCGTCGATGTACATGCGAATCAGTGCCGGGATGTCGGTTCGGAACTGGTTGGAACCCATCATGGATCCTTGAATGCGTTTCTCCGACAGGAGGTCGATCCCCCGAATCTCAAGCGTCTGTCGTGGGGGGACCATACCGATCACCGTTGCCGTACCGCCCACATCGAGCATGTTGAACGCCTGCTCGGCGGTGGATTTCAGGCCGATGGCTTCGAAGCTGTAGTCAACCCCGCCTCCGGTGAGGTCTTTCACCGCTGCGACCACGTTGTCGACCGTCGACGCGTTGACCAGATCGGTGCCACCGAGCTGCCGGGCGATTTCCAACTTGGTGTCGCTGACATCGACGACCACGATCTGGCCGGCACCCGCGATGCGTGCCCCTTGAATCGCGGCGAGGCCGATGCCGCCGGCCCCGATCACACAGACCCGGGATCCCGGTTCGACTTTTGCCGTTCGAAACACCGCGCCGGTACCCGTCGTGATTCCGCAGCCGATCAGCGCGGCTCGGTCCAACGGCATGTCTTTGGTGATCGTGACAAGCGCATTCTGGTGAACGAGCATGAGCTCGGCGAAGCCACCCAAGCGGGCCATCTGCTCGACTCCGGTGCCGTCGTGTTTGCGCAGTCGTGGAGCACCTCCGACGGGGCGAGATGTGGCTGCGGGGTTCACACACCGGTGGGGATTTCCCGACAGGCACTGGCGGCACTGCCCGCAGAAGATCGACAGGCAGCACACGACGTGATCGCCGGGTCGGCAGTACGTGACGTCGCTTCCAACGGCTTCAACGACACCGGCAGATTCATGGCCCATGACCGCCGGCAGCGGTGTCTAGAAGGTTCCCTCCATGAAGTGCAGATCCGAATGGCAAAGCCCGGCGCCGACGACGCGCACAAGGACCTCATTGGGCGCCGGTTTGTCGACGCTCAGCTCTTCTATGTCAAGCACTCCCGGTGCACCGTTCAGGACTGCTGCGCGCATAGTGTCTCCTCCTCGATCGACTCTATCGGAGCTCACACGCGCGCGTCAGTTCGAGGAACGGGAACTGTCTCGTTGGACAAGGAAACCTTGCGTGGGAGCAGGGTGTACACCGCGCATCGGGTCGGTCAGGATGGAAGTATGCGCATTGCCATCGGAGCTTCCCTGTCAGGTCCCGACGACGCGCAGTTCGTCGTTGAAGCCGAACGGCTCGGGGTTGACTCGGTTTGGGTTGCCGAGGCGTGGGGCTACGACGCGCTCACGCCGCTTGCGTACCTCGCGGCATGTACCTCGACGATTAAGTTGGGCAGCGGCATCGTGCAGATCGGTGCTCGTACCCCGGCCATGCTGGCCATGTCGGCGATGTCGCTGCAGGCGCTGTCGGGCGGGCGCTTTCTCCTTGGTGTCGGAACGAGCGGACCGCAAATCATGGAGGGATGGCACGGCATTGCCTTCGCCAACCCCGTGCGGTCGACTCGGGAGACTATCGAGATTGTGCGAAAGGCGGTTGCCGGTGAGCGACTGATCTATGACGGCCAGGTGTACCGTCTCCCCCGCCCCGGGGGCGCGGGGAAAGCTATTCGGTCGATGGTCCCGGCGACGACAGTACCGATGTACGTCGCGGCGCTCGGACCAAAGAACCTGGAGCTCACCGGAGAACTGGCCGACGGCTGGATCGGCAACGCGTTCATCCCCGAACGCGGCGCTTCTTTCGTCGACGGAATCCGAGCCGGGGCGCACCTTGCAGGGCGGTCGCTGGACGACATCGACCTGCTGATTCCGGTCGGCGTTGAGTTCACCGACGACGTGGACGAAGCCGCTCGCCGCAATGCAGATGGCTACGCGTTCACGATCGGTGCCATGGGCTTCAAAAAGCAAAACTTCTACAACGCAGCCTTCACCCGGCAGGGCTTCGGTGAGGAAATTGACCATGTTCAGAAGCTCTGGCTCGCCGGACGTCGCGAGGAGGCCGCAGCTAACGTCCCCTTGGAGATTGGGCTCAAGACGAATCTCCTGGGGACTCCGGAGATGGTGAAGGAACGTCTGCGCGCATATCACCGCGCCGGTATTACGACGCTTCAAGCCAAGTTGTCCGGACCGCCCAAAGGGAAGCTGGACACCCTCGCCCAGCTGATGGATGTCGTCGCGGAACTGAACGCCGAAGGCAACGCGGAAACCGTTGACCCGAGCTGACGGGGAGTTTCCTGATCAGACGCGCTCGCAGACCGCCCGGTCCGTATCCACGTGAACGCTTACCCGTTGGCCCGTCGCCGGGGCGCTTTCCGATCCTGAAAGGTGCACCGCGACCAGTTTCGTCGAGGCGTCGAGCCGAACGGTGATGACCGTCGATGCCCCCTGGAAGGTTGAAGCCACCGCCGTTCCGGGAATGGTGTTCCTTGCGGTTACGTTGCGCTCGGCGAACTTCAGGTCCTCCGGCCGCACCAGCACCAGGACCCTGGTGCCCGATGCCTGGCCGTCGACGGAAGGGATGGCCAGCAGACTCTGTCCGACGGTGACCGCGGTCGGGCCGGCAACGGTTGCGGCCAACTCGTTCATGGAGCCGACGAACCGGGCGACGAATGCACTCGCCGGATGCCGGTACACGGCCTTGGGCGAGTCGATCTGTTCGAGTCGACCGTTCGACATCACTCCGACACGGTCCGAGATGGCGAGTGCTTCCTCCTGGTCGTGGGTGACGAACAGGGTGGTCATCCCCAACTCCGTCTGAATGCGGCGGATTTCGTCGCGCAGGGTCGCTCGCACCTTGGCATCGAGGGCAGAAAGGGGTTCGTCGAGCAGGAGTACTTCCGGCTGCACCGCAAGAGCCCGGGCCAACGCGACCCGCTGCTGCTGGCCCCCGGAGAGTTGATGCGGATAACGGTTCGCCAGCTGCTCGAGTTGCACGAGTTCAAGGACCTCCTTCATACGTTGGGTCCGTTTTGGAGCGGGCATCTTGCGGGTCCGCAGACCGAATTCGACATTCCCGGCGACTGAAAGATTCGGGAACAGGCTGTAGCTCTGAAAGACCATACCCATGTTGCGCTTGTGGGCCGGGAGATGTGTGATGTCGGTATCGTGCACCGCCACGGTGCCCGAATCGGCCCGTTCGAAGCCGGCGGCTATACGCAGGGCCGTCGTTTTTCCACAACCGCTCGGACCGAGAAGGCTGACGAGCTCGCCGGGTTGAAGCGTGAGATCGAGACTCTCGAGTGCCACGGTGGGGCCGAAGGTTTTTCGTACGGCGCCGTACACGAGTGCGCTCATGAATCGAGGTCCTTGATCGGGATGGTGGAGGAGAGGCCGGCGGCCATGGGGGCGAGGTCGACGCGCTGTCCGCGTCGGCGGGTCAACAAACTGAGAATCGCGAACAGCGCGGTGGTGGCGACGAGAGCAGTCAATCCGAGCGCCATGCCGCCTTGGGGTTCGCTGCCCTGGTATTGGGCCATGAAGGCAGGGAGGGTGCGTTTGAGGAGCACGCGGGCCATCGTGTATTCACCGAGTACCACCGCAGCGGTGAGAAACGAGGCGGAGATGATGGCGGTCCGAATGTTGGGAATGAGCACCCGACGAAGCGTCGTGCCCCAACCCGCTCCCAGGCTGCGTGAGGCGTCAACCAGAGTTTTCACGTCGAGGGCCTTGATGCCGGCGTCGAGCGACCGGAACGTGAAGGGCATCGCCAGCACCACGTAAAACGGGACGAGGGAGTAGTTGGAGTTCAGGAACCAACGGGCGTGAGGCTTCAACGGAAGAATTCCGGCAACCAGGGCGATCGGAGGAATGACGTAGGGAAGCACTGTCAGGAATTCCACGAGAGCGCGGGCTTTGGGAATCCGGAGGTGGACCCACAATGTGGTCGGAAGCAACAGCAGGAGTGTCATGCCAACCGTAAAGAACGCCAGCCGGACGCTTAAGCCGAGGGACGAGCGGAAATCGGGGTTCCTGAACGCCTTGGTCACCCCCGACGCCGACCATCCATCGAACAGCGTCGACCGGCCGAGGCGGATCATGGGCACGTTCTGGAACGAGAACCGGGCCATGGCGAGAAGTGGAAGGACAAAGAAAAGCGCGCTCACGATGACTACGGCTGCGGGTCCGAGGAGCCCGAACCGGCGCCGCGTAGCCGGTGTCGGCGGAGCGGCCGACGGTGGCGCCAGGCGCTGCTCGGTGGCGCTCACTGCTGCCACCGTTCCGCGCGCTTACGAAGAACCCAATAGGCGCCCATGCAAACGGTCATGACGATGATCATCCACGTGGCGAGGGCAAAGCCGAGTTGGTCCTCGTTGGCGCTCACGTCTCCCCGGAGGTAGAAACCGATCCGCAGCGGCACGATGAGCGACTTCTGGGTCAGAGCGGCGGCGGTGGCGTAGGCGCTGAACGAGTTCGCGAACAGCAGGAGGAAGCCGCCGAGCAGAGAAGGGGCCAGGACCGGAATCCCAACCCGACGCCAGTACGTGAGTGAGGTGCCGCCGAGGTTCGCGCACGCTTCACGCCACGATTGCCGGAGCCCGTCGATAGCCGGAAGGGTGATCAGCACCATCAGGGGAATGTTGAAATATGAGTAGACGACCGTGAGACCCCAGGTGGAGTCGAGTTTGAAGCTGGTGCCGTACAGCTGGAAATGGAACAACCCGTCGAGGATCTTGGTCAACAGCCCTTGGCGTCCGAGGAGGGCGATGAACGCAAAGGCCAGCGGGATGCCGCCGAGGTTCGCCGCAACGCCGCTGAACGACGTGATGATCGAACGTAGCCACTTGGGCCGTCGGATCACAGTCGCCCCGTAGGCGAGAAGCGTTCCGATCACCACTCCCACGAGAGCTGCGAAGAACGAGAGGAACACGGAGAACTTGAAGGCGTCGAGGTTCTGGCCGCTGAACGCCTTTCGGAGCGCCGAGAAATCGCGACTGCCGTCGTTGGCGGTCATCGAACGGTTGAATACGCTGATCGCTGGTACGACCAGAAACAGGGCGAGGAATGCGAAAAGCGGCGCCAGCCCGACCCACGACCAGTT
>JANMZO010000147.1:0-2425 GCA_031383405.1 Acidimicrobiia bacterium | reverse complement strand
GATCGCCGACCACGTCGGGCTGCAGAATCGTCGACGTCGATGCCAACGGATCCACAGCGGGATAGATGCCCAGCGCAGCAACCTGGCGGCTCAACTCCGTGGTGGCGTCAAGGTGTGTGAAGGTGGTGAACGGGGCCGGGTCGGTGTAGTCGTCGGCGGGCACGTACACGGCCTGCAGCGATGTGATCGCGCGACCCCGGGTGGAGGTGATCCGCTCCTGGAGCTGACCCATCTCGTCGGCCAGGGTGGGCTGGTAGCCCACGGCCGAAGGCATGCGGCCGAGCAACGTCGACACTTCCGAGCCGGCCTGCACGAAGCGGAAGATGTTGTCGACGAACAACAACACGTCCTGGTTCTGCACATCACGGAAGTACTCGGCCATGGTGAGGGCCGACAACGCGACGCGCAGGCGCACGCCCGGCGGCTCGTCCATCTGGCCGAAGACCAACGCGGCCTTCTCGAACACGCCGGACTCTTCCATCTCCAACTTGAGGTCGGTGCCCTCACGGGTGCGCTCACCGACACCGGCGAACACCGACACACCGCCGTGGTTCTGGGCTACGCGACGGATCATCTCGGTGATGAGCACGGTCTTGCCGACACCGGCACCACCGAACAGGCCGATCTTGCCACCGGCGACGTACGGCGTGAGGAGGTCGATGACCTTGATGCCGGTCTCGAAGAGGCGCTTCGATGGTTCGAGTGCATCGAAGTTGGGGGCCGGACGGTGGATGTCCCAGCGCTCGACATCGGCGAAATCTGCGTTGTCGGCGTCGAGCACCTCGCCCCACACGTTCCACACATGGCCGAGCGTGCGGTTGCCGACGGGCACGTTGATGCCGCGGCCGGTGTTGCGCACTGCAGTGCCGCGGGTGAGACCATCGGTGGGTTTGAGGCACACCGCACGGATGCGGCCCTCGCCCAACTGCTGCGCCACCTCGGCCAGCACGACGACAGGCTTGCCGTCGACGGTGACGGTGAACTCGACGGCGTGGTTCAACTCTGGCAATGCGCCGCGGGGAAACTCGACGTCGATCACGGGGCCGGCGATACCGACAACGCGTCCGTCCTTGCGATCTGTTTCAGTCATGGTCATGGCTGCTCGTTCCTTGTGCTTTCTTGGATCGTCTTCTCAGATTTCGTTCGCAGTACGCGATCTCGCTGGTTCATGAGTTCGTCGCCTGCATGTTGGCGTCGGCTGCGTCGATGTCGACATAGCGAACTGTCTTGGTCTTGCTCGAACCGAGGGCCTCTGCACCACTGACGATCTCCATGATCTCGGTAGTGATGGAATCCTGGCGAGCCCGGTTCATGATGCGGGCCAGGCTCTTGATGAGTTCTTCGGCATTGTCGGTGGCGCTCTTCATCGCGCGCTGACGGAACGCGTGCTCGCTGGCGGCAGCGTTGAGTAACGCCGCGTAGATGCGGGCTTCCACATATCGCGGGAGCAACGTCTCGAGAATGGTGGACGGGTCGGGTTCGAACTCGTAGTCGGCACTGGTGCCAGCAGGTTTGGCATCGCCACCCTGCACGGTTTCGGCGTCGAGGGGCACCAGCGGGCGCAGCACTACTTCTTGACTTCCGGCCGATATGAAACGTGTGTACACGAGCACGACCCGATCGACGGCGCCGCTCTCGAACAGGGCAACGACGTGCTTGCCGATCATGCGCGCGTGGTCGTAGGTGGGGTTCTCGCTGAAGCCGCCGAAGCTCGCGTTGCGGTTGTAACCCCGGAACCGGAAGTAGTTGTCGGCCTTGCGACCAATTGCGACGATCTCGTACCCGCGCCCGGAAAGCAGATCGGCTTTGATCTCGGCCTCGGCGGCGCGCTGCACGCCGGTGTTGTAACCACCGCACAGACCGCGGTCGGCGCTGATGATCACGTAACACACATTCTTCACCTCGCCGCGACCCACGAGCAGTGGTGAACTCCTGCCCGCTCCGGCTGCGGCAAGGTCCTTGACGACCTCGGTGATCTGATCGCTGTACGGCACGGCAGCCTGAACGCGCTGTTGCGCCTTCACGATGCGCGACGCAGCGATGAGCTCCATCGCGCGCGTGATCTTCTTCGTGGCTTGGACGCTACGAATGCGTCCGCGAAGAATGCGTTCCTGACCGCCTGCCATTTAGATCACTCCGTTGCCAGGGTCTTGTCGCTCTGGGCTTCGCCCACGGCGGTTGCATCGGTGGTGGTGGGATCAACGGCACGAGCAGCCGCATCGGCGGCCTGGAACTGCTCCTTGAATGCAGCGACCAGTCCGGCTAACTCGCTGGGGACATCGGCCTTGGGGTTCGAACGCATCGCGGCGAGCACGGCAGCATTGCGTGTGCGCATGAAGTCGAGCAGGCCGTCTTCGAAGCGACGAACGTCGGACACGGGCAGGTTGTCGAGGTAGCCCTTGGTCCCGGCGAACACGACGACGAC
>JANMZO010000112.1:0-15206 GCA_031383405.1 Acidimicrobiia bacterium | reverse complement strand
ATGCCGCAGATCAGTCGTGCGTGGCGTGAACGGGCCGAGACCGTGGGCGCGTCGTTTGAACACGCTGTTCCGGAACATCCGCGGTTTGGCCCGGTTGAACGGTACCAGTCACGTCACTCACAAGAGTTGGACGAGGACGGGCTCGTCGCCCTGACCGCATCACGCAGCTACGTCATTGCCCTCTCCGCCGAGGAACGGGATCGGCTGTTTGATGACATGCGGTCGCTCTTCGCCCGTCACCGGTATGCGACCGGCGAACCGGGCATCACAATTCGCTACACGACACATTGCTACCGCATGCGAAAGAGATAGTGCGCCGTTGGCGACCCCGCTCAGTCACCCGGCGTGCTGGCCCAGAACGGCCCCCAGGTCGGGAACCACTCGGGGAGCTCACCCTTGCCCCATGTACCCGTGCGATAGTCGGCCGGTGACAAACCGACCGGGCGGGTGAGCATGTAGGCGCCGTACCAGAGCAGGTGGACCCATCGCACGAACAACCAGGCGCTTCCTACGCGCGCATAGATATCGCGGTACTGGATGGCCTGGACTATCCACGCACCGTTCTGCTCGACCTCCCCCCGGCAGTACACGATGCCCGTCGCCGCGTCTGCATTGTCGGGATCGACCTCGATGATGTGGTTGGTGACATGAAGAATCGATGTTCCGACGGCGCGCAGTTGCACGTGAAAGTCCGCCGCCAGAGCGTCGTGGCCGAAGGTGTCGCGACCGACCCGCACGTCGGCTACGAACAGCTTCACGAGCGAGTCGATGTCTCTCGAATCGATGGCCAGCGCGTAACGGTATGCGAGCTGACGGATCTGCTCATGAGCCCACAAACGTTCGGTGATTTCGACCGCGACCCGTGACCGGCGGTAATGTCAGACGACCCATTACGGTACACAGTCTGCTGAGACACCGACCATGAACATCAAGCCATGAACATCAAGCCATGAACATCAACCCATTCCACGGGCAAGCCTCTCGACTCGGTACACACGTCGCAGAACAGCACGAGCACGAGGCGGCGGTCGAGGTCCTGGTGTTTGCCGAGTTCGCTGATCGTTTGGTGCAGACACGCGAGCAGGAAGCCATCGAAGCCTTCACCGATGCACACGGCTGGGATACGCCGACGTTCTCCTACGAGACCTATCACCGGATCGCTATCGCAAAGGTGCGTCAGGCGATAGGTTCCGTCACGGCCGAGAATGCGCTGCTCGCCGATATATCGGCCCGCATCACCCACGCTGATCTGCGCGGGGAACTGCTGGTAGCACTCAGGGATCTTCTCCCGGAAGCGGAGCTGGCAGACAACGACCTTGCCCGTCGCATCGTTGCATCACTCGGTTTATCGTAACCACGGGCTGTCGGCGCCCGCGTTGGACCCGAATCGTTACCCCGAAGCGCGGGCGGTAAGGGCGCCGATGGACATGTCGATGAGGTTGGTTACGAACCGGTCGTGGGTCAGCGCCGGGGGCCGGCGGCTGTGTACGCGGGCTCGGCTTCCGAGCGCCTCCGACACCATCGCAAGGAAGCGCGTGATTCGTTCGTGGCATACCTCCGGCGACAGCTGTGGGGGCGCGCCGGCCAGTTGGCCGGCGATGGCGAGGAGCGCCCGCTGGGCCTGGGCCGGCGTTTCCGGAGCGCGTACATCCCAGTGGTCGAACCGTTCACCGAGTTGAGCCACGATCAGAAGAAACTCCCGGCCCGTAGCGGATCCCAGCTTCCGCGCGAATGGCACTATCACGGAGCGCACGAGGGATTCCAGATCGACGCACCCGGTTGACTCGAGTCGGTCGAGTACGTGGCCGCGCTCCGACTCGATCTCCGCATTGTGACGCTCGATGATTGCGAAGAGCAATCCTTCCCGTCCGCCGAAGTGGTATTGGAGTGCCGACACGTTCTTCTGGCCGGCGCGGGCAACGATGTCTTTCGACGCGACGGTGTGGATGCCGACGGTGGCAAAGAGATGTTGGGCGGCGTCGAGCAGCTTCTGTTTCGTGGCGACGGAGTCTTTCGGCACGGTGCAAGCCTCGCGCACAAACCGTCTTTGATCAGTGCTTGTAGATCCTCTTGCCCGGGGTGTGCATCCGTAGCTAATAAGCTCCGCTTCGCGCCGCGTCGACCACCGACCGCGTGAGTAAAGGGTAAAACTGCATGAAGGTCACGATGGTGGGCACTTGCTATTGGGGTACGACGAGCACGGTACCGGTCGGTACTGCGCACATGGTGCGCGACGCGATTCCCGAACCGTTCGCGCTCAACAGGTTTTGCCTCGCTCATCACGTCCAAACCGCCAACCAGGATCTGCAACCTGGCGTCGCCAGCGGGCCCGCCCACCTATATCCGCCTCGCCGTCGAAACTCTCATGGTCGACTCAGGGTGCATGCGCAACCTCTCACGATGCTCGAACTGGCCCCGCTCGTGCCCGAGTTGACGGGTTCCGCATCGGTATCGAGCATGCGCCGCTCCCCGGCGACGACCCGATGCTGCGCCAGTCCGACACCCGCGCGCAGGGGCCGAGTTGGGTGGGGGCCGAGAGTGATGATGCGAAAGGCGCTGGGGCGGACGGTGGCGTGGTTCCGCACGCTGACCGAGTTCTCGGCCGTGACTGTCGGATGAGGCGATGTCGATGGCAAGCGGAACCGACCACGAAAGGCTGAGATGACGCGGCTGCTGATCACGGGTGGGTTCGGCTTCATCGGTTCGCATACGATCGTTGCCCTTCAGGCGGCTGGTTTCGATGACCTCGTCGTCGTGGACGATCTTCGCCGGTCCGATCCGGCGATGGTGCGGGGCGTGGCTGCACTTTTGGGGACGGTGCCGGTCCACGAGTCGGTCGACGTGACGGACGTCGAGGCGCTCTCAGGGGTGTTCGCGACCCACGGTCCCTTCGACGCCGTGATCCACTTCGCGGCATACAAGTCGGTTCGCGAGTCGGTCCTACACCCGTTGCGGTACTACCGCAACAACGTCCTCGGAACCGTTGCGCTCCTGGAGGCCATGGCTGCGAGTTCGTGTACGCGTTTGGTGTTCTCGTCGTCGTGCACCGTCTACGGGCACGCTGCTACCCTCCCGGTCTCGGAACTGACGCCGTTGCGCCCCGCCATGTCGCCGTATGGTGCGACGAAGCAGATCTGCGAGCAGATCATCTCTGACTCGATCACACCGGTCGGCGGGGGAGCGGGCTCGCTCACCCATGCCCTCTCGCTGCGGTACTTCAACCCGGCCGGGGCCCACGCGTCGGCACATATCGGTGAGCTGCCGATCGGCGTGCCGGACAACCTGGTGCCGTTCATCACCCAGACTGCGGCCGGGTGGCGCGATCGTCTGAGCGTTTTCGGTTCCGACTGCGACACGCCCGACGGCACACCCGTTCGTGATTACCTGCATGTCGTGGATGTCGCCAACGCCCATGTGGCAGCGGTCGGCCATGTCCTCTCGGGGTCTGCCGGAAGGGAGGTCGTGAACCTCGGATCAGGGGCCGGGCACACTGTGCTCGAGGCGTTACGGGCGTTCGAGGAGACGACGGGCCTTACCGTTCCGTACGTGCTTGCCCCGCGCCGCTTAGGTGACGTCGAGCAGATCTGGTCGTCTTGCGAGAAGGCGGAGGCGCTGCTCGGGTGGCGGGCCGGCCTGGGCCTTCCGGAGATCATGGCCTCGGCGTGGGCCTGGCAGCAGACGCTTCCGCGACCCGTTACCGGCGCTGCACCGTCAGTGACGGGTCGATGAGCGATCAACCCGACTGGAGCCAACGACCTTGGTCGTGCATTGGTACTCGTCGTCTGCGTTGGTACTCTTCGACAGTGCAAGAACTGCGACTATTCGTGCCGCTCCCGTGCCCCAGGAAGGTCAACGGTACGGATTCGTGAATATTGCGGTCGTCACCGGCATGATTGCCACGTACAACCTCGGCGGCGTCGTGTGGGATTACGGCCAGTACTTGTTGGGCCTCGAAGCACTGGGCTTTGACGTCTATTACCTTGAGGACACCGGGGGGGAGGCCTACGACCCCCGTGTCGGTGACTACGGCCGGGACTACTCTTACGGGGTCGAGTTCACTCGCTCAGAGCTGGCGCGGCTGTCACCTTCCCTGGCCACGAGATGGCACGTCCTCGATATGGAAGGTCAGTCCCACGGCATGAGCCGGGCCGATCTCATCGAGGTCGTCCACGAGGCGGATGTCTTTCTGAACGTCTCCGGCGCCGCCCTCGTCCGCCAGGAGTATGTGCCGAGCCGGAGGAAGGTGCTGATCGACACCGATCCGGGATGGAACCACTTCCGCAACTACCGATTGTGGGACTTGCAGGAGAAGCCCTGGTACGGCACGGCAGGATGGCGCGCCCACGATTGGTACTTCACCTACGCTGAACGGATGGGCCGCGCCGGCTGCGACATTCCTGCCATGGGCGTCGATTGGAAGGCGACCCGTCCCCCGGTGATGTTGGACCGGTGGCAGTCGGAGCCGCCGGCCACCACCTGGACGACCGTCATGACGTGGGACAACTTTCGCCAGCCGATCGAGCACGAGGGAAAGATCTACGGCACCAAGGAGTTGGAGTTCCCGAAGGTCGAAGCGCTCCCCGGGGCAACGCACGCCCGGCTGGAGGTGGCGACCGGAAGCAACCAGGCCCCCGTCGAGCGGTGGCGGAGCCTCGGCTGGAGTGTGGTGGATTCGCTCTCCGTCTCGCGAGACGCGCAGGCCTACCGCCGCTACATCCAGCAGTCCCGGGGAGAGTTCAGCGTGGCCAAGAACATCTACGTGGCGACCGGATCAGGGTGGTTCAGCTGCCGCTCGGCGTGCTATCTCGCCGCCGGCAGGCCCGTCGTCGTGCAGGACACGGGTTTCTCCGAAATCCTCCCGACCGGCCTCGGCCTGCTCGCGTTCCGCACTTTCGAGGAAGCCCGCCAGGCGCTCGAGTCGGTCGAAGCCGACTACGAGACGCACCAAGAGGCCGCCCGCTCGCTCGCCCGGGATCACCTCCGTGCCGAAACCGTGATCCAGCACCTTCTGGACCAGATCGGAGTCACCTGATGGCCGTCGGCTACCTCACCGGCGACTGGGACTATTCGACGCTGCACGACAACGTCCGTGTGGGGCCGGGGTGCTTCATAGAGCGGGAGCAGAGCTTCGAGCTCTACCGCAGTAACCAGCCGCTGGGACTCCTGCTCGGGGCGGGCGTTCAGGTCTTCACCTGGACGGCGTTCAACGTCGAGCCGACGGGTTCGATCGAGATCGGCGCCGACAGCATCATCGTCGGGGGCGTATTCATGTGCGCAGATCGGATCGTGCTGGGCGAGCGGGTGGTGGTCTCCTACAACGTCACGATTGCCGACTGTGACTTCCACCCGCGAGACCCGGAGCTCCGTCGTCAGGATGCGCATGCGAACTCTCCTTTCGGCGACAAGTCGAAGCGACCGCCGCTCACGACTGCGGCCGTCCATATCGGAGACGATGCGCACATCGGCATCGGAGCCATCATCCTCAAGGGTGTCCGCATCGGTGCCGGGGCGAGGGTGGGCGCCGGCGCGGTCGTCACATCCGATGTGCCTGCGGGTGGTCGGGTCGGGGGCAACCCGGCACGACCCCAGGCTGAGGGATCGGACGCCGCCTGGTGAACTCAGACAGACTCGTCCTGGAACACGACTGGTACCCCGAGCCGCTCCCACGCAACGTCGTTATCGGCGAGCGCAGCTGGCTCTACAGCTCCTTCGCGTTCCTCCACTACCGCAGCCAGCAACCGTGCGGCGTCAGAATCGGAGACGACTCGGGTGTGTACCTCACGAGCTTCTTCGACCTCGGCCCGGAGGGGGAAGTCGAGATCGGCAATTTCTGCGCTGTCGTGGGCGCGATCATCAGCACCAATGGCCGGGTTGCGATCGAGGACTACGCCTTCATCGCCCATGACGTTGTGATCGCCGACCAGCCTGTTGCCATTCCACTTGCGAGCACTTCCGAAAGACGTGCTTCGGGCGGGCACCGGCCAGACATCCGGATCGGCGAGAACGCGTGGATCGGGGCTCGGGCCGTGATCCTTGGAGGTGCCGATATCGGTGCCGGGGCGATCGTCGGCGCGGGCGCCGTCGTGGACTCCGAGGTGCCGGCCTATGCTGTGGTCGCCGGCAATCCTGCGCGGGTGGTCGGCTCGGCCCGTTGACGCTACGGCCGGGTTCGGAAGGGCTTCGAGCCGGTGCGCGGACCCTCCCCCGGTCGCACGGTTCCCACCGGCACGGCGGGATTCCCAGCCACGATCGTGTATGGAGCCACCACGCCGCGCACGACTGACCCCGCGCCGACAATGACACCGTCTCCGAGCCGAGTACCACCTAGGACGACCGACCGCAGACCGATCCAGCAGTCGTCACCAATAACGATGCTTGGTTCGACCGCCTCTTGCGCCCGTGGACGGATGTATCGCGGATCCGTGGGTGACACGGGTGCCGGCTCGTCGGCGAGGTACACCTCGTAGCTGAGGTACACGTAATCGCCGATGACGATGCGGGAATTGGCGATGAAATGCGGACCGTTCAGCAACCCGTAACGACCGACTTCCACCACACCGGACGGTCCGAGGTCGAACATGGTCGTGTCGTACGCGGCCGTGTGCGCGCCCAGCCGCACACCCACCGGCCGCGTGCTCCGGTAGTGAAGGAATGCGTAGGCGCTGTGGAGGTAGACATGCTCGTCGAGGACGACGTTGGCGGGAAGGTCCTGGTCCAACCAGTCGTGCTCGAGCTTCACCGATCCACGATCTGCGCGGGGTTGCCGACGACGAAGGCACCTGCCGGGACGTCACGGGTCACTACGGCGCCCGGACCGATTTCTGCTCCTGTCCCCACGCGAACGCCCTTGAGAATAATCGCGTTGATTCCGATCACGACGTCATCCTCGATCATGACAGGCGCCGAGAATCGTGGTGTGTAGCCCACGAAGGTGCCGAAGGGCGCTCCGGAAATGGCATCATGACGGCGAAGCAGCGGATCTCGGGGATGGAAGTCGGAGTCGGCGATCACGGCGTTGTAGGAGACGACGACCCGTCGACCGAGCGTGATGTGCTCGGCGCACATCAACTGCGCGCCTACAAGCACAGAGTCGTCGCCGATTTCCATCACGCCGTCCGGCTCCACGCTCACCGAACCGCCCCAGCCGCCAAGGTAGAAGCGGACGCGGTCCCCGAGAACGAGTCCGGGGTCCATCTGCGAGTGGAACGCGGAGAAGATCGTCGGACTCTCGATGAACACGTCCCTGCCCACCACCGCGTTCGCTGGCAGGACGAAACTGTCCGGATCTCGTACCGGTCCTACCGGAAAAGGTTCGCTCGACATACTTACAGCGTGCCACACCGGTTCCTGCCTTGAGAAGCCCAGAATTGATGGCGGGGGATCCGTAGCGGAGATCGACAACAACCATGTCCACCACAGTCGCGCAGCCCGAGCCTTTGCCGAGGGGTTCCTCGACTCGGACCTTGATTCCTCGGGTCTTGCGGGACTCAACTCAGTTCAGGTTGCGGAAGACTTCCGCGTAAGGACCACCAGGCCACGAGTGGAGGGCACCCCGGTAACGGGCCAAGCCTCTGAACGCTTCCTCGAAATCCACGAATTGGTTCTGACTGCGATAGCAGCGAAGGGCCGCCATCTTCGTTTCGATGACATCGCTGACATCGACGATGTGATCCATTTGCTGCACGGGCGTCCATACTTCGAAGCCGAGTACTCGAGGAAGGGTTCGTTGTGAGTCAAGGGCGCGCAACGCGATCCTGCCCGCAGCCCGATGGTCGGGGTGTGCTTCGCGGCCGTGCGGGACGTAGACGACGCCAGGGTTCCACGAGGCCAAGGCAAGTCGGAGTCGCTCAACCAGCGAACGAGCCGCAGTGAGCCGCCCGTCCGGAGCTCCCCAACATTCCCAGGCCGTCACGCCAAGAACCGTCAGGGCATCGGCGGCCTCGCGCAACCGCAGCTTGCCTGTTTGCTCAGGATCGGCACCGTGACCGCCTGCCTCTCCGGCCGTCAAGAACACCACGCGCACGTGATCGCCTTCGAGGATATGACGTCGTAGCGTGCCACCACATCCGATTGTCTCGTCGTCCGGATGCGGGCTCAGCACCAGCACCTCGGTCATTGGATCGTATCCTGGCCCGGGTAGATGCCTACTGTCACCATGTCGACCCTGCTGTCAGCGAACCGGTCCTTGAAAGGCTCTTGACCGAGGCCGAAGTCGAAGACCGCGGCACCTTCGTCCGCTGCGGCCCAGATGAGGTGGCGAAGAAGCACCTCGCCCGGCGAGTGCTCCGAAAGCTCGATCTCGAAAGACGGCTTGTACCAAAGGTAACGCCCGCCGAGGCAGAAGCCGTAGTGATATGCGATCGGCCGTTCGTTCCACAGGACCCGCGTGAACCGCAACCAGCCTTCCGCCATTGCAGGCTGGACGAGGCACTCGTAGAACCGTCGGTTGCGAGGGTCCTCGAACAGGCTCGGGTACGCAGTGCCGGCCCAACGCCTGATGTGTTGATCGAAGAAGGACGGAAGCGCGTTCTCGACGTCGGAGGCAGCACGGAGATGATCGACGCGAAGCTCGCCGTTGTGCCGAAACCAGTTCTCGTGGCGACGGAGGCTCTTTTTTGCAGTCGTTGCGGTCACCCGCTCGGGGGTGAGCGAGAAAAACGGCGCGTACAGCTGATGGTCCTCGGTCATGGTGAGCCCCAGACGAGCGCTCGCGCGCGAAAGTGCTGCGGTGGTGTCGCTGTCGCGCTTCAGCTGGTGCAGCTGCAGCCCGACGATGTTCGGGAACGTCGTGAACACCGCAGCCAAGACCTCCTCGAGCACATCGTCGTGCCCCCGTTTCCATGCGATGTCGAGGTGATCGGCGCCGACACAGCCGATGAGAAAGAGCATGTCCCCCAGCTCGAAGAGCGGAACGACGGCCGTGATCCCCTGCCGGTCCTCTGCGATAGCCACCCTGGTCGAACCCATACCGAGGGTAGCCCACCACACCGATGCCCACGTCGGCAGGCAGAAGACAGATGCCTCCGGGAGACTTTCGAGGAGGCCGCTCCATCCGACGACATCGACCTCTTCGAGCCGGGAGAGGAAACGGACGGTCAAGGTTCCACTCGAGCACAGGTCGCTTTGTAGACCGCCTGAATCTGGTCGATCCCTCGTTCCGTGCTGAACCGCACCTCGATCTCCCGACGCGCCGCAGCCCCGAGTGCACGTCGCCGCTCCGGGTTGCAAAGGAGGTCACGCACGGCTGCGGCGAGTGTTTGGGTGTCGTCCGGGGGCACCAAGAGACCTGTTCGGCCATGGTCGATCACCTCAGCGACGCCACCGCCTGCGGGGCCGACCACGGCCAGACCCACAGACATCGCTTCGAGGTAGACCAATCCGGGACCCCCTTCGAACTCTGAGGGCGCCGCAAAGACGTCCGCATCCGCGAGTGCCGCTGGTAAAGATTCGTGCGGCAGCTCACCCCGGAGCTCGACCGGAAACGCCATCTGCGCGATCCGCCTGTGCAATTCCATCTCGCACGCCTCGTCGGTGCGGCCGACCAGGACGAGCCGAAGATCGGGGACCGTAGGCGCAATCGCTTCCATCGCCTCGAACAACCGAAAAATTCCCTTGGAAGCACTGAGCCGCCCGACGAAGATCACGGTCGGAGCCGCCTCCACGGGCCTCACCGATGGACGGAAGACGCCGATGTCGACACCCGTGTGGACCACTTGCGAAAGGCGCATGTCGATGCCGTAACAACGAGCAGCGAACTCGAGAGACGTGTGGCTCGACGAGATGACTGCGTCGGCGAGGGTGATGCAAGTGCGTTCCATCATCGTTCCCACCTCATACAGCGTGGAGTTCTGGTCAGGCCAGCCAAGCTTCTCGGTCAGCAGTCCCAGCGGCCCGTGGAGGTGCACCACCACGGCGGGCCCCACCCCTCGGCGCCGGTTCAGCAGCCAGACGAACCCTTCTCCCCCGTAGTCCGGGAAATCTATGACATCGATCGGATTCGCTCGCTGGAGGTCCGACAGAGCCTCGGCCACCTCTGTGGAGCGCAACACCCATCGGGCCTCCTCCGTCGCCGCGACGAGCTGGCCAAAGCGACCGCCGAGGCGGAGCACTCGGATCGATCCACCGCAGTGATCAGACATCTGAGTGTCCGCGCTGCTTGAGATCACTGTTATCAGATGGCCGCGCGCGGCAAGTGCCCGCGCCTTCGCTGCGGTCTGCGTGCCGATGCCCCCATGCGCAGTATCAGGTGGGTACTCCTGAGAGACGAGAGCGATGTGCATGGATAAGAGCTTTCGGGTTGACAGAGCCACCAGAGTAGGGTGGGCGAAGAAGTCGGCGCTGCGCCCGTTTGGTCGTGGAGCAGTGGGCCTTCAGTTTTTCAGGCCTCGGCAACTACGAGGCGAGCTCACGTTTTGGCGGGCTCGCGCGCCCGTAGAGGACGCTCGGAACGACCTGGATCTGAGCCGTCTCAACGTCGAGGATCATGTCGCAGTCCTTCAGCGTACTGAGCCGATGAGCGATCATGAAGGTGGTGCGCCCGGCCATGAGTCGTTCCATCGCGAGCATGATGCCTTCCTCGGTGCGGGTGTCCAACGAGCTCGTGGGCTCGTCGAGGATCAGGATGGGCGCATCTTTCAGGAACGCGCGGGCAAGAGCGATCCGTTGGCGCTCGCCTCCCGAGAGGCGCATCCCTCTTTCGCCCACGAGCGTCTCGTATCCCTGCGGCAACGCGTCGATGAATTCGTGAGCGTTGGCGGCGCGGGCGGCGTCGACGATGTCGTCCGTGGAGGCGTCTGGTCGGCTGTAGGCGATGTTCTCCGAGATGCTTGTCGAGAACAGGATCGTGTCTTGGGGGACGATCGCGAACTGCCGGCGCAGATCTTTGAGCCGTAGATCCCGGATGTCCGCACCGTCGAGCAGGATTCGCCCACCGGTCGGGTCGAAGAACCGTGGCAGCAGGTTGATGAGCGTCGTCTTGCCGACACCCGTTCGGCCCTTGATGCCGACACGTGTTCCGGCCGGGACGACCAAGTTGAGACCTTCGAGCACCCGGTCATCGTCGGTGTAGCCGAAGCTCACGCCGTCGAGCTGGATCTCGCCGATCGCTCGGCCGAGCGCCGCTGCGTCCTGTCTCTCGGGCACGTCCGACGCGGTGTCCAAGATCTCGAACGCACGCTCGGCACCGGCGAGCGACGATTGCATGAGTGCAGCCTTCTCGCTGGCGGAGCGGAGCGGCGCGTAGAGCTGCGCGAGGTAGGACATCACAACGAGCAGCTCGCCGAGCGTGAGGGTTCCCGATTGCACGCTGCGCACTCCAACGTACAGGACAGCAGCAGTGCCTATGGCTGTGGTGGTACTCACCAAGAGCCCGAAGGTTGCCTCGGCCAGCGCCAACCGTACCTTCGCGCGGGCGCTGGTCGTGGAACGATCCACGAAGCGGGCGTGCTCGCTGTCTTCGCGGCCGAACGCCTTCACGACCCGAAGGGCGCTCAGCACCTCCTGCACCACGTGCAGCGCATCGCTCTCGTATTCCTTCGCGTCTCGGTAGAACGGCCGCATCTTCACGCCGTAGCCGTGCGTGAACAGGAACACGGGAGGCGACACGACGAGGGCTATCAACGCGAGACGGAGGTCCATTGCGAGGAGCACGAAGAACGTGAGCACGAGCGTGATGAGCGACACGGCAAAGGGGACGAGGCCGTCTACGGTGGCGTAGCGCAGACTGGGCGCGTCGTACTGGACCCGATAGATGGAATCCGACGAGCCGATCGCATCATGGTGCTGGAAGGAGAGGTTCTGCACGTGACTGAAGAGTCGGGAGCGGAACCTCAGGGTGATGCGCTCTCCGACGACAGTCAGCACGATGTACGAGGCCATCCAACGAAGCTGCTCAAGCAAGACAACCACAACGGCCAGGGCCGCCGCGAGGGCGAGCACCCGGGAGGGCGTGCCCAGCCAGCCGTCGGGGACAATCGGCGAGATGTATCCCGGAACCGCCTTTCCCCCGAGCACGCTGTCGATGGCGATCTTGATGGGAATGGGTGCCAGCAGGAACAGTGGCACCGCAAGCAGGTCGATGAACAACACGGCGAGGATCCCTGGAGCATCGGGGCGGACCTCTCGGAGCACCCGTCGCAGGGTCCCGGTTGAATCCCGCGCTGTGGGACTGTGAACCGGAGTCGGCGCGTGCGTTCTGCGCGGCTCCCGCAGGCGGATCTTCCTCATATTCGGGCGCCTCGGGTCGTCGCCACGAGCGCACGCTTGACGGCGCGACTCAGAACGAGGTACTCGACGATCAGTGCCGCACCAGTGACGGCCCCGGCGGCGATGACCGGTCCACCAGCCAACCCGATGGCCACCACTGCGGCAGCGGCCACGACGAGCGGGGCGCGTGGCCTGAGACGGTTCCGGTACAGGGGATTCCACTGCCAGGCCACCGCGGTGGTGAGCCGCATGCACAGGAACGGGCCGGAGCGCATCTCGAGGTCCCAGCCGTGGGTGGGCTCCAGCAGGCGGAGCGACACGTTCTGTGCGGCGAGGTGACGGCCGAGGGCATCGAGCCAAGCGGCGCGATCGCCGGTCCACACCACCTCGGAGGTCTCCAAGGCGGGAAGACTGCGGCCGCGGAGCCGCCCCCAGGCGCGCACCATGGGTTGCGCGACGTGCAGCCAGGTCACGGTGCGTCGCATGCGGCGTGGCTCGGGCTCGTGGCGGTCGGGACGGAACCCCGCATGGACCACACCGCAGTACCCGACAACCGAAAGTGCGGCCACCGCTGCGATGCTGAGCCCGACGACGGGGAAGACCACCGCGGCGAGCAGTCCAACCAGGAAGAGGGGCACGGCGGCCGGGAGGCAGGCGGACGCCCAGCCCATTGCGGTGTGCGCGCGAGAAGACGTGACCGTCTGGAAGGGAGCGTGCCCCTGGTAGCCGTGGTAGATGACCGGGCGGAGCAGCGAGGGAAGCAGGCGCTGCCCGCCGTATATGAAGCCGGACCACGACGCCTGACCGAGCCGGTTGAAGCGGTGCCGATGGCGCCCGGCCACCATTCGCTCAGATCGGCCGTAGTTACGTTGCTGCCGCAGGTACGCGCGGATCGTGCTCCGGCGGTGATGGCGCACCTGCGCCGCAGCAGCGAAGCCGATCTGTGCGCCCCCATCGAGCACCTTCCAACAGACGTCCACGTCGTCACCCGCGGACGTGAACGCAGGGTCGAATCCGCCAACGGCGAGGAGGGCGTCGCGACGGAAGGCCATGTTGCACCCCGGCACGTGCTCGGCCCGATCGTCTGCCGTCAGGACATGCGTGGCACCACCTGGCGCGTACGCTATGGCTCTTTCGGCGAAGCCGACGCCTTCCACCGGCAGGTTCGGCCCGCCGGTACCCATGACGCCCTCATCCTCGAGTGAGATGGCGACGTGAAAGAGCCAGTCGGGATGGCAGTAGGCATCGGCATCGATGAAGGCCACGATCTCGCCTGACGCTGCGGCGATGCCCGCGTTTCGAGCACGGCTCAGACCGCCATGGTCCAGCTCGAGCAGCCGGAACGGGTAGGCGCGCGCGATCTCCCGGGTCGTGTCGGTCGAGCCGTCGTCGCAGATCAGCACCTCGAGGGCGGGATAGCGGCAGGCCTTCAGTGAGTCGAGACACTCCGCGATGACCGCCGACTCGTTGTACGCGCACACGATGACGCTGATGCGCGGCCAGCTGGGACGGAGGTCGGCGATGTCGCGCCGGGCCCAGGTCCGTACGGTCTCGATCGCCGGCTTGGGCGTACGGTCGCCGGTGGTGATGCCGAAACCCCACCCCTCGACGGGCTCGCCACCCACACCCCACTCGTCGGTCCAGGAGAAGACAGTCGCCCCGACACAGCCCGCCTCGTCGACGAGGCGGAGTTGCCAGTCGAGGGACGCTGCTTGTCCATCGCAACCATGTACCTCCGAGGCTAGGCCGAGCTCGCTCACGAGGAGTGGGCGGTCACCGGCCACGATCTGGAGGTGCCGAAGGTATGGCTTGAGCTTCTCGGGGCGCTCGAGGAACACGTTGAACGAGACGAAATCCAGTCCATCGATCTCGAGATACTCCGTCGTCGGGTAGTTGGAGTACGTAACGAGAGCCGCGGGGTCCCGCTCGTGCACCGCCACCGCCAGCTCCGAGAGCACTCGTTCCACGCCGCGGATTCCGTGCACCCGGACGAGGTCGCCCGGCACCTCGTTCCCGATCGAGTATCCGAGCACCGATGCGCGGGACGCGCCGATGGCGAGCGCCGACTCCACCGATCTCAAACCCGCGTCGCGCACTCTTCGGTGCGCCGAGCGGCCGGCATCGACCATACGCCAGTCGTCATAGTGCAGGCCGATCAACATCTTGAGGTCGCAGTCCTCCGCGAGGTCCAGAACGTCGGGCGGCGGGCAGGCATACGTGCGCACCACGTTGAGCCCCAGATCGGCCATCGCCCTGAAGTCCAACTTGACCTGGGTGCGCTCAGGGAACGGCTCTCCGTCGAAGCGGTGCAGAAAGCTCCCGTAGGTGACGCCCTTAATCCGGAACGGTTGATCGCCACCGCTGAGGTGGCGCCCGTCGGTCACGACCCGCCCGGCTTTCGTGCCGGAGCTGCGATTGTCGAATTTGCAACGGGCTAGGTCCATGACGGATCCACTATCGAGCCAGGTCTATAGGAACCGGCGTTAAAATCAACGTTTTCACCATAACGATACTCGCCGAACAAGGCATGCCACCCCCAACGCTCCGCAAGGGCGTCATAGAACCAACCGCTGAACCTGCACCTTCATTACGTCACTTTAGGTGATGACATTCAGGTTCACAAGAGGCTTTCGGTCACCCTAAGCCTTCGCGCATTCGGGGTGGACCCGCGCGCAACGCGCGAATACCTTGGACTACTCATCTGAGCGGAAAATGGCGGGTACCGATTTTCACGTCCTCGAGACGTCCGCGCCACCGGACAAAAAGACTGAGGTGTGAGTGCCTCCGATTTCACATTTCAACACGAGCGGCTTCCCTTTGGCTACCGGAGCTAGTGTGGTGTCTCTTATTTATGTGGTGGTTGTGTGGAGGGTGATGCGGCCTTGACGGGTTTTCTTGAGGATGGATTCGGTTGTGGCGGTCCATTGGAACGGCTTGGGATTGGTGTTGCTTGCGTTCAGGTGGTGCTCGATCGCTGCGAGGAGATCGGGTATCGAGTGGAA
>JANMZO010000098.1:0-2863 GCA_031383405.1 Acidimicrobiia bacterium | reverse complement strand
AAAGGCCGTTGGCGTTGCCCGACACCGCAACACCGACAGTCCACATGCCCGCGTTGAGTCCTTCGCTGATTCCCGCCGGCGTATCGTCGACGTGTCATCGTTCACCGCCGTAGGCTGACCGCACCGCGTTGCCGGGCGGCGTCGGGTGGTAAACCGCAACACATCGGCAAGGTGAACTTTCGGATGATGCCCGATGGTCACGCGGTCTCAAACACCGCCATGACCGGCTTGTGGTCCGACGGCGCAAGATCTTCATGAAAGTAGTCGACAACGTGGCCAAGGATCGGACGGACCGCTCCTCTCGACATGATCCAGTCAATTGTCTGCGGCACCCCGCGTGCGGTCGGTGCGGCCGGATGGGTGAAGTCGGACTCCTGCCCGACAGCGCGAAAACAATCGGTGAAACCACCTTCACGAAGCACCGAAATGGGTTCGGTCGAGTCATTCAGGTCACCCATGAACAGCTGCGCCTCACCACCGCGGTCAAGGTTGTCCATTTCCGCGACGACAGCCCTCGCCTGAGGTATCCGGACGTTCCTTTCTGTTTCCAGCGCGTACGTGTGGCCATGCCACGTGAAGTGCGCGGTCGCGACGCGCACTTCACGGCCAGGACCATCGCGAAGCCTGAGCAGAACCCAGAACAGACGACGAAGGGGCTCCATCATCCCGATGTCCGCTACTCCATATCCGACACATTCGAACAGGTCGTTACGCCAGTAGATGTTTCCCTCGTTTGACCACCCGCCAAACTCGTCATGGACCCGAACGTGGTTCGGTAGCGACTCGTCAAGGGTGGCCAAGCTTTCCGGCTGAACCTCCTGGAGGCACAGGACGTCGGGGCAGACGACCCGGGCGAACGACGAGAGCGCATCCCGTCGTTCGGGCCACCGGGTCGTCGACCAGATATTGTATGTGCACACACCAAATCGCAGTGGTGCAAACTGAGGTGCGGACATCATGTTTTCGATCAGCCGATTCGAGGCAGGACTTCGGTGTCGATGATCTGCTGAAGCTGGGTCGCTGCGGTGGCCCAAGCCGCCTTGGGATCGGTGTTGTTGAGCGTCATCGCTTCGAGGGCTTTCCCGAGGATGGAGTCGCCTCCGGGGACCCACACCCGTGCACTGTCCTGGCTGCGGATCTTGGCCAGCTGATCGACGGCGGTGCGGAACTGCGGCTTTTCCGCGTAGACGGCCTGCATGATCGATCCCTCAACGGCCGACTTACGAACGGGCATGTAACCGACATTGCGCGAGTAGTACGCGGTGTAATCCGGCGTCGTCATGAACTTGATGAACCGCATGGCGGCGACCTTGCGCTCGTCGGAGATCTGCGCCGGGATCGCCAGACCGGCTCCGCCGGTCGGGCAGCCAAACGCCTTCGGACCCTTGGGCAAGAACGCGGTGCCGACCTCGAATTTACCTTTGGCCGAGGCGAGCACACCCGCCAGACCACCGGTCGACGACACGATGGAAGCGCACTGCCCGGAAAGGAAGTCGTCGGTCTCACTCTTCGATGTTACGTACGCATACTTCTTCGTGTACACCTGGTCACGGATGAACTGACCGGCCGCGATGGCCTCCGGGGTGTCGAGGGTGAGCTTGAAGTCCTTGGTGGAATACTGGCCACCGTTTCCCCACAGGATGTTCTGGAAGGTCCACGCGACGAAGCTGTCGCCCTTCACTATCGCGAACGGGAACTTCCCGTCGCCCAACTTCTCCTGGAGCTTTGGAGCCCAGGTTTCGAATTCGGCCCAGCTTTCAGGGCCACGATCAGCCAGTCCGGCCGACTTCCACAAGGTCTTGTTGTAATAGAAGAGCGGTGTGGAACGTGCGAAGGGCACGGCCCACTGGTTGCCGCCGAAGACGTAATCGTTCATTAGCGTGTCCTGATAGTCGGCCGTGTCAACCTTAAGCGCGCTGAACAAATCGGCCAAAGGCTCGATCGCTTTCGCGATCGCGAACTTGAACCACCACACGTCCGACAGCATCACGACGTCAGGAACGTCGCGCGCAGCAAGGCCGGCGTTGAACTTCTGGGCAATCTCGGCGTAGTTCGCGCCCGCGGTCTCGAGACGGACCTTGGTACCCGGGTAGGTCTTTTCGAACTCCGCGATCATCGCCTCCTCGACCGGTTTCGATTTTGCCGGGTGCGAACTCCAGTACACGACCTCGTCGACCGGCTTTGTCTTCGCATACTTCTTGCTCTTTGCCGATACCGGGGTCTTACCGGCCGTCTTTGTGGCGGCTTCGGCCGTACCCTTTCCGGCGATGGCGGCACCAACCGCCAACGTCGCGGCTCCGGCGGTGGTCTTCAGGAAATTTCGACGGGTGATTTCGTTCATGGACATCCCTTTGAGTGAGTGGTGTGGTCTTGGTGATGGTGGGCTCGGCAGCCCGATTGACAGGGCTCAGCCCTTGACGCCGCCCATCAAACCCTCGACCAGACGTCGATGGGCAACGAGCAGAAGTGGAATGACCGGTAGTGCCACAAGCACCGCGCTGGCCATGATCGGTCCCCATTCGTTCACGCCTTCGCTGTCGCGGAGCATGGTCAGTCCGACCGGCAACGTGGCAGAGATCTCGCGGGTCGAAATGAGTCGGGGCCACAGGTATTCGTTCCATTTGGCCACCGCCGTAATCAACGCGAAGGCGGCGATCGCCGGCTGTGACATCGGGGCAACTATGCGCGTCAGGAGGCCGAACTGGCTGACACCGTCCAGACGGGCGGCCTCGATGATCTCAGCCGGAAGCGAGCGGAACGACTGATGGAGGAGAAAGGCACCAAATGCCACGCCAAGCCCGGGAACGATGATGCCCGCCCAAGTGTTCAGCCAACCGAGGTTCGCGACAGTCACGTAGTTCGG
>JANMZO010000081.1:0-14584 GCA_031383405.1 Acidimicrobiia bacterium | reverse complement strand
AAGGAGCGCCTGCCGTGGCACCCCACGGATTGCTCGGTTCACGGCGAGGGCATTGGCAAAACCCTTGCCGCCGGGCGGACTCGCTCCTTGTCGGTTTTGCCCAGCGATTCCGTCTCGCGTCCCTGCCAGGCCGGCCGGCGCTGTGCTCGCCGAGTGACATACACTACGCGGCATGTCCTTTTCTGGAAAAGTGGTCATCGTGACAGGGGCTTCGAGCGGCATCGGTCGCGCCGCAGCCGTGGGCTTCGCCAAAGAGGGGGCGGAGGTGCTGCTCGTCGGTCGCCGCGAGCGGGCGCTGCGGGAATTGAGCGCAGAGATTGCCATGGCGGGCGGTCACGCCTCGGCGTTGAAGGAGTACCTCGCGGCGAAGGTGAACTGATCAGTGATCGAGTGCCATATCGACATTCCGACCGCAGACGGGTCCATGGGTTCATTCGTGGCGCATCCGGATTCCGGACCTCGACCGGTCGTGCTGTTCCTCATGGATGCTCCGGGCAAGCGGGAGGAGCTCCACGACATGGTGCGGCGACTCGCCAGTGCCGGATACTTCGTGATTCTTTCGAACCTCTACTACCGTCACGTTCCGGCGTTCAACGTGTTCGAGACGGGTGACCGCGACCGGATGTTCGAGTTGATGAACTCGCTCACGAACGCGATGGTGGTCGAAGACGCGAAAGCGATGTTGGCCTTTGCCGATACCGACCCGCTGGCCGATACGTCGAAGGTGGGTGTCGTCGGTTACTGCATGAGTGGACCGTTCGCACTCATGGTCGGTGCCGGGCTTCCGATGCAGGTGCGGGCCGCTGCTTCTTTCCACGGTGTGCGGCTTGCCGTTGACGCACCCGATTCTCCCCATCGTCACCTTTCGGAGATCAACGGTGAGGTCTACGTCGGGTGCGCGGAGACCGACCACTGGGCGCCGATGGAGATGGTGGCCGAGTTCGAGTCGGCGTTGGCATCGGCATCGGCATCGGCATCGACATCGTCGTCGGTCACTGGAGAAGTGGAGTGGTATCCCAAGACGGAGCACGGTTTTGTGTTCCCCCAGCGTCCGGCCTATGACCGCGCAGCCGCCGAGCGGCACTGGTCGAGGCTCCACGATCTCTTCCGTCGGACGCTTCAGGGCTGAGGTTCGAAACGTGCCACCGGCACGCCGATTCAGCCTCGCTCGGGTTTGCGTGGGAAGTTGCGTACTAAGGGGCTTCCCTAATTCCTATAAATCCGATAGGGTTAGTCGGGAATAAGCGGACACGCTGAGGGAGCCTTCCATGAACACAACGTTGCACACCCGGGGACACCGTCTTTCGCCCGTCGTGGTCCGTATTCTGGGTGGGGCTATCGTGGTCGGACTGGCTGCATCTTTTGTTGCTGCATCACGGGTTGGTGGTCTTGTTTCGGTTGTCGCCCTCGCGATTTACGCGGGATGGGTCGGCATGGGCCAGTCCCGATACGTACTCACCGACCACTCCCTGGTATTCCACTCCGTTCTCGGGTCGACGACCCTGGAACGCGAACAGGTCCGTGATGTCGCGTGGGAGCGAGACGAACTGAACATCGCAGAACTCACGATCCGGGGTGATTTCGGGCGGGCGATATCGGTAACACGGGCCGATCTCGACGCCAATGTCGAGTTCGAACGAGACCTGAACGCGTTTTTGGCCTCCGCTCCGACCAACGTGATCCGCGCGACATCGAAAGCGAGCCGTTCCGGTTCGTCCGAGACCGTGCTGTCACTGGCCGGTTGAGCCTCGGGCGCTAGTTCGTTTCGGGCTAGCGATAGTTCGTTTCGGCCAATGTAGTGTCTCTTATTTATGTGGTGATTGCGTTGAGGGTGACGCGGCCTTGACGAGTTTTCTTGAGGATGGATTCGGTTGTGGCGGTCCATTGGAACGGCTTGGGATTGGCGTTGCTTGCGTTCAGATAGTGCTCGATAGCTGCGAGGAGATCGGGTACCGAATGGAACACAGAATGACGGATTGCTTTGTCGGTGATCTCATCTCACGGAACCATCGTTCGACCAGCAGGACTCGGTGCACGCACCCCCACACACAACCACCGTATATTTACGAGACACTACTTTTGTTCGTTTCGAGCGACTTCTCGACGAACGCAAGGATTCGCCCGGTGTTGTGTTCGCTGACGAGTACGCGCCCGCCGTCGACCAGTAGTGAGTACGGCCCGTCGAGGTCGCTCGCAGCAACGAGCCATGGGCGGTTCGCATCGCCTCGGTTCCAGCCGGTGTATCCAATTCGCACGATGAGGCCGAGTGAGAAGAGTGCGACGTACGCGAAGGAACCCGATACGGCCACGCCGGTCGGCGTGGAGTTCGCCGGGAAGGCCGCGAGAGGTGACGGAATAGTCTCGCAACCTGGCTTACCGGGCTCACGGTCGGTCGGGCAGCGCGGCCATCCGAGGTCGACCGCTCCATCCGCAGTCGCTTGCTTGAGATCGATAAGGTTCAGTTCATCAGGTGGGGGTGGGCCCGGTCCGTCGCCGATCTCGGTCACGAGAAGTTGGTTCTCCGATGTGAGGACGCGGCTGTACGGGTGCTTTGTACCCTTCGCTACGACAGTGGAGCGCAGGGACTTCGCATCCAGGAGGTGGAGTTCGCCGCTCCCGGGCTCAACCCGTCCAGTGTCGATGGTCTGACCGATGAGGTTTCCGCTCGTTTCGTAGAGCAGTCGACCATCGGGCAGGGGAGTTAACGTCCCTTCGGATCGCCCATTGAACGGCAGACCCGCCAACACGTTTTCCGGTGACGACGGATCGGTCTCGGAGCCGTCCCAGGTGCTGCGGATGAGGCCCCGCTTCACCATCACCCACAGTTCACCGTTGACCCACGCCACGCCCGTAGGTTTATCGAGACCATCAAGAAGCACCCGGCGACGGCTCGACGCTTTGGTGCCGAGATCAACGAGCACAACCTGACCCTGATTGGCGTCTTCGTCGCCGTTGAGTTGGGCGATGATCAGCGTTCGGCCGGGCCCGAAGACAAACTGGGTCGGTTGGTTCAGCCCGTCAGCGACAACCACAGCTCCGGTCGGGGAGGGCGCCGTGTCTGATGCCGTGTCTGATGTCGTGTCTGATGCGGTGGGTTGGGTCTGGCCTGGTGCGGTCTGGTTTGCCTCGACCGTAGTCCTCGGGACTTCTCCGGCCACCGAAGCGGCAGTGCCGGTGGCTGTTTCGGTCGGCCGCTTCGAAGCGCATGAACTCGTGCCCAACGCAACCACGGCGATGAGAACGATCACGGCATTCGCCCTGCTCTGACCGGAAGCGGTTGGTTTCGGCACAGACCACCTTCTCACACCGAGGTCGGGGGTCGCGAGACTGGGTGGATGTCAATCATCCGGGTGACGGTGAAGCCGAATCAGCGAGGGTCGCGCTTACAGAGGAACGCCGATATCGACGATTGATCACCGCGGCCCCTGCGCTAACGCGTTCAGTCCCCGACGGACAGACGACGGACATGAACGGGCAACGTCACTTCTTCGTCGTCGGCGGTGCCGATGTGGCGGCCTCGGCCCTGCACTCCTGGATCGCCTTCAGGGTCTTCTCGTCGGGTTGGCCGTTGGCACCCCCTTGAGCGGGGTCGAACACGATCTTCTTCTTGGCCAGGCAGTCCCTGATCGCTCCGAATCCGCCCCCGCCGAATCCGCCCCCGCCGTTGGGGCCTGCGGGAAGCACGCTTCCGCAGGCCTTCACGGCTGCCGCCACCTTCGGATCGTTCAGGTCAAGTTGGCCCAACCCACGACGACCCGCTCCGCCCTGGCCCGGACCCTGGCCCCCGCCACCCTGACCCCCGCCACCCTGGCCCGGATTCGTGGCGCGGGCCGGGAGCGTGATGCCGTTCCTTTCGAGGCAGTCACGATATGCCGTGAACGCCGCGCCACCCCCGTCTGCCCCTCCTGGGCCCTGATTGCAGTTTGCTGTCACGAACGCTGTGATTGCGGTTCCGGCAGCCGTGACCGCTTTTGTCTTCACGGGGTTGCTGCTCTTCGTTTTTGCCGCGGCCTGGAAGCCGACGCGAACGATCCTGACTTTTGGTTTGATGTCAGCGGGTGCCAGTGCCTCGATCTTCACCCATTCCGCAGCGGTAATTCTCAGCTTGGCAACGGCACCTTCCTTGGACGCGGCGATCACAGCCTGGGAATCGGTGATCTGTCGACAGAACGCCCGGTTGGGACCGCCACGGCCTGAGCCACCTCGAGCCCCCCCATTCCCCGGGCCCGCCGGGGGCTTGTCTGCCCCCAGGGTTGTGGTCGTTTGCGCGTTGGCAGTTCCGGCGAACGAAACGGCAGACACGGCGGTCACGATGACGACAGCGAAGTTTCTTCGCAGGCGGATTGCAGGGTTCATGGGTGCTCCTTGGATCAGATGAAACGGACAGGGTGGGTTGGGAGATGACGGAGAAGGTAGGTGTACGTAGTGGTAGTTTCGTGCTGCTACGAGTCGTCAGCCGCCGAGCAAACCGCCGAGGTCGCTGCCGGTCGCCGGTGTCTGGTCCGCAGTTGTCGTTCCCGCTGCCGCATCGGCTGAGACGGGAAGGTCCCCGACCGTCACCGTCGAAGCCGCAACGTTGCCCACGGTGTCGGCGATGCCGTCGGCAGCAACGTTGTCTCCGACTCGAATGTCGGCTTTCGTTGCGTTGGCGCGTCGGGCAAACGTCGATTTGTTGTCGATCGTTATGACTGCGGTGGTTCCATCGGCTTTGGTGACCGTGATCGATGTGGCGTCGATGGCCGTGACCCTGCCCTCGATCGCAGGTCCAGTTGCGGTTGATCCTGCTGAGTTGATGAGATCACTCAACGCGGCGGAACCGGCTGCCGTAGCTCCCGAGGCGGTGCTTGCCGTCCGGGAGTTGCGTCGGCCACCGCCTCCACCTCCGCCACCGAATCCTCCGGCGCCGCCGAGGCCCCCCGGCAGCCCGCTGATCCCGCCCAGACCACCAAATCCGCCGTTACGGCCTGCCGTACCGTTCGAGGCCCTGGACGAACCATTAGACATCTTGGCCCCGGCGATGAAGGTTGCGATACCGAACAACGCAAGTGCCAGCGTGGCGGCGGTATAGGTGAGGCGCTTGTTGGTCCGCTTCTTTGGCTTCGCCCACGAGTCGTCGTTGATGAGGTCGTCGAGCAGTGGGCTCGGCGACGGTACGTCGACGTCCACACTGCTATGCGCGCCTATGTTTTCACCCAGCTGGGTAGGTTCGTCGAGATGTTCAGATTGCTTAAGCATGAGGTGTCCTAGGAGGCTGTTGGCTTCTACCCCCGCAGCGGTCACGGAGTGTGGAGCGGCTATTCATGACGGAGCGCATCGATCGGTCGTAGCGAAGCGGCCCGATTGGCGGGGTAGAAACCGAAGAACAGTGAAACCGCGATAGAAACCACGAACGCGACTACCACGGAGGGATACGAGACGACAGGGGCGACGCCGACGATTCGGAACCTGGATCCGATCAGCCCGATCGCCACACCCACAATTCCGCCGATTGCCCCGAGCACCATCGACTCCATGAGGAACTGGCCGAGAATCGCAGCTTTCGGCGCACCGACGGCCTTGCGAATTCCAATTTCGCGGGTCCGTTCGGTGACGGTCACGAGCATGATGTTCATGATCCCGATTCCACCGACGAGAAGACTGATCGCGGCAACCGCCCCGAGTAGGACGGTGAGCGTTTTCGAAGTCGAGGTACTCGACGCGATGAGCGCTGAGGCGTTCAGGACCTGAAAGCCCTTGTTTGTCGCGTTGGGGTCTTTGCCGTTGCGGGAGGCGATCACGTTGGTGACCAGAGTCTGCGCGTCGGTTGTCGCCTTGGCCGAAGCGGCCTCGACCTTGATCTGCGAGATCGAGGTTCCTCCGGCAAGTGTGTCGCGAACCGCGGTCCAAGGGGCCAGCACCACGTTGTCTTCATCGCGGGTACCGGTGGTTCCCTTGGTGGCGAGAACGCCGATGATCTCAAACTCGATACGGTTGAACTTCACCCGTTGACCAACGGCCGATTCCCCTTCGCCGAACAGGTTGGTCTGGACCGTCTTGCCGATGAGGGCGACCCGCTGTCGGTTCTTCAGTTCGTCGGCGGCGAAGAACCGGCCCTCCTCGGCCCGGTAGCTGCTGGCGGTCTGAATCTCTGGCGTGGTGCCCTGGAACTGGTCGGGAGTCGTCGATGCGTCGCCGAACGTTGCGGTGACGGATGGAGCGTTGACGATCGGGACGACGTTCTTGATCGTGGCCGCGTACTCTTTCGATTCGAGCGCCTCGACATCTTTCATCGTCATCACGATGGATTGGGACCTGGCACCCCCGCGACCGCCGCCGAATCCGCCCGTGAAAACGGTGATTGAGTTGGTGCCGAGCCCTTCGAACTGCTTCTTGACGGCAACCGCGGAACCATTGCCGACGGCTACCAGGACCACGACAGATGCCACGCCGATGAGGATCCCAAGAATAGTAAGTGCACTTCTTAGTTTGTTTGCGTTGACGCCCCGGACGGCCAGGCGAAAGAGTTGGTACACGTTCATCGAGTGACGGCCGCTTCCGCCCGCGCGTCCGGCGAAGATGGACGGGTCCATCCGCCGGTGTCGTGACGGGTGTCGGAGATGATCTCGCCGTCTCGGAGCCGGATGACCCGTTTGGCCCGAGCCGCGACATCGTCTTCGTGGGTGATCAACACGATCGTGCGACCGCCGCGGTGCATCTGCTCGAAGATGTCGAGGACCTCCGCTGTGGATTGCGAGTCGAGGTTGCCGGTCGGTTCGTCAGCCAGCAGGAGGGCGGGACTGGTGGCGATCGCCCGCGCAATGGCGGCCCGCTGCTGCTGGCCACCGGAAAGTTCACTCGGCAGGTGACGGCTGCGGTCACTCAAGCCAACGAGAGCCAGGGCCGCCTTGGCCCGCTCCGTCCGCTTTGCCTGCTTCATTCCCGCGTAGGCCATCGGCAACTCGACGTTGTCGAGAACCGAGGTGCGGGGGATCAGGTTGAAGCTCTGAAAGATGAACCCGATCTTGTGGTTGCGCGCAATGGCCAGTTGATCTTCGTCGAGAGTGGCCACGTCGACTCCGTCGAGAAAGAATCGGCCACTCGTGGGGACGTCGAGACAGCCGATGATGTTCATGAGCGTGGACTTGCCGCTGCCCGATGCGCCCATGATCGCAAGGAAGTCACCCCGCTCAACGGCGAGATTGACGCTGCGCAACGCATACACCGAGTGTTCACCCATCTCGTAGGTCTTTGTGATCCGGCGAAGGTCGATCACCATGTTCGGGTGCGTCGGATCGTTTGGTGTCACCGCGGACGAAGGAGCTTTGGATGCGTCGGGCCGCGACGATCGCGTGTGTCCTCGTAGCATCAACCACCTCCGGGCGGAGGGCCACCGACGGCCGGCGTTCCGACGCCGCCCCCGGCCCCCGAGATCACACTTGCGATGCGACCAGCGGTTGCGGTGGCACTCGCTGACGGAAGAACAAGGACATCGCCTTCCGCTACGCCGGAAATGACTTCAGTTCCCTGGGACCCGATGATTCCGGTCTCGACAACGGCGCGCGTATCAACGCCGCCTTTCCGTATGGTCACCGATTTCCGTCCCCCGAACGTGGAGATCGCACTGGCGGGCACGACGACTGCATTGGTGGCCTCGTTCACGATGATCTCGACCGACGCAGTCATGCCGGGCTTGACGCCCTGCGAAGCCCCACCCGGCACCCGCAACACCACGTAATACGTCGCAACGTTCTGAACGGAGGTGGCGACGAGATCAACGGACCCCACGACGGAGGAAACTGCGACGGTCGGCAGCGCATCGAAGCTGATGACACCACGTTGCCCCACCTTGACCTTTGCTGCATTCGCCTCGGAGAAGCCGACCTTGACCTGAAGATCGTCAACTGCGGTAATCACCGCGAAAGCTCCCTGTCCGGGCGAGTCTCCTATCCGGGCGTCGAAGGTGGTGATCGCCCCCGCCACGGGGGCCATGATTGTCGTTTCGGCGAGAGCGGTTTCCGCCGTGCTTACCGCAACCTTCGCGGAGGCGACCTGCGACTGGAGCGTCAACAGATCGGCCGCCTTGGTCGGGGCCAGCTTCAGCGAGTTCGAGATCTGCGTGCCGCGCAGCGAAAGCCGGGCATTGGCGAGTGACGCCTGCGCCGATGCGGCCGACTGTCTGTCCTTCAAGAGGCCCGCTGTCTCGCTTGCGAGCGCGTTGCGCACCGTGTTCTGGGCCTGGGTGGCGGACTGCGCGTCTTTGAGAAGGCCGCTTGTCTGCGAGGCCACGGCGTTACGCAGTGAGGTTTCCGCAGCGGCGATGGCCTGCGCGTCCTTGGCCAGGCCGGCTTCTTTCGATGTGTTCGCGTTCTTCAACGAGATCTCGGCGGAGGCAACGGACTGCTGATCTTTCGCGAGCCCGAGCGTCTGGCTGGTGAGCGCGTTGTTGAGTGAGCTCTGCTCTGCTGACTTGATCGTCTGCGAGTCTTTCGCCGCTGATCCGGCGGCGTTCGTCTGCTGGTTGAGCAACGCGTTTTGCGCGTTCGCGACCGTTCGGCTTTGTGCGCTGACCTTGGCTTGAGCGGCGACCACCTCCGGATGGTTTTGATCTCCGGGGTGTGCGTTCTGCTTGTCGGTAAGGTCCTGTTGGTAGGTGCTGAGCGTGGCGATCTCTCCACTCAGCGTTGCCGCAGCCTGGTTGACGGCGTTCGTGGCTGAAGTGGCCGAAAACCCGGCATTGGTCCTGGCATTGTCGATCGCCGCCTGGGCCTGGTCCACACTGTTCTGGTAGCTCCTGGCATTGATTTCAGCGGTCTTCTTCGCGTTGTCGAGCGACGCCTGAGCGGAGTCGATGGTGGTCTGGTACGTCTTTTCGTTGAGCGCCGCGCCGGCCTTCGCATTGTCGAGGCTCGCCTGCGCGGTGTCTACGGCCGACTTGTAATTCACCGCGTTGAGCTCTGAGGTTTTGACGGCCGCGTCGAGCGCGGCACTGGCGGTGTCTACCGTCATGGCGTAGCTCTTGGCGGTCAGAGCGGAGTTGCCCCGCGCATCGTTCAACGAACGGGCGGCTGACTTCACCTGCGCCGATGCCTGCTCGGTAGATACCGAAAGCTGCGTGCGTTCCTGCGATGTGAGGCCGGCGAGCGACTGTTGCAGCTTGGCCTCCGCTGAAAGCAGGTTGGCCTTCGCCGTTTCAAGTTGATTGCGAGCGGTCGTGGAGTCGAGTCGAGCGAGGGTTTGACCTTTGGCGACGGAGTCGCCCAACGAGACCGGGAGTTCCGTGAAGGTCGAGGTGGCCGGGGCATTCACGTTGACCGCGTCGGCCGCCTGCACGGACCCGGATGCCGAAATCGTTTCGGTTACCTGTCCGACCGAGGCTGTGGTGGTGCGGGCGACGATCGCCACGGTCTTCGGTCGGACGGTGCGGTACGCCACATAACCACCTCCGGCCACGGCCAGAACGAGCGCTCCGGAAATGACTCGCAGGGTCTTAGCTTGCATGGTTCCCCACTACATATGACCAACCTTGGAATTCCCTAGGAAGACCGCAACAGGTACGACAACGCGTTTTCCGTTCCTTGGCCCGCCAACGCTACGGTGCGCCCGGGGCCCCGGTCGCAGATGATTCGGGCGTCAGAGTTCCGGTCGTCGGGCTTTCCGTGACCGAGGGATCGGCGAGAAGCGGAAAGCGGAGCATGAACCTGGTGTGGCCGCCAAGCTCGGAATCGACACCGATGGTTCCATTGTGGTTGGCCACTATTGCTGCGACGATCGTCAGTCCGAGTCCGGCGCCACCGTTCGCCCGTGAGCGGGCCGGGTCCGTTCGATAGAAGGCCTCAAAGAGGAGGGGGAGCTCGGCCGAGTCGATGCCGGGGCCGTTGTCCGTCATGGTCAACACGGCGTCCGTACCGGCCTCGTGCAGTTCCACGTCGATCTGCGTGCCGATCGGTGTATGCACACGGATGTTGCCCAGCAGATTCGTAAGCACCTGCATCAATGCAAATCCGTCACCATTGATCCACGGTTCGGCTGTGACCGTTTCCACGACGGGTCTCGACGGATCGACGACGCGGTGATCGGCCACGGCACTTTTCACAATGGCTGCGAGGCTCACGGGCTCACTTGGTGGGGTTGGTTTCTGGTCGAGTCGGGCGACGGCCAGCATGTCGTCGACCAATGCACCCATTCGGGTCGCTTCGGACGCGATTCGACCCATGGAGTTGTCGAGTGCCGGTCCGTCGCGTCCCACCCCCCGTTGGTACAATTCTGCATACCCGCGGATCGACGTGAGCGGCGTGCGAAGTTCGTGTGACGCGTTGGCCACGAACCGCTTCAGCTGCGTTTCGGACCGTTCCTTTTCCGCAAACGCTCCCTCAATCTGCGTCAACATGGAGTTGAGCGAAATGCCGAGACGACCGACCTCGGTTCGCGGAGAACCCACGTCATCGATTCGGTGCGAAAGATTTCCGGCCGCAATTGTGGCGGCACTTTTCTCGATTCGCTTCAGCGGACGAAGGCCGAGGCGGACCAGAAGCGATGCAAACAGGGCCAGTGCGGCGAGCGTCGCCAGGACCGTCACGCGCTGAACGAGCCGGAGCTTCGACAGGGTCGCGTCGCGGTCGACCGTTGGGATCGCGAACACGAGCCCTTCCGCATCGCCACTTTTCAAGTTGTCGCGCAACTCCCGATAGATCACACGATACGGCTTCCCCGATAGGTCGGTGGCTTCGAAGATTTTCGGTTGGCTCGGTGGCTTGCCCATCAATTTCGGCAGCGCCAGGGGTTCCGGTGCTCCTTCCTCGGAGGCCGAGAAGCGCTTCGGGCCGACAACCAGCCGGCCCTCGGCATCTCGGAGCTCGGCATAGGTTTCGAACGCCGCCCTCGGGGGCCGGGGCTGCCGTACCGAAGCCGGTGTGAGGGGTGAATCGGTACCGGTCGTTCGCCCTTCGGCTCCGATCGGGTTGATGGTGGGAAAGCCTCCGCCAAAGGGTCCGCGTCCGCCGACGGCCGTATCGACAGCTCGCACCAGCAGACGCCGTCCGGAGAAGTCTTGGAGCTGACGGTCGATCCGGCTACTGAGGTCGTTGCGGACGACGCCGAATACGACGACGTTTGCGACAACGAGGCCGACTGCTGCGACCCCGAGGGCCACGGCCACGAGACGCCAACGAAGCGAGAACATTGCCGTCAGCCCAGTGTCCGTGGGGCCCGGAGACAGTAGCCGACACCCCGAACGGTTCGCAGAAGCGGCTCAGCGTCCGGCCCGTGATCCCGGTCGATCTTGCGGCGAAGATAGGAAATGTACGTTTCGACGACGGTGGGATCGCCGTCGAAGTCGTAACGCCACACGTGGTCGAGAATCTGGCTCTTCGACAACACCCGGGGCGCGTTGCTCATCAGGTAACGGAGAAGCGAGAACTCGGTTGGGGTGAGATCGATGGCCCGGGACCCTCGAAACACCTCATGGGTTTCCTCGTCGATCTCGAGATCGGCGAAGCGCAGGCGGTCGATCGACCGGATGCCGCTCGAACGACGGAGAACGGCGCGTACGCGGGCGACAAGTTCGTCGAGTCCGAACGGTTTGGTGACGTAGTCATCGGCACCCATCGTAAGTCCGCGTACTTTATCCTCGGCGCTGTCTCGTGCTGTCAGGAAGAGAATCGGAACGGCTGAACGATCCGAAATGAGACGCTTCTGCACCGCGAACCCGTCGAGGTCGGGCAGTTGGATATCCAGGAGCATCACGTCGGGTCGAAAACTTGCCACCAGGCGGAGGGCATCGACGCCGGTGGCTGCGGTTTCGACCGTGAAGCCTTCAAACCGGAGCACGCTGGCCAGCAACTCGGTGATCGCGGCTTCGTCGTCGACGACGAGCACCCGCTGCGCGATCTCCTGGGCCTGTTGCACGATCCGAGTCAATCACCTCTTGCTGGGAGAAACCTGTGAGACAAGCGCAAGACTGCTTCAGCGGTTACGGGGTGGGGTGGTCCCGGAGGGTTCGGTACGCCTTTGGCGTAATGCCCTTGACTGTGCGGAACTGCCTCGAAAGCTGACTCTGGTCGTAGTAGCCGCTCGCTTCGGCGACCTCGGCGAGAGTCAGCGTCGAGCCGACCAGAAGTTGGCAGGCCCGATCGAGTCGAACCGACTGGAGAAACGCCTTTACACCAGTGCCGAGCAGTCGCTGCATCCGCCGTTCGAGTTGCCGCTCGCTGATCCCCGCCATCGCCGCCAGTTGGCTGACCCGCCATGCACGGGCCGGTTGGGCCCGAACCTCGGTGAGAAGCCCGGAAAGATTGTCGAGGGCGGTGTGCTGGTCGACCGGTGCGATGAGGTCGATGGAAACGACGACAAGCAGTACACCAGGTGATTCGACAAGGGGAACCTTCGTCGTCAGGAACCAGCCAAGTTGGCCGTCGGGGCGACTTATCACTTCAAGATGGTTGATGACGGAACGGCCGGTCGAAAGAATCGCAAGATCCTGCGCTTCATAGGACGCGGCGAGGTCCGCGGGAAAGAGATCTCCGGCGCGTCGCCCGACGACATCGGCGACCCGACGACGTCCACAGCGTCGGGCGAATGCCTGGTTGGCTGCGACGTAGGAACCATGCTCGTCCTTCTCGCAGTACAGCGCGTGGGGGAGTCCGTCGAATACGGTCCGAAGGACGCCGTGACCGGTGTGACCGGATACGTTCGAGCCTGGAGGATCAGATTGCCATTGGCCGCGGTCGGCCGTGCCGGTGCTGGGTGACGGTGACGGACTGCTCACGCATCCACCGTACGACTTCGAGGCGGGCCTCGTCGGTCATCGGGTCGTCATCGATCCGTATTCCGAGTTCATGGGCCGCGGACCGGACCGCCGGCGACGCGTGTCCGAGCAATCGGAGCCGGTCGGGTCGATGGGTGGCCAGGTGATCGATCACGGAGTGGTCGTTGTGCTCCCGCTCGTTGAGGAAGGTCGCTTTGGTCCCGGTGGCGGTTGCGGCGAGTCGGGCCAACTCAAGTTGGGTTTCGTGGGTGCTGTTGTCGCTCAACACGGTCACGCCACCGGGCAGGGGCCGGTAGCGCAGCGTGTTGGTTTCGCACCGAAGCGCAGAGGGATCAGCTTCGCGGCCCGCAAGGGAGGCGAGTGCTTCGAGGGACTTCGGGTCGGAACCGGGAACCCATCGGCGAAGTACGTTCACATAGGAAGGACCACCGGCCTTGCACGACGGGCCCACAGCCGAGGACTTCCAGCCTCCGAAGGGTTGGCGTTGCACGATGGCTCCGGTGATCGTGCGGTTCACGTACACGTTGCCGGCTTCAACGCGTTCAGCCCACAGGGCGACCTCGTCGTCGTTGAGGGAGTGAAGCCCGGCAGTGAGGCCGTACCGGGTGGCGTTCTGCATCTCGATGGCGTGGTGAAGATCATTCGCACGCATAACACCGAGGACCGGACCGAAGCACTCGTTCTGGTGGAACCATGATCCGGCGCTCACTCCGAAACGGACGCCGGGGGTCCAGCAGCGGTCATCCGACGGGTCATAGTTTCGGGGTTCGACCAGCCACGATTCGCCCGGTTCGAGTTGCGTGAGGGCTCGTCGAAGCGAAATAGCCGGGGCTTCGATGAGCGGCGGCACGTCAGTACCCGGATCGGTCGCCGGGCCGCAGGTCAACGTCGCGACCGCGTCCGCCAGGCGACGCCGGAAGTCGGGGTCGTCGTACACCGGGGCTTCGACGATCGCGAGGCTGGCGGCCGAACACTTCTGTCCCGCGTGACCGAAAGCCGATCTCACCAGATCCTTGATGGCCAGATCCAGATCGGCGGTGGCCGTAATGACCAGTGAATTCTTCCCGCTCGTCTCCGCCAGGAGGCGAAGATCGGGCTTCCATCCGAGAAACATCCGGGCGGTGTCGATCGAGCCGGTCAGGATGACAGCGTCTATGCCATCGTGGGAGATGAGGTGGCGGCCGATGTGGTCATCGGGAACGGCCAAGAGGTGCAATGCGTACGTAGGGATCCCGGCCGCCCAGCAGTCGGCGGCGACACGGGCCGCAACCCGGGGACACTGTGGCGTCGGTTTCAGAATGACGACATTTCCGGCGGCCAACGCGGCCAGGACCCCGCCCATCGTGATGGCGTACGGGAAGTTCCATGGTGGAGTGACCGCCACGACGCCGAGCGGTGCCGAGCCCGTCGTGTAGGTTTCGAGTTCAACCGCCAGCTCGGCGTAATAATTCGCAAAGTCGATGGCTTCGCTGACCTCGGCGTCGCCTTCGAGGATGACCTTGTTGGCTTCGTGGGTCATGAGCGCAACGATCTCGTAGCGGTGCGCTTCGATCCGAGCGGCTACGGACCGAAGCAAGAGTGCCCGCTCCTCATGGCTTGCCGCGCCCCATGTGGATGCGCCGGCCCGGGCCGTGGCGACCACGCGATCCACCGCGTCGGTCGTCGTCTCAACCGGGATGGCGCTGGATGGCTCATAGTTCATGACGGCTTCGATGAGAGCGTTTCGTTGCGTGGTCTGCGTGACGTCGGAGTCGGATGCGTTTGCGAACATCGTGGGGGTTGATTCGTCGGGGATCGGCCGATTCGCCCGACGTGACCCGGTTGAAAGCGTGTGACGACACC